>JAYKGX010000089.1:0-3314 GCA_035285565.1 Synechococcales cyanobacterium
CAAAATCACGGCTTTACCACCCGTCAATATGGCAAAATCCGGGGCAGTGTTTGGAATACCACCATCAGGTGTGAGGATTTCAATGTTCCCGCCCTGGATGCTGCCTGTAGCTTCTATCTTCAATGACGCACCACTGTAATTACCGAACGAGACATCCCCATTGACATAAATAATCGGATCGTACAGGCTAACAAAGTTACCGGGAGTGCCTGTCAGAGTGACCATTGATAGATTGCCACCACTGAAGAAGTGTGTATCCCCAGAAATACTGCCATTGCTGATTAAAGTAAGATCGCTGCCGCTTTGGATTCTGCTTTGAACATTAGAAAGTGTCAAAATATCAAGGCCGCGATCGCCCTGAATGGTTAGATTTCTTCCAGCATTAGCCATAAACGGAGCCGTGACACTATCCCGAATCCGCACCGTATCCTGGGCCTGAAGTGTTAGATCTCTGCCCGATCGCAGTTGTCCCTGAAGCTCTAGATTATTCGCCGCCAACGTCAGATCCTGCCCTGCGATGAGGTTGCCCGTATTCACCAGCCTGCTGCCCTGTGCCGCAATTTGTTCATACAACAACGCTCCCGGAGCCACCGCCAACAACCCACTCTGCTGCGGTTGAGACGCACTAAAGAAACCCCGATCGCCCAACTGAATCGCATCCGCCGTCGTTGCCGTAAACGATCCCACCACATCCAAACTAGACTTCGGACCAAACACAATCCCATTCGGATTCAACAAAAACAAATTGGCATCTCCCAAAACGCCCAACTTGCCTAAAATCTCCGATCGCCCTGTTCCTGTCACGCGACTCAGAATGTTCTCAATTCCTACCGGATTAGCAAAATAAGCGCCATGCCCTTCGCCAATGTTAAACTGCTGAAAACTATGAAATAGATTACTACCCCGAACGGCTCCACCATTGATCTGATCGCTGGGCAATCCCTTGATCACAGCAGGCGTAAGAGTCGATCGCTCTTCTCCCAAAGTATCATCCGGCACAATATTACTCGGAACCGATTGCGCCAGCCCCACCTGCGTCATCCCAAAAGCAGCCCCAAACACCAACAAACTCCCAAAATACCCAGCTTTCATAGAGCAAACCCCAACAATCCTCAACATCATCAGGGTATCGCAACTCTCAAATATTCTCCAAGAAGCTGATGTTTGTGTTAACGCATCGTGATTTGAGGGACGATCGCTGAATTGCTTTGCTAACGATCGATCGTCCCTATATCGCTTCCCAATCTTCCACCCGTAACCCATCCACTCGCGAAAATTCCCGCACATTATGCGTTACCAAGGTCAAATCATTCGACAATGCGATCGCGGCAATTTGCAAATCATAGGGACCGATCGGAACTCCTTGATTTTCTAATTGTGCGCGAATTGTTCCAAATGTCGTAGCCGCAAAATCATCAAAGGGTAGGGAATGGAATTGTGCTGAAAAATCTTGTTGCAAGGAAAAATTACGTTCTGGATATGCGCTTTTCATTGCACCATAAATTAGTTCAGCCTTTACCACGGCACAAATCACGATTTCTTGTGTCTCAATGGATTCAAGCCGCTGCTTCAATGCTAAATTTCTGCCTTTGAGGTAAATAATGCAAGTGTTCGTGTCAAGCAAATACTGCATTAGAAAGACTCTCGATCGTTCAATTCGCCCTGTGGCTGTCGGATAAATGTCTCATCATCAATACAACCATAAAACTTGGCCAATGGATGCTGGTTAGCTATTTCCGATTGTTGAGCGGGGATGTACTTTGCTACCAATGCCTCAATGTAGCGCAAGGCTTCCTGCTGCGCTGACGCAGGTAGTCGCTGAATTTGTTCGAGAATTATTTGCTCCATATGATTACCTCAGAATAAACTATCGATCAACTGCTGTATCTGGGACTAAATTTAATTGTGCGATCGCAGGTATAGAAATCCCGATCGCCCCACTCACCCCCAGAAACAAACCGAAAAACAGCCGATCGCCCTTCATCAGATCATCCCTGGTAGAAACACGCACACATTGCTACCGTAGCAAAACCACTCCGATCGCCCCATTCAATCCATTTAATCTTTCTACATTTTTGCGCAAGTGCGCTGTCTAGGGGTTATCCGCTGAGTTTTGCTTGCATCTCTTGAAGTTGCTCCAAGGTGAGTCCTGTAGCTTGTGCGATGGTTTCGATCGCAACTCCTTGACGTAAGAGATTCAGGGCGATCGTCTGCCGCTCTTTCTCCCTACCCTTTTCTACGCCCTTCTCCATACCCTTTTCTTCCCAACTGGTCATCGTGTACATGATTTCCTCCTTTTGCTTCATTCCCATTTTATCAATTTCCACCTGGAACATCTGCTCCTCCTGGATGTCTAAGTCGGGAAGATGAGCACGTCGAGACGTTGAACTTTTGCAAAAGTTCAACGTCTCGAACACCGATCGCTCTGGTGTTGTCTATTCTGCTTCTAGCATGATCTCTCTTGCAGCAACGCACACAACGGTCGATGTACCCCGTTTACGGACGGGTCGGCTCCAGGCGTGGGCGCTGATGAAATTGAGCACATGCAAAAGCCGGATCGCTGCTTCAATGGCATCGGCATCCCCGCTCAGTTGCAGGTTGATTTGTTTGGTATAGCGTTTCATTGGGTTTTCCTCAAATCTGAATGGAGTGGACGAGGAGAACCCAAAAAACTAGCCGCCCCGTTGTCTGGCATGACAAAACAGGGCGGCTAGGAGTGCTAAAATGCAATCCAGGTCACCATGCTGCCGTTAACAGCTTGGGGGCTTAGCGATCGTTTTGAGGTGCTAGCTCAAGGCGATCGTGCCAGTTTTTTGGGCTTGAGCTGTAGAAAAATGGGATCATCCTCTACGACTCAATCATAGAACTTTATCGGCGATCGGCGTTCTCGTCAACCCTATGGGGTGGGGAATTTATTGCAGAGAGACTTTGGCAGCATCGCGCAGCAGACTCATGCCAATGTTATCCAGGGTATTATCTCCGGCGATCGCATCCCCATAGTTAGAGAGCAAAATCACACCACAATCTTGAGCCGGATCGATCGCAATAAAACTGACAAAGCCACCGGTGCCGCCGTTATGCCAGAGAATGGGCGTTTTGCTGAAGCCAGGGGTGATGATCTGCCAGCCCATCGCGGTCGCCTGGGGAAATCCGAGAGCAGTGGTTTGGAATTGGGGCTTTTGGGAAAGGACGATCGCTTGACCGATGAGCGTTTTAGGGGGATGCAAGCTGATGGTCACGAACTGGAGTAAATCGCGCAGAGTGGAATAGAGTCCGCCTGCCCCCGCCAATACATCAAAATCCCAGTAGGAAAC
>JAYKGX010000090.1:0-2858 GCA_035285565.1 Synechococcales cyanobacterium
GGGTGGGATCCAAACTACGATAGCCATGGATGATAGCAGCAATGGATTGGGAAATACTACGACAATCTATTACCAATAAAATCGGCAACTGCAAACATCTAGCTACCTCAGCCGTACTGCCATATCCCGCTGGCTCAGCCGCCCCATCAAATAGCCCCATCACGCCTTCCACAACTGCCAGATCGATCGCTGCGGTATGGCGCGTAAAACAGTCTACTAAATAGGCTTCCGAGGTGAGGGCGAGATCGAGGTTATAGCAAGGACGCTGGGTCACATAGCGATGAAACATGGGATCGATATAATCTGGCCCAACTTTAAAGGATTGCACCGCTTCACCCCATTGTCTCAATGCTGCCAGGAGCGATAGCGTAATGGTTGTTTTGCCACTTCCACTGCGTTCCCCTGCGATCGTAATTGCCATGATTTCATTGCCATAAATAGAAAGGATGGATCAGAATTCTATCCTGATTTCAGCCAATTTTAATGTCAGTTCGACGAAACTCGATTCCCGTCAATCTCTCGATCCCTTAATAAGGGGGACTTCAAACCGAAAATCTTGCAGACTCCGTGCGCCAAACAGGAGTTCTCTACACTTTCAACTTTTCGGGTTGTGCTTGCAGTAGATGTTCGAGTCGCACAGCCGGGAGGGTTAAATACAACACAGATCCTGACTGTAAATGCGTATCGAGTAATTCCCACCCATGGATGCATTTGGATTGATTCTCTAGATAAAGGGGGACAAGATCAATGGTTGTGGCAATGTCCTTGACCCGTCGTTCATAGAATGGGTGGGCAGGTGTGATTAACGTTGCGATCGCAATCCAGAGGATATTAGCGGTCATGCCATTCCCCAGGAGGGTTCCGCCTAATGCAGCAGCAGCAAACGATGGCGCTGCAATTTCAATGGGACTCAGCACCGCATCAAATTCAAAGACTTGCTGCACCATTTTGGCGTAATTCGGTTCTTGGCTACGCACCACGATCGCTAATCGGTGGGCTTGATCTTTTGCGGTTAGGGCAATTTCCAGGTTAACAATGTCATTACTCGTGACCGCTAGCAGCGCCCTAGCTCCCGTAATATTTGCCATTTGTAGCGTTGAACTCTGATTTGCCTCTCCTTGGATCACGGGAATCTTCAGGGAACGAATGCTGCTGAGGAAACGATTATTTGCATCTGGCTCAACCACCACGACTTCGTGTCCTTGGCTGATCAACTGTTGAACGACCTGAATTCCCAATCCTCCTAAGCCACAGACAACAATATGATCTTTAACCGGAATCCGGGTAATGCTCCACACTTCGCTAAGCCGGGTTCCTAACACAAAATCATTCAATAGGGCGTAGCAAATCCCAACAATCCCTGCTCCGACTAACATCATTAGGATGGTGAATAATTTGACGGCATTGGGAGATTGTTCTGCAACGCTTTCTTGTCCCCCTGCGCCTGTAATCAGACCCACCGAAAAGTACAGAGCATCCAACCAAGAGGTCTGATGAAATGAGAAACGAATGTAAATCAGAGTTGCCACAAGAATGGCAATCATTAACGTCAGAAAAGCTAGGGTTGTGGAACGAAAATAGCGCTGAAAACGTTGTAGCCGCATGAACTGTTGTCCGAGGTTAGCCCACCACTGCTGGCGCTGACTGCGGATCTTGGGTTGTATTCCAACGATTAAGCGATCGCCTTGCTGCAAGCGTCTACCACTTAACACGCCAGCTACTAAATCCTGGGTGATATCACCGCTGCGAGGGAGATAGTAAATTAACATGCGAGAGCGGTCTTCCCAAAGGTTGCTCAAGGGTTGATTGAGCCAGGGATGTTCGGCATGGATATATTCTTCATGGATGGGCCAGGTCTGATTGAACAAGTTTAAATGTCCGATCGCCCGACTCCCCAGTGCTGCAAAGCTAAAGATGGGGGCTGCCAGGGCTGAAACGCTCATGGTGACATGGGCAGGTAACATATGATCGAGACGATCGCCCAGACAATGGTTAAACAAGCGACTGATGACTCGGACGCGGGGGTTCAGTAGGCGCGCCTGCATGAGGATTTCTAAGTTGACGGTGTCGTTGTTGAGGGCAAGTATGAGCGTTTCAGCATGATGGATACCTGCAGCGATGAGTGTCTCAGGGTCTTGCAAGTTTCCGACCACCAGATCGTCTTCCCCTACAATTGGGGTATTGCTCATGCCAATGACCCAGGCTCCTTGCAGTTGCAGCAGCTTATAAATTCTGTATCCGGCTCGATCGAGTCCACAAACGATGATTCGGGGTTTCATGTTCCCCTCTCACAAGTTGAAAGGATATGCCTATTGTGCTGGAGGGGTTGCCCTGAAAATGTAGCAGGCAATACGAGCGATTTAATTCTTTACCTGTTCGACTCAACTACGATGAATCCTCGGATCTGACCTCAAGCGATCGCTCTCAGCCACCAACAAACCGATCGATCTTGCTAAAACCTCAACCCATAAGTCCGCGCCGAGTATGGACGGGCAGTCACTGTTGCAATGGAAGGGCGATCGTTGCTAACCACCATGTTTGATTACAAAACGCATCACTCAAACGGGTGAGTATCTCTGGTTACGAAGATCTTGAATGGGCAGTCAGGCTAACGCTAAGTGATCGCCCCCACTTCCCCTCCCAAGTCTCTCTCAATCCGCTCCAAAGCAGATTGTTCTACGACTGACGCTGAGTGAGTGAAATCAAGGCTCACTTCTTGAAACATGAAAAAACGACGATTCCACTCAATTACCAAGGATTCGCAGGTGGTTGGTCATTGATCCATACCCAATAGCGCCTATTATTAATACATTGTGAAGCCGGAATCTCTGCCCAAAAATTCCCCCCCGCCCCCCCCG
>JAYKGX010000091.1:0-3627 GCA_035285565.1 Synechococcales cyanobacterium
CACCCCCCCTCTCCCCCTCTCCCCCTCTCCCCGCCTCTCCCACTCCCCCACTCCCCTCATCATCATCTCCCCCGGTTTTGAAGCCAGCAAAAAATTCCTAACCTACCTAGCCCAGCACCTAACCTCCCACGGATTCAACGTCGTTGCGATCGAGCATCCTTCCGTGTTGCAAGCGAACCAACGCCCGATCAATGATTTAAGCCAATTGTTGCCGCCTCAGGAATTGATCGATCGCCCCAAGGATGTGCAATTTGTGCTGGATGAGTTAGGCAAGCGTGCGCCTGAAGCAAATGGAGCGGCACGGTTTAATACGCAACAGGTCATTGTGGTGGGGCATTCCCTCGGGGGCTATGGGGCGCTGGCCCTGGCGGGGGGTGAGGTCAATCTTGCAGAGTTACGGCAATTCTGTCAGAAAAATGCGGTGCTGCAGCGATCGCCTGCGGATTGGCTGCAATGTGCGGGCAGTCAACTTTCCGGCAATACCCTCAACCTGCGGGATCGGCGGGTGGTGGGGGCGATCGCGTTGAATCCGGCGGTGGGGCAAATCTTTGGCAAATCCGGCTTGATGAAGGTGCAAACCCCGACTTTGATGCTGACGAGCACCGATGATGCCCTAACTCCGACCCTGAGCCAGCAACTGCAACCCTTTACCCAATTGCCTACGCCTAAATATTTGATCACTGCGATCGGAGCCACCCATCTGAGTGTGAGTGATAGCACGCGGTTTAATCCAACCATGTTTTCTAAAACTCTGGTGCCAGAAAAATTGGGCAATGAAGTGGAAGGCTTGCGATCGGTGATGCGCGGGGTGAGTTTAGCCTTTGCTCAGCAATTCACTCCAGAAGCGGAAAAGTATAAACCGTTCCTGACCGGAGGTTATGCCCAGTCGCTCTCCACCCAGGCGATCCCCATTCGGATGAACTCAGAATTACCGAGCAGCGTTACCAGGATTTTGCAGTTGGCGGGCATGTTATAGCGGGAATCCTCTCAGAGTTTCATCGGTTCTCCCCCCTCCTGGTCCTATTCCTGAGATGCCAGCGCTCCGCTAAGATAGAAGGCGTGTTGCATCACCTCACCTCTATCATCACAAGGGCTGCTGCTGTGCTAAATACCTTGATTACTGACTTTCGCATCATTTTCGACCGTGATCCGGCGGCGCGAAATTGGTTGGAAGTGCTGTTTTGTTATCCTGGTCTACAGGCACTGCTGTTTCATCGGTTTGCCCATTTTCTTTACAAATTGCAACTACCGTTCATTCCTCGCTTCATTTCCCACATTGCCCGCTTTCTGACTGGAATTGAAATTCACCCCGGTGCCACGATCGGTAAGGGTGTTTTTATTGACCATGGGATGGGGGTTGTGATTGGGGAGACGGCGATCGTGGGTGACTATGCGCTGATCTACCAAGGGGTGACCCTGGGCGGCACGGGGAAACAGTCGGGCAAGCGGCACCCCACCCTGGGCGAAAATGTGGTGGTGGGCACCGGGGCGAAGGTGCTCGGGAATTTGAATATTGGAGATAATGTCCGGATTGGGGCGGGGTCGGTGGTGCTACGGGATGTGCCGTCGGATTGCACGGTGGTGGGGGTGCCGGGGCGGATTGTTTACCGTGCGGGTGAAAAGGTGGAACCCCTGGAACATAACCGTTTGCCTGATTCGGAAGCGCAAGTAATTCGGGCGTTGCTCGATCGCATTGAATCCCTAGAAAAACAAGTGCAAACTCTGCAAACGCAGCAACCGTTGAATGCCCGACAAACCCTGGATGCCTGCTATGCCATGGCGGCGGTGCGTGAAACCGAAGTGCCGGGGGAAGTGGGGCTAGAGCGAGCCGGCGACACCAATCCCGACCTGGAGGAGCCGCAAGAGGGCGATCGCGCTTTGGACAATCCCAGTTGCAAGATCTGCGATAAGGTGCTGAACGAATTTCTAGATGGTTCTGGAATTTAAGATCCGTCCTTGCCGAAAATTTTTACATCACAGCATTGTGAGCCAGTCCAATTTTGGGTGCAAAACTTGTATGCATCATCATCAATTCCTTCAATATGAATAGTTGGGTGAACTACCCCACCGCATGGCAAATGGGGCTTCCAACTTAAATTCGGTGATGCAGCTTTTTTTTCAGAAGATCTGACGGGTGACCTGTTCCAATCTTGCTAAACCTTGCAGTGAGCCTCTAATTAATCGTAAAGCAGCGATCGGGTGCCGAATCATTTCGAGTGCCAAGGGCATGGGTTGTAGATTGCCCGCAGCATCGATCGCCGTCGTTAAGTCTGGTAGATCATAGTGGGCATCATCACTAACCACCCGCAGAATTGAAACCGGAATTCCCTGCGAGTGGGCATAGGTCAAAACAGCAGCAGCTTCCATTTCCACCACATCGACGTTGTAGGTTTGGGCCAGTTTCTGCTTCTCGGCAGCCAGATGAACCAGGCGATCGCTGCTCAACCCCTGGACGGGAATCACGGCTGGATGGGCGATCGGCTCACAGATCCACTGCTGCCCTGCTTCATCTTGGCAATGGGTGTAGGTGACGGCTTGCCCGACCGGGATCGTCGATCGCAAACTGCCACACAGACCACAGAGAATAATGTGCTCGATCGGGTCAGGGTGCTGGATTGCCTGCTGCGCCAACCACTGGGTAACGGCTGCTCTACCAACCGGAATGGCTGCTAGGGTCAAGGGGCGATCGCCCGGAAGTTTGCTGAGCGATCGTGCCACAGCTTGATATTCTGCCCCTTGAGGCACCAGCACCCAGGAATGCATCATCTAGGGAACTTCCACTTGCATTGGCTGTACCGATCCCCGCTTGGGTTCGATTTGGAACAGTGGCGCTAGAGCAGGACGGGGCAAATCGACCTCAACATTGGGATTACGCTCAATCACGACACCGGGCTGAAATGGAGTTGCTTCCCCGATCGCATTGGGTTGAATTACACTGGGTTGGATCATCGCAGGCATGAGGCTGGGTTCCATGGCTCCACCGCAGGCTCCGATCGCAGTGCCTGTTTGCCCATTGGTGCAGAAAAGTCCGGTGCGCCAATTCAAGCTCTGAACGGTGAGATCCCCCGCTTGCCCGCTTACCTGAGGGGCTTCCGCGAGGGGGGTTGGACTGAGGGGAGCAGTATTCGCCTGGGCGATGGGAGCCAGGATCAACAGGCTGCTAGCAACGCTGCCCAAGAGGGTGAGGGCGGTACGGCTGATAGGGTGGACAATGAATGGTAGCTGTACGCTGGTCATAGGATTCTCCAACAGGTTTAGGATAGTTGCTTTTTAGAATCGTTTCAGAATCGTTCAAGTCATCATCGAGTTCATACAGTCGCGTTCAACTAAACCGCTGGGGGCTTCCTTCAGGATACCCTTCACTCTAATCAAAAGTGCGATCGTGCTGGGACTCCTCTATCCTAAGACAGAATTGCACGGGGAGACAAAGTTGTACGGGGAAAAGACTTTAGTGAAAGGCTAGACCCATTCCAAAGGAACCGCGATCGCTCAAACTCCCTATGAAATTGAACTGATTGGAGAAGTGTGGTGCTAGTGTGAACTACCAGACACCGACCACTAGGCGATACGGTGCTGGCTTCCCAATTCATCAGCAACCGCCTCGACCGTCGTGGACTTTCGACCATA
>JAYKGX010000092.1:0-6247 GCA_035285565.1 Synechococcales cyanobacterium
GATCATTGCCGCCATTACCATAGAGGGCATCATTGCCAGCTCCACCCAGAAACACATCCGACTGACTGGTGCCAAACAGCGCATCATTGCCAGCAGTGCCATCACGTCGCGTCGGGGGTGTGAACTCGTAGATGGCAGTAGTGGAACTCACCTCGTTGGCACTGACCAACAGCACCTTGCCATTGGGACTTTGGGCAGCGGGAATCACCGTCAACACCTCTGGTCCCACATCGCCAACAGGATTCACATATTGCAGAAACACGGGGGCAGTGGGATCGGTGAGTTCATACACCATAACGCCGCCCGTACGCTCCAGCCCGATAAAGCCAAAGGTGCGACCCTCCACAACAGCGATCGCCACACCTTCGGGTTCGGGACCTTTATTGTCACTGCGGGTGTCCAAGGTGGTCGCCGTTCCATTCGAGTTGAAAATGGCAGGAACGCGATCGGCAGTGATTCGTTCCATCTGATCGCCAGTGTCAAACACCAAATTGCCCGCCGTATCCCAAATCGTGAAGGACCGCGCCCCCAGCATTTCAATCCGATCGAAGTCGCCATCCCCATCGGTGTCGCCCGTGGCGCGGGAAACCGTGAGTCGGCCCAGGTTAGCATTGGCTTTGAGGGTGCTGGCATTGGGGAACCGAGTGGGATCTAAACTATAGCCAGAGGCACCGACGCGGATTTCCTCTGCAAAGCCAGTGTAGTCGCGGGCATCGCCTTCGTTAGCAGTAATCAGATAGGTCTGACCGTTAGCCGTAAAGTTAGCGATCGCATCCGGTTGATACATACCAAACACCGGCCAGTTGCGAATATTAATGCTGCCATCGGTATCGCTAGCATCCAAACCATTGGAGCGGTTAAACTCTAGCAATCCCAATTTAATTGCGCTGGGCACCGTTGCCCCACCGAGGACACCATTAGCAGCACTGCTACCGCCAATCCCAAAATCATTGTCATTGATGATGGCAAGAGTGTTGGGTCCCACTAAAGCCAGACCTTCCAGTTTCTCCACGCCAGTGTAGCCCAGAGCGGCCGCATTGGTGACAAGACGCTTGCTGACGGTTTTCACCCCAGCAGCGCTAAGTTCTTCCACCGTCGATTGTTCCAGGGTTTTGCCAATGGGTAGACGGGTGAGGTTGGCGGGATTGTTGATGTTGGTCGCGCCCCGCAGATCGATTTCGTAAATTAATTTGTTGGCATTGGTGCCGCTGCGATCGTCGCGTTCGACTACAAGGAACCGACCATTGCCCAGGGAAACAGCATCCCCCAGTTTGTCCGTGCGTGCATTGCCCGTGCCGCTGATGTCATCCAGCAGGTAAACAAATTCCCCCGTAACTTGCTTGGTGGTCACGTCCAAGGCCAACACCCGCAGATTGCGCGAAGCCCGCGAGGTGGTATCGCCGGTGGAATCGGGATTATCCAGGGCGCTTTGGATAAAGGCGTAGAGTGTGTTGCCTTCGATCGCCACTGCTTCAAACCCACGATTACTACGACGCTGGGCATAGACCGCTGGCAACACCGGCGTACCAAAGCTACCATCGCCTGTGGCCGTGCCCGTCGGAATCAACCGATTCAGCAAAGTGCCAGTGCGATCGAACTGATAAATCGCAGGGCGGTATTCATCCACCAGCCAGTAGGTGCCATCGGCGGCGATCGCAATTCCTTCAAAATCACCCCCCAATTTATCGTTGGCTAAGCGATTGCCAAACAGATCCACCGGCACTTCATCGGTATAGGCCAAACCATTAGCGTTGGCTTGAACATTGGGTAACCCCGTCAGTGGAGAACCATCGGCTTTCTTCAGACCAATTTGTTCCACAACGGTGACCTGTCCGGTGGTGCGATTCAGTTCTAACCGTACCAAGCGGGGTTGAAAATCGGGCAGCGCAAAGGGACGATTGCTACCGGAGGGTTCGCCATTGGGGCCGCGATCGGTGTGGGTAATGAACCGGAGATTGCCATTGGGGGCTACACCGTCAAAAGCGAGACCAGAAAACCCACCCAAGGAAATGGTTTGTCCAGGTGCGGTTTGGGTCGAATTGCTGGGGTTGACCGTGGCCGTAGTGCCCAGAGCCGGTAAATTGGTGACATCATAGGTGGTCAAGCTGGGCAATCCCTGGCTGAAGTCCTTGAGACCCAGGGGCAGAATTTTGCTGACCGTGGCAGTGTCAATATTGATCACAGCCAAAGCATTGTTTTCCTGCAACGTGACGTAGGCAGTTTTGCCATCCGGGGTCACGGTAATGTATTCCGGTTCTAAATCCTGCGCAACCGTGGCACCCGGTCCGGTGATGCGAACGCCCTTCCCCCGTAGGTCGGCAATTTGACTGTTAAAGCTTTCAAAACCAGCGGTGCGGACGGTGGCATTGGCTACGCCGTTGCTGAGGTCGATGATGCTGACAGAGCCGACAGGATCGATGGAACTGGGTTGACCGTAGCTGTTGGGTTCGCCTTCATTAGCCGTTAGCACGCGTTTGCCATCGGGGCTGAAGGTGAGCATATCCGGCAGTGCGCCCACCGTGACTTGGTTGAGCAGGGTGCCATTGGTGTTCAGAAACACGACTTTGCCAGGGGCGGTTTTGGGTGTCCCTTCGATCGCCACCGCCACCACCCCATCCCGCACGGCCACGCTATTAGCCGCTCCACCAAAAGCACTCACTGGAATCGTGGTGACTAAGGTGGGTGCTGTTGGATTACTCAGATCCAAAACCAGCAAAGGACGTGGGCCTGTCGTGTCATCGGTTCCCGCTACCACAAATAACCGTTTACTCACCGGATCGTAGGCCGACACTTCCGAACCGATGCCACTAAACCCACCTATCTTCTGGAGTACTGCCATTGACAAATTCCCCCTATTCTACATACATTCACTGAACTGTAGAACTTACCGTAGCATTTTCCTCCCTGAGAACACGGGTATCCTGCACGACAGATTAGATGAAGCTTGTATGAAGTAATACCTGTACGGAAACGTCAATATCATGACATCTCTGCCTGGGAGAAGGGTTTCCAGCTCGCCCCTCTAGATAAATCGGATACAGGCTCGTGACATATTCCCGACTCTGATGCTGACGCATAGAGCGCGGGCTTCTCAGTGACTCCTGCTACTGCATCGGACGTTACCTGAGCTTTAAGCACGGAATGCCCTACCGCTCTATGTTTGATACCGAGGTCGATCGCACCTGCCCCGCTTTGCGCTGACCCGAAGCGATCGCAGTTGCACTTGAGCTGGATGTGATGGACTCAAAGCAGAGACTCTGTACGTTCGGTGTGCCATGGGATTGTTATGAAGCGGCAGTTTGTAACTGATCGGCAAGCTCAGTTATCTCATCTCGCATTGTCAGTTGTCTCAACCAATGACTAGGGATGCCCGATTCTCCGTAATATGCTCCAGCAACTTGACCGCAAATAGCGGCTGTTGTGTCGGCATCATCGCCCAGGTTAGTAGCGGCAAGAATTGCTTGTTCATAAGTTTCCGTTGTCCAAAAACACCAAAGCGCAGCTTCTAGACTGTCTACGACATATCCCGTACCACGAATATTGTTGATTAGCTTATTTTGATACTCCCCACAGGCAATGGATTGAAGTGATGGAGATGCAATGGTTCCTGGGTCATTCCCAACGAGAATCTCTGTTTTACTAGCTCCAGAGAGTGCGCGGAATAGAATGTCTCCAAATAAACGACTTGCATCAATACACTCTGCCGCACCATGCGTTGTTCGGGAACTCTCACCGGAAAAATGTAAAATACGATCGCGATCTGGAAAATAAAACATTGGGACAGGTGCGAGCCTCATTAAGCAACCATTTCCGGCAGACCTTGGATGCGTGGAACCACTAAATGGATTACCGGATGTTTTGTATTGATACAAGGCTTGACTGACTGTGTTACCAATGTCAAAGCAGTCGCCAGTACTGCTGAGATAACCGTGTTCATACCAATTGCAGTAACGATTCATTTGATCGATAGCATCGAATGCCCCAACCTTGACTAAGCTAGTAGCGAGACACAATGCCATAGATGTATCATCAGTCCATTGACCGGGCTTGAGGTTAAACGGACCTCCGCCAACCATATCTGTCACAGCGGTGAATGAACCCCGACGCTGAAATTCAACCGTTGTGCCTACGGCATCGCCTGTAGCCAAGCCTAACAGACACCCTCGAAATCGTTCTGATGAATTCATAGGAATTATTGTTTTATATAGCATGATGCCAGACTCACGTTTGATTGATCTAACCAAAAGATTTTAAGTTTATATCCCTGCCGATATCTTGAGCTGCATAATGTCCCAAATCAGTGGCGGCTAGTTTCCTCGGCATCTCAACCAACTATCCCTATCCCGTCCGGCTCAGGGACTCTGTTAGCTTGCACCTGTCCACCTGTAAGCAGCAATTGTTTAGTGCTGGCTAAAGTTTGCCGGTTGGGTTTCTTGCCTCAACCCAACCTACAAGATCAGCGATCGCACTTCAGTCCCAAAGAGACATTAAACCTGGGGATTAAGGCTAGGCTTGCCGTAGAAATATCCTTGGACAAGGTCTACTTTTAAGCTTAAGACAAAATCGTGATCTTCCTGACTTTCAATACCTTCAGCAAGTACTTTCCTTCCCCGACTACGACCGATATCAACTAACGCAGAACAGATTTTTCTATGCAGTTCTGAATGGCGCGATTTTTCAATTAACTGTCTATCAATCTTAATTAAGTCTGGGTCTAATTCACCTAAAAGATTAAGACCAGAGAAAGCACTACCAACATCATCTAATGCGACTTGAAAGCCCAATTGACGATAAGAGCTTAAGATTAATTTTAAATGATCGATATCAGTTATCTTTTCTGTTTCAATTACTTCAAAAACAACTTGCCCTGGACGTAATCCAGCTCGCTCTGCCGCAGCACAGGTACTTCTTAAGCAAAATTCAGGTCTATAAATCGAGTTCGGCATAAAGTTTATGAGAACTTGAGTTGCTTCTAAATTAGGTAACTTTGCTCCAGCATTGAGAAGGTGAGCTTCCCGACACAATCGATCAAGCATAAAAATCAGATTTTCTTGTTTCGCCCATTTGATAAGCTCCAAGGGTGAAATCACCTCACCGTCTTTACTTCTTCCTCTCAAAAGACATTCGTACCCCCAGGGAGAACCTCTCTCAGTGCAATACACAGGTTGGAACCATGTCTCAATACTTCTGCTATAAAGGATATCTAATAAACCAGAACTATCATGGGGCGCCATGTCAACTAAAGAACCTGCATGAATTAAGGTAACCAGTTGATCGTGAATGGCTTGCCCGGTTTTGATCCAAACTCCCCGCAAAGCATTCAACCGCGACTGCTCTAAAATGCCACGGAAGAAATTTATCAGTTCAACCAGAGAACTTGTAGGAGCTTCTTGATTGCCAATTGTCAATTCCAGAGCTTCTAATTCTGGATGAAATTTCCAGTCAGCATGTCTAGCAAAAGTTAATAGTTCTGGGAAACTGTGACTTAAATTTTGCGCTAATACTGCAAGTGTCCGTGTTCCCGAAACACAATCACAAGGATGGTTCTCATTCTGGTCTTCTGGATGCATGGAAGGTATGGGAGTTGAAAGGTTTTGGTGCAGTGTACCGCCAACTCCGCGTTGCTGACAACTGGGGCGAGGGGGTGACTAAAGGAGAATTGCTAAGGACTGGGTGGCATTGGGTGGCACCTTGAAGGTGTATCAAGACTGGGATTGACTAAACCTTAGGTTTTACCCTGGGCGAAGTATGGCTAACACAAAGTTCACCCACTGTGGGTTGACTTGGCTGAAAACAGTGTACCATTTCCAGCCGGGTGCGACGACGGGTTAGGCTGAGCCGAGGGTGGCAACGTCACAATAAAACTCCAAAAAATAGATGCAACTTGTCAACTTGCTGCGTACCAATAGAATTAAAAGTCACTCAGCTATAGCAATCCTAATTGATTTGTGGGGCGAAATTCTGCCTGCACAGGCTAGAAGCCTGTCCCACTTTTACAACTGAAAGAGGATTGCTATATCTCCCCATTGTCAAGAGAAGCTGTATTAAAGTGTTGCAGAGAAAAGGCTGCTAATTCTAGCTGGTCTTGCTCAGTCCAAATATCACTATCCTTTACACATAGACTAATTTTGTTGGGTCAAGCAAAATTAGAGCTGCTAATTGTAGTAAGGCAGTTGGCGGTAAGAGACGAGTGATGTAAGCCTAAACATCTTGGATGCATGAGCATTTGCACAAAATATTCGTCGTG
>JAYKGX010000093.1:0-20971 GCA_035285565.1 Synechococcales cyanobacterium
CCCCCCGCCGTAAAGCTAGCAATCAAGAAATCATCCATACTCAACACAAACGCCAGCAAACATCCCGAAAGAATCGCAGGTAACAACTCTGGCAACAAAACAAGAATAAAAGCTTGAAATGGCGTAGCCCCTAGATCCAACGCAGCTTCTTCCAAATGACCATTCAAACTAGAAATACGAGTAGAAACCACCAAAGCAACATAGGAAATACAAAATACAACATGAGCCGCAATAATCGTCCCTAAACTTAAAGGAATCCACAACGCCGTCAGAAACACCAAAGTAGAAACCGCGATCGCAATATCAGGAATAATCAGCGGTAAATAAGTAATATTTTGATAAATCTTCTTACCTGGAAACTGGTAGCGCGCCATGCCCACTGACATTAACGTTCCTAGCACCGCAGCAATCACCACCGCAACACCTGCCACCGTCAAGCTATCGCCCAAAGCCGACAGAATACGCCTATCTTGAAAGAATTTAGCATACCACTTGAATGTAAACCCAGTCCACTGAGCACTATTAGGTGCTTCATTAAAGCTATAGAGTCCCATCATCACAATGGGTAAATACATGAAGATAAACATCAAAGCCGAAAACCAAGCCTGCCAAGCCCAACGAGGTTTGACTCGATTCATCAGAATATCATTCATGGGGGGCTGCGACTGCTCCAAGCTTTCCATCGATTCTCCTCACACCTTCTTCCTATAGATTCCGAGCACCACGATCGCCATACCGCACCAGCAACACAATCGCCAGCGTCACCAGCAGAATCATAATCGTACTCAACGCAGAACCCACCCCCCAATCCGGCGCAACCCCCAAAAACTTGTTATACACCAAGCGTGCTGCCGTCATACTATTGGTGCCCCCCAGCAGTTCCGGATTGACATAATCACCCAGGGCATTAATAAACACCAACAAAGCTCCCGCCGTTAACCCCGGCAAGGTTTGTGGAAACGTCACCATCCAAAACGTTTGGCGCGGCGTTGCCCCCAGATCCGCAGAAGCTTCCAGCAGGCGACGATCGAGTTTTTCCAAAGACGCGTAAAGAATCAACACCATATAGGGCAAGAGACTATAGGTCATCCCAATCACCGCCGCGATCGGTTGATTGAGTAAATCCAGTGGCGGCAACCCAAACGTAGTCAGAAAACTATTGAGAAATCCTGTTGGACGTAGAATATTAATCCAGGCATAGGAACGCAACAGTGAAGAAGTCCACAGCGGTAAAACAAAACCCACCAACAAAAGATTTTGCCAACGCTTAGGAGCCAAAACCGCTAACCAATAAGCCACCGGGAACCCCAACAACACACAAGACAGCGTAGAGCAAGTGGAAAACAGCAACGATCGCCCCACCACCTGCAACGTCACCGGCTCAAAAATGCGGAAGTAATTATCCAGCCCCGAAGGATTAACCAAGTCCCCCGGTTGAATGCCCGGAACTAAGCTAAGTTGGAAAATAATCAACGTTGGAAACACCAGCAGCAAAACTAACCAAAAGCCCGCTGGAGCCAACAACGCGATCGGCTCAATCCACCTCGGCAAAGGTTTCCCATCAGTTGCAGATTCAGATTGCATCGATTTGGTCATACTCACTCCCCTGCTCACCCACCTAATTGGATAAAACCCTCATCCAGTTATCCCATGGCTCACCCCAGCCCCTACCTCACTAACCTTAACTAATCAACTTCGTCCAATATCGTTCAACCAACTCCGTCAATTCAGGGGTCAAAGGCGCAATCGTTTCACATCGATCCAACACAGACTGCGGTGGAAACAGCAAAGGATTATCACGCAACTCAGGCGACAACAGCTCGATCGCAGCCCGATTGGGAGTCGCAACAGAAAGCCGCTGCACTAATCCGGCAGCAACAGTTGGCTGCAAGGTAAAAGTAATCCATTCATAGGCCGCATCTGGATTGGGAGCCTGCTTAGGAATCACCAAATTATCGCTCCACAGAGACGTACCCCCTTGGGGAATGACATAGCGCAACTTAGGATTCTGCTGCACGATCGCCGCCGCATCCGAGGAATAGGCCATCGCCACCCACAAATCCCCCGCCACCAAAGGATCCCGCCATGCATCTGTCGAAAAATTAGTAATCGCCGGCTTCAAACTCTCCAATTTCTCATAGGCTTGACGAATCTTCTCCAGGTCCGTAGGGTTATAGGAATCCCCCATCATCTTCAGAGTCGCCCCCATCACCTCCCTCGCATCCTCCAGCAGAGACATACGACGAGTCAGTTTATCTTTATATTTCCAGAGAAAATCCCAATCCTGGGGGGGTTCCGGCACCTTAGCGGGATTATAGATTAGCCCCGTTGTCCCCCACACCACTGGCACACTGTAGCGATTATTGGGATCACTGGGAGACTGCCGAAACTGAGGGAAGAGATTATCCAGATTAGGAATGCGACTGTGATCCAACTCAATCAGATAATCCTTCTTCACCATCTTCTGCACCACATAGGAAGAAGGATAGATAATGCTGTAGGTATTAGCCTTACCCGCCTGAAAACTCGCCAGCATCACTTCGTTGGATGGAAAGACCACCTGAATCGTATTCGTCCGCCCCGTCTCTGACTGAAAACTCGCCAGCAGCTCATCATCGATATAGCCAGACCAGGTATAAATGTAAAGCTGTCGGGGATCACCCTGCGTAACCTTCGCATTGGCTCTAGTATCTCCCAACCGCCAACCACAGCTCGTCAAAGCCATCCCCGAGAGACCTAAGCCCGAGTATTGCAGAAAGCGACGACGGCTCCAACGAGGTTTTCCGGTCAAACGACCCTTGGGATTGCCCTGCAACTTCATGCTTCACCCCCACAACAAATCCCACGATAGAAAATCCCACCGCTATTTCTAGATCGATCGCACCCAGGAGGCAATTGATCCAAGCTCAACCCGCTTCCCCCTCGCCTCGCCATACCCATCTTCTCCCTCTCTGCCAAAGTCATGCCTGTGGTAGCGCCATACAATCCTCCGGTCGCCAAGAGAGGTACAGAAGTTGATCCGTTGCCACCAAGGAGCAAGGATTGGGCTGCCGCACAATCAAAGCCTCTCCCGTCACCAATCGTATCCGGCAATGAACATGGGTTCCCAGATACATCACACTCTCCAACCGTCCTTCAAAGCAATTGACTGGCTGGGGAGGTGGGACAAGACTGAGCTTAATATTCTCCGGGCGGATGCTAACAACCACGGATCCAGAAGTGAGCGGAGTCGTACCCGTCTCCATAGGATGAACATTCAATTTATAGCCATTATCCAGCTTGATCCAGAGCATGGAGGGATGAACCCCCTCAATCCGACCCGATAGCAGATTCGTATCCCCAATAAACTCTGCAACAAAGCGAGTCTGCGGTCGTTCATAAATTTGGTTCGGGGTGCCCACCTGCTCAATTTTGCCTTGATTCATCACCGCAATGCGATCGCTCAAACTCAGCGCTTCTTCTTGATCATGGGTAACCAACACAAAGGTAATCCCTAAGTTGCGTTGCAGGCTGATCAGTTCCACCTGCATTTCCTTACGCAGTTTTAAATCCAAGGCTCCCAAGGGTTCATCCAGCAAAATCACCGCAGGACGATTCACCAAAGCCCGCGCTAAAGCCACTCGCTGCTGTTGCCCCCCCGAAAGTTGACTGGGAAAGCGCTTCGCAAAACCCTCCATCTTCACCAACTTCAGGGCTTCTCGCACGCGATCTTGAATCTCCCCCCGCCCCAATTTCTGAATTTTTAGCCCAAAGGCAATATTTTCTTCAACCGTCAAATGATTGAACAGCGCATAACTTTGGAACACCGTATTCACCGGACGGCGGTAGGGGGGCACCTCCAACATCGACTTCCCCCGAATCAAAACCTCCCCGGCAGTCGGCAGCTCAAACCCAGCAATCAAGCGGAGAGTCGTTGTTTTACCACAACCGGAGGATCCCAAAATACTAAAAAACTCACCTCGGCGAATACTCAGATCAATCCCCCGCACCGCAGCTTCGCCATTAAACACCTTAAAAACCTTGCGGAGTTCAATGTCGAAACCGACGTTTAAACCTGTTTCAGAGTAGTTTTGCGGAACAGTCTGAGCCATGCTACATGCAAAAAGGACATAATCGGGTCAGGGATCACCCTAGCCAAGGGGGCGATATATCGCTACACTGGCTTCATTCTATTCTTGCCATCTTAAGCCAAGGCGAATAAATTGATCTCGATTTAATGGATTTAGATAAATGCGATTCTATCTCAGTTCTAGTGCATCTCAGATCAACTGGTCAGGGTTTATCACCCACTAGCTGACCTTGATATAGCGTACCCGACAGAACTGGGAAAATAGCAAATTTCCTTTTACCCAAGCTTTACACCATTTCCCTTTGGGGTTACCGTTGCCTAGTTCAACTAAATTAGTTCAAACGATCTAAATTGACTAACCTAGTTTAACGACTCAGTTTTGCCAGTCGTCAGGAACGAACCCATGTCTGAAATGCCATTGTCTAGCCCTCATGACCTTACTTCCTCTTGATCCGTCCCTAACGCGTGATTTAGCCAATACCCGCCAATTAGGACGACGCAACCAATCCCTCATCCTCATGTTAATCGTCTCGTTACTGATGTTGGGCGGGTTGGGTGGCAGGCTTGCCTATCTCCAACTGGTAGAAGGTGCCAGAAATCGTCAATTAGCAGAAAACAATCGGATCCGCCTCGTCCCCAAACCGCCTGAACGGGGTAAAATCCTCGATCGCAAAGGTAGAATTCTCGCAGGCAGCCGTCTTTCCCACTCCGTATACGTCTGGCCCCCAGCTCAAAAAGATCCCAAATGGCACGACACGGAGCAACAACTAGCCGAGATTTTAAAGATTCCAGCAGCGGAAATTCAGAAACGCCTCAAGCAGGCAGACAAGTCTTCTCCCTACTTAGTCCGGGTGGCGCGGGGGATTAGTCCCCAACAAGTGACCAATCTGGAAGAAGCGGGGGAAAGCTTAGTCGGCGTGGAAGTGGATGCGGAAACTGCACGGGAATATCGCTACGGGGACCTGGCAGCCCATGTTTTGGGATATACCGGAGAACTGAACGATGAAGAGTATGAGCAACGGCGTGAGCATGGCTATCGCTTGGGAGATGTGATTGGCAAGATGGGGGTAGAAGCCTCCTACGAAGCAACCCTGCGGGGAGAATGGGGCGGGCAGCAGGTCGAGGTTGATGGCGCAGGCAATGTATTGCGCATTTTGGGCGAGAAACCCACAAGAGCCGGTCGAGATATCACCCTCACACTGGATCTGGATTTGCAACGGGCCGCCACCGAAATTTTAGGCAGCACTCGCGGCAGTATTATTGTGATGGATCCTAATAATGGTGGTATTCTCGCCATGGTCAGCCAGCCAGCCTTCGACCCCAATATTTTCTCCAAACGGGTCAGCGAAAGCACTTGGCAGCGCCTCCAGGAAGGCAATGCCCTCCTCAACCGGGCACTTCAGCACTATCCACCCGCCAGCACCTTCAAGATTGTGACCACGGCAGCCGCGATCGAAAGCGGTCATTATACAGGCAATGAAATCCTACCGACCTATCCCTCCTTAACCGTAGGAGGCGTGACCTTTGGGGAATGGAACCATGCTGGCTTTGGGCCCCTGGGCTTCACAGGAGCCATGGCCCACAGTAGTGACACCTTTTTCTACCAAGTCGCACTCAAAATGAAAGGAGAACCCCTAATCGACTGGAGCAAGCGGTTTGGCTTTGGGCAAAAAACGGGGATTGACTTACCCGATGAAGACTATGAAGGACTCGTGCCGGATCCAGCCTGGAAATTAAAGCACGAAAACATTGAGTGGAGCATTGGGGATGCCATTAATATGTCGATCGGGCAGGGCTATTTACTGGGCAGTCCGTTGCAAGTAGGCGTGATGTTCAGTGTCGCCGCCAATGGAGGCTATCGCGTCAAACCGCATCTACTGAAGGATAACGAAGAGTCAAAAAATTGGCGAGACAGTTTAAACATGAGTCCAAAGACGATCACCATCCTGCAAAAGGGGCTGCGGGAAGTTAATACCTATGGAACAGGCAGTGGTGCCTTAGGAGGCAGCGCGATCGCCATTTCTGGGAAAAGTGGGACAGCAGAAGACTTTGGCAAAGGATCCCACACCTGGTTTGGCGCCTATGCTCCGGCAGATAAACCCGAGATCGTTGTTGTGGCAATGGGAGAATATTCTGGTGGTGGTGGTGGATCCTTAATGGGACCGAAAGCGCGTCAAGTCATCGAAGCCTATTTCAATCTGAAGCAGCACGGCAGCACCAAACCAAAACTCGAAGTTCAGCCAGAAGGGGTGGCAGAATAAAGGCTGGGCAGGGGAAGTGGCAGCAGGTAGGTGAAATAGGATGGATTACGACTTTGCAATCCCATCAATCAACCCTCAAAATTTCTCAGGGCAACGCTTGCGCGGTCGATCGTTTCGGGGTCAGGATTTAACCGAAGCCAACTTCAGCCGTTGTGATCTGCGGGGCGCTGACTTCACCCATACCAACCTGACGCGGGCAAACTTTACCGGAGCAAAGACGGGTATAACAGCCTTGCAAAAAGTAAGCTTGATGGGCTTGACCGGGCTGGGGGCGATCGCCATTGGCTTGGGTCTGTATCTCGTCAGCCAGTTACTGCGATTGTTGCTAGAACCCGAAACCCAGGCAGCCACCTATCAAATTCCCCTCGCAGCATTGATCGGCTTGGGCATCTTCTTACTCCTCTCCCTGCTGCGGCTCCCCCTCAAAACCTGGAACAAGCTATTCATGGGGCTAGTAGTCCTCTTGGTGGTGCTGATTTCGATGATTTTGGGGGGCTATCCCCTCTGGGGCCGATCGATCGCCCTAGTCGCTCTCATGCTAACTCTGATGGCAGCAGGTATTCAAGGGATTGCCATTCTGACAGCGATCGCAGAATTACTCTACGGCAGTCTGGCCAGTTGCGCATTGGTAACCATAGTCAGTCTCTGGGTCTGGATAGCAGCAGTCCACACCCACACACCCACTTGGATGGGTTTGATCACCGTGAGCCTCGGTATCACCCTAGGATGGCGATCGCTCCTAGCACCCCCTGAATCTGCCACTGTCCAGCTCGAACCGCCCTTCCCCCTCCAAATCCTGGCACCGGAATTATATCGATCGATTCGCGATCGGGCCATTGCCTTCACCGCACTGGGAGGCACCCGTTTTCGCCATGCCAATCTTACCCAGACTAATTTTTACCAAGCTCGGCTGAAACAGAGTGATTTTCGGGGTGCTCACCTCCACCACACCTGCTTTACATCCGCCAGAGATCTCTGCCAAGCGCGATTAGAGGGTTCCATTTTGCAACAACCAGCGGTGAGGCAGCTTTTGGTACGGGGCAACGAACCAGGACAGCCGTTTGTGCAGACAAATTTAGGAGAAGCAAATTTACAAGGAGCCTATTTAATCGGGGTGGATTTACGGGCAGCTAACCTGCAGGATGCTGATCTGAGCCACGCCTGTTTGCAGCAAGCGAATTTAGAAGAAGCAAACCTCACCCGCGTGAATGCGATCGGCACAGATTTCACCCAAGCCTGCCTCACGGGGGCAACCTTGGTGGATTGGAACATTGATGCTTCTACCCAACTCCAGGAAATTAATTGCCGATTTTGCTATCCCACCCATTCCAGCTCCGCCGATCGCAGCCCCACCGATCGTCTACCACCGCAAGGAGAGTGGCAACCGGGCGAATTTAGCCAATATTTCACCGTCCAAGATCGGGATTCTGGCAGTCTATTCGAGGAACTCGCCACCGCGCCACCCCCCATAGCAGCAGCATTACCCACTCCCCATCCAAAAGTCTCAACCTCACCCGATCACCTTCCCTCGGCATTCATCCAGGAAATACTCGCCAGTTTAATGGTATTAGTCCGGCTTGCCATGGCAGACCACAGACTAGAACCCAGCGAAATTCAATTACTAACCGAGTCACTAACAGCACTAGAACTACCACAAGACATTACAGTCAAGCGATTACTGGACGATCGCACTCCGTTAGATACATTACTCGCTAAAATCAACAGTCCCATCATTCGCGAAAAGGTCTACCAATCCGCTTACCTGATGGCAAGGATCGATGGAGAATTAGCCAACCAGGAATCTGAACTCCTCGATCGCATCCAAACGCACCTCATGATTTCTCCCAGCAAGGCAGAAAAACTACAAACCCTGATCGATCAAAATCTGCTGGAAGGAGCAGATATCCCCATCGCTGAACAATTGCAAGCCATCATCGATCCCAACCAACGAGATGCAGCAGTGGATAACAATATTCGCTTCATGTGTTTAATGCACGCCTTCAGCGGTGCCATGCCAATTCCTGGATTTGCGATCGTGACTCATTTGATGATTTACAAAGATCAGATTGAACTGGTTCAGAAAATTGCCCGCATTTGGGGCTACCCCCAGGATTATCATTCGACCGCCCTCGATCAAGTCCTTTTTGGTTCCATGGGAGCCACCGCCGCAAGGGTCGCAATTTCCAACCTGGTGCTGTTGATTCCGGGCTGGGGCAGTGTGATTGGGGCTTCCTCAGCCTTCAGCATGACCTGGGCGATCGGCGAACTGACACGCCAATTTTTTGCCAGTGGTGGCTCATTAGAAGCAGATGCCTTGACCCAACAGTTTACGATCGCCAAACAGCGAGGGGTACAAGCCTTTGAAGCCTCTAAAGATCTGATTCAGCAAAAACAACAAGCGATCGCCACAGCCCTCGAAGATCTTCAACAACAATTCTTAGATCAAAAACTCAGTCAACAAGATTTCATTCGCCAACTCAGAGAACTATTGACTTGAGACGAGCACCTATCCAGCCGAATCAACAGCAAAATTTAATGCAACAGAGAGGCACTTTTTTCATGGCATCCGCTAGTATATATAGCCTCTGGAGATACTAAGGATTCTCAGCATGACTGACTATCGTGAACTGGATCAAAAGCATCTTAACCTCACCGCAATTTACCATAAATTACTTGCGGCAGAAAAAAGCATTTTGCAGTTCTGTTCCGTTTTATATGAACCCATCACGCCAGTCATCCTCGGGAATGCCCTCCAACAACTTAGCATTACTCAGTTCGATGGTCAGCCCTTCGCTGCTGCTGATCTGCAATCTACACTTCAATTTTTGGTCAGCAAAGAGTTGCTTCTCCGAGAGCGAAATACGGCAGTGAGTTGCAACCCCGCCATGGTGGAACTGTTCACACGGGAGGCTGTTCAGACAGGAATGTTTGAAAAAATGGTAGAGGTCTCCCTTCACTACAGTCCAGTCCGCACCATTTGGCAGGGCGGTGCCTATTTATTCTCCAACTATCCCCAATTTATACGAGTCATGCGTTGGGGCATCTATCGTCAGGATTTTGACTTCTTGACTCTGCAACTGGCTTCCTATCAGCAACATGGCTACCAACGAGCGCCCATCTCCCTAGGAGGAATCGTACAGAGAATTTGTAACAATCCCTTCGATCCAGATTGGTGTTTGTCGTTATCCCAGCCTTTCTTGGAAAGCATCCTCCTGGAAATTCTGGATGAAGGGCTGAACCATCTCACGCCGACACAAGGAGCCTTTGACCTTCTGCAAACAGTTTGTCAGCAGGGGCATGAACATTGTTCCGATGTTCTCCTCAAACTCTGTGCAGAGCATTTATTACTTCGGAATCGTCCTCGTGAAGCAGAAACCTACCTACAACGGTTGGATAAAACATTTCAGGATAATGCGTTGCCGTTTTGGGGGTGGGCGCAATTCTTACAAGGCGATATCCCCGCAGCGATCGCCTCCTTTCAAGCCGGTCTAAGCCACTTCCATAAAAACCGACAAAAGCGCAAATCGTATTTTGAGACCTTAAACGGTTTGTTTTATATCTTTGCCCTCATCAAGGAAGGCTCTCCCCCCTCTTTGCAAACTGCCCAGAAATATGCTGACATCGCTGTTCGGCAAAAAAATCATCAATTCCAGTCCACATATTTAGCACTCTTCCAGCTCCTGCAAGTATTGCAAGGGAGTCTGGGATCCAAAAAATTGTTACTGTCTTCAACGCTCTCGTCTACCGAAAAGAACGGAGGGTGGGACTTAATTGTCACAGCATTTTGTATTTACTGGTGCGATCTCGAAGTGGCACAAAAACGACTTCCAGATCTGTTAGTCAAGCTGGCTAATCAAGCCAACTTAGCTGGGATGGATTGGATAAACCTAGAAGCCAAAAGTTTATTAGCGCAACTGGATCCCAAAAAGGTCAGTCAAAAAGCCCTTGCCCAGCAACGATCAGAGTTGGGAGTAATTACCCTAGTAAATTTAGTCTCAACCCAAGAACCCTGGGAACTCTGTCTGAACGCTCTATCGAATCTCCAGAAAAAAGTGGTGGCAGAGGCAAGTGGTAGCCACACCGCCACAGCACGTCTTGTCTGGTTCCTCACCCTCCAGGGCAACAGCTATGTGCTACAACCCAAAGAGCAAAAATTAAACGCGCAAGGTCATTGGAGCAAAGGACGATCGGTCGCCCTCAAACGTCTGAAGGAAAGCGTTGAAGAATTTAACTATTTAACTCCTCAAGATCATCAAATCTGTTCTTACTTGCGATTGGAATACGAATATAGTGGCTATTACGGAGGACTCTCCTACTGTCTTGATCAGAAAGCTCTGATAGCCTTGATAGGACATCCCCTCGTGTTTTGGGAAGACCTGCCCGATGTCCGGGTAGAAATTGTCAAGGGGGAACCGGAATTACTGGTGAAAAAGATCAAGGGAGACCGCATCATCTTACAACTCTCACCCAATATTACCTCCGAAACAGAAATCGTCTTTACCAAAGAAACCCCCACCCGTGTCCGCGTGATTGAGATTACGACAGAGCACCATCGCATTGCTGAAATTTTAGGAAAGAAACAGCTTGAAGTGCCTGAGAGTGCCCAAGAAAGAGTCTTGAATGCGATCGCCGCCATTTCCAGCTTAGTCACCGTCCACTCCGATATTGGGGGAGGCATGGAAAATGTGGAAGAAGTGCCTTCCGACCCCAAACCCCATGTTCACCTCTTGCCCGCCGATCCCGGTCTCAAAGTAGCTATTCTCAGCAGACCCTTTAACCAGGGTGGTTCCTATTATCAACCGGGAAGTGGAGGCGAAACGGTCATTGCAGAAATCAATGGAAAACGATTACAAACAACTCGCAATTTAAAAAAAGAGAAACAACTGGCAAAAGCATTTTTGAATGCTTGCTCTACACTGCAGGAATGGGAATCTGAAAATAATGAATGGTGGATTGACGATCCAGAATGCTGTTTAGAATTACTTCTGGAACTTCAAAATCTAGGAGATCAGATTGTTTTGGAATGGCCAGAAGGAGAAAAAATTCGAGTTCGTCATCACGTTGACCCCGGCGACTTTAGAATTAGTATTAAACGTCATCGGGATTGGTTTGAAGCCAGTGGAGGATTGCAATTAGATGATGAAACTTTACTGGATATGCAAGTCCTATTCACCCTGTTAGATCAATCCTCTGGACGGTTTGTTAAAATTAGCAATGGAGAATTTATTGCCCTCACAGACGCTTTGCGAAAACAGTTAGACGAGTTCCAGTGCTTTTCAGAAAAGTATGGGAAAGGGGTTCGGTTTCATTCCTCGGCAGCCTTGACCTTGGAAGAAACCTTGGCAGGATTCGACAACGTCAAAACTGACAAATACTGGAAAGAACTAATTCAGAAATTTCAAGCCGGAGAATCACTGCAACCGCAACTACCCTCTACCCTGCAAGCAGATTTACGCGACTATCAACAGGAAGGATTTGCTTGGTTATCAAAACTCTCAGCTTGGGGAGTAGGAGCTTGTTTGGCAGATGATATGGGACTGGGCAAAACCTTACAGGCATTAGCACTCATTCTCACAAGAGCCACAGAAGGCCCGAGTTTGGTAATTGCTCCCACCTCTGTCTGCATGAATTGGATCAGTGAAGCCAATCGATTTACCCCCACCTTAAACCCCATTCAATTTCGATCGGGCGATCGCCAGAAAATCCTCAAGAATCCCCAGCCCTTTGATCTCATCATCTGCAGCTATGGCTTTCTCCAGCAGGAAGAAGTGGCAAACATGCTAGCCAACATACAATGGCAAACAATCGTTCTAGACGAAGCCCAATCGATCAAAAACTTTGCCACCAAACGATCGCAAGCTGCCATGAAATTACAAGCAGGCTTTAAGATTATTACAACTGGAACACCCATTGAAAATCATTTAGGGGAATTGTGGAATCTCTTTCGGTTTATTAATCCAGGGCTACTGGGTTCACTGGAAAGTTTCAACGAACGCTTTGCCATTCCCATCGAGCGATCGCAGGACAAAGCAGCTCGCCATCGCCTGAAACGCCTAATTCAGCCCTTCATTCTGCGTCGCACCAAAAATCAAGTCCTCGCTGAACTGCCCTCGCGCACCGAAATTCTCTTGCAGGTCGAACTGAGCCACGAAGAAAAGGCATTCTATGAAGCACTCCGACGAGAAGCGATCGTCAAACTGAGCGAGAGTGAACTCGATGCTAGCTCAAAACGCCTGCAAATGCTGGCAGAAATCATGAGACTGCGGCAAGCCTGCTGTAATCCTCGCTTAGTCAAGCCGAATATCAAGATAGAGAGTTCTAAACTGGGATTATTTGGCGAGGTTTTAGAAGAATTGCTGGAAAATAAGCACAAAGCCCTTGTCTTCAGCCAATTTGTTGATCACCTCACCATGATTCGTGAATATCTAGATAAAAAGAAAATTAGTTACCAATATCTAGATGGCAATACTACAGCCCACGATCGCCAGAAACGGGTCAAAGCCTTCCAAGCAGGAGAAGGAGATGTCTTTCTGATTAGCTTAAAAGCAGGCGGGACTGGACTCAACCTCACCGCAGCAGACTACGTGATTCACATGGATCCTTGGTGGAACCCAGCCGTGGAAGATCAAGCCTCCGATCGCGCCCATCGCATTGGACAAAAGCGCCCAGTGACCATTTATCGTCTCGTAGCCCAGGGAACCATTGAGGAAAAAATTGTCGCTCTGCACCAAGACAAACGGGATCTAGCCAACAGTTTGCTGGAAGGCACAGAAATGAGTGGCAAAATCTCTACAGAAGAGCTAATTCGCTTAATTCAGGAAGGTTAACCCATGGACCACATGCTACACAATATTTGGGAGCAACCGGCGATCGCCCAAGCCTGTCTGGAGTTACCCCTTGATCTCAACCCGTTGCATCTAGAAGATACAATCCAGCAAATTCAGCACATCCAGATCATTGCCTGCGGCAGTAGCTACCATGCTGGACTCGTTGCCAAAACTTGGTTTGAAGCGATCGCTCACTTACCCACTCAAGTGCAGGAAGCCTCCGAATATCCCGCAATCGACCCATTTCTCACTCCCCAGGGTTTCCGTATTTTCATTAGCCAATCAGGATTTACCAGTGATGTGATTACTGTGGCACAATCTGTTAAAAAGGCTACTTCACAAGGTCTCCCTAACTCGATCTCCACCCTCGGTATCACCAACGGCAGCCAAACCCCACTGCATACCTGGGTCGATCACATCATTCAAACCCCTGCTGGCACTGAACAGGCGATCGCCGCCACCAAAACCTTTCTGGCTCAATTAATCATTCTCCTCCGCCTAGTCTTGCAATTAGCAACCCAGCGACAAACCCAATCACAGCAGACCCTCGATCGCCTGAATCAGGCATTATCAGCAGTACCCAGCCAGATTGAACAAACACTCCAGCAGCAAACAGCCATCCTTCCCACCCTCGCTCAACGCCTACTTCACGCCGAGCATTGTATTCTCTTGGGCCGAGGCATTCAACGAGCGATCGCCCTAGAAGGCGCTCTCAAACTCAAGGAAACCGCTTATCTTCATGCAGAAGGCTATTCTGCTGGCGATTTCATGCATGGCCCCATTGCCTTGATTGAACCTGGATTTCCACTAATCGCGATCGCCTTACCCAATAGTTTAAATTACAATAAAACAATCGAAAATCTACGTCGAATTAAATCCTATGGTGCAACAGTGATTGGAATCACCCCATCAACGAATTTAGAAATGGTTGATCTGTGCGATCACATCTGTCCCATCGATCTGAATACCCCCAGTCTAGATTGCAGTTCCCATACCGCTACAGAGTGGCTATCTCCTCTGCTGACCGTCCTGCCGCTCCAACTCCTTGCCCATGCGATCGCGCAAATACGAGGCTACACCATGGATCAACCCAGACACCTCACCAAATTCCTTGCCTAACAGCATCTGAGAGTGACTGAGAATCATACTCATATTCCATATATTGCGCCGCCAGATGAATCAAGTCATAACTCCGATCATCTTGGCAAGCCATCACGCACACATCCCAAGGATGCTTTGAAACAGAGGGGCATTATATCGCCTATCAGCGTGTAGAAGGCATTCAGTGGATTATGATCGCGATCGTTCCCTTTGATGTTCTCCTACCCAGTGTGTGGATCACCTCAAGTGAAATTTTTATAGCAGTACTTTTGCTAACAAGCATCGTTGTGCTGTTTATCAAAAATCTCAATCGTCGCCTTAATCCTATTATCAATCGCTGTTGGCAACTGTGTCGCTCCAACCATACAACAAATCATACACCCACGTTTTTAACTCAAACCACAGATGAACTAGGGATTTTGGAACAAACCGTGGATTATATGGAAGCCCAATTAACCGATGCCTTTAACCATCTAGAAACTCGCATGGCAGACCGCACAGCAGAATTGACCCATACCCTACAATGCCTGCAAACCACGCAAGCTCAACTCATTCAAAGTGAAAAAATGTCCAGCTTAGGACAGATGGTCGCCGGAATTGCCCATGAGGTGAATAATCCCATCAGTTTTATCCATGGCAACCTTACCCATGTAAATTAATATATGGAAGGTCTTCTAACAACGATCGCACTGTATCAAAAACACTACCCCAATCCCCAACTAGAAATTCAAACCCACCGAACAAATATCGATCTGACCTTCATCACCCAGGATTTACCTAAATTACTAAACTCCATGGAGGTCGGCACCCGGCGCATCCAGGGACTTGTCATATCTCTCCGCAATTTTTCCCGGCTGGATGAGTCTGACCTTAAAGTCGTAAATTTACATGAAGGGATCGACAATACCCTCCTCATTTTGAATCACCGATTGCAAGCCACGATTGATCGTCCTGCAATCGAAATATTATTAAACAGTACGGTAATTTCCTCCCCTCGAATGCTATGCAGGGCAGATCAATCAAGTCTTCCTCCATCTGTTGACTAATGCAATCGATGCCTTGTAGAGAAAATTTCACCCAGCGATCGCCCCACCCCTCCACCCAACAACTTCTCTCGTGACATAGTCCTTCTCAGCCAGCAACCCCTACCGCATTTCCCCAACTTCTTCTTCCGCGACCCACTGCAAGGTCAGGGGTTCAAACTGATGAGCCGCATTCAAGCTCCACCCCTGACAGGCAGCCATCTGACCCTGCATCACAGAGAGAATGATATAGGCATACTGCGACCAAGCCATCTGTCGATCGCACTCAGAAGGAATCGCTGCATGATCAGGATGGGAATGATAAACCCCCACAATCTCTAAACCTCGCGATCGGGCCTCTTGCATCACCCGTAAAATTTCCGCCGGATCAATCCAAAAGCGATCGAATTTCCCTGTACCACCCCCGATCCACTCACCCACTTCCGGCGACCAAGCATTCAGGGTCGGTTGCACCTCCAACACTTGAATATCCAGCCCATCTATCTGATCAGTGAGCGATCGTCCTATCAGTAACCCACAAGCTTCCTGAGGATAACTCGATTCGGCATGAACTTGCATCATCTGTTGATGTTCAGACAATAACCACAACACCACCGAACTCCTACCTCCCTATCTCCCTATCTCCCATACATCTACAACGCAAGGGCAACCTAGCTGACGATTGCCGAGATCACCATAATGAAAAACCCTCAGGTCTTGGGGCTGAGAGTCTTTAAATAAGTGATCAATTTATGCAATATCCTGTACTCGACTCGACGGTCAACTTAGACAAGTTACTTGATAGACGAGCCACTTTAGACTCACTGCAACTAGACTAGCTGTAACTCGTGCTCCACTTCCTCAATAATTTGGCGTTCTTCCGAAGAGATATAACCATCTACTTCCGACAAATCATGAATGTAGTGCAAAACCTGCTCTCGGATCGGTCGATCATGAATGCGATCGCAAATCGAAACAATCTGTTCATGCAAGGTTTCTGGACTACTGAGCGCGTTTCGCAGTTTGGGCACCATCGCCTGAATATAAAGGCTAATCGACTGATTAGGATCCCAAGGTAGTTCGAGCAACTGTTCCGCAATATAGTCTTGCTCATTTAAATCCAATCGGCGATCGGACAACATGATCAAATACATCAAATCAACGATCGCAGAACTCTGTTGGTAATGATGGTTGTCTGGAGAAAGCGAACTCTTGATCTTATCTAACAGATACATAGGTATCTCCCAGGTAAATTAGGTGCAAGCGATCGAATACAGCACAATCAAAGACCAAACTATCCATCGACCAACTAGGCAATAGAGAACTTGGAGCTGCATCAATTGCTATTTATCTATCTTTTCAGACTCCCCTCCTTTGCCTGGGGATCAGTAAAATCACCTTTATTTTTTAAGAATCCTGCCAACGAAAAAGCCCCTGGTTTCCCAGGAGCCTTCTCAATTTCGATCCCTAACTATTGCATTGAACTAGCAATCAAATTAGTCAAGGTTCGTCATACCCAATACAGGCTCAGTCTCACGGTTGATGCCCTTTTCAAACCCAGCAACAGCAGCCCGAGCACGACCCGCATGCCACAGGTGACCCACCAGGAAGAAGAAGCCCAACACAAAGTGAGAAGTTGACAGCCATGCCCGAGGAGACACGTAGTTGAAGGAGTTGATCTCCGTTGCCACCCCACCCACAGAGTTCAGCGAACCCAGAGGTGCATGGGTCATGTACTCAGCCGCACGACGAGCTTGCCAAGGTTGAATATCATTCTTGATCTTATCGAGATCTAGACCATTCGGTCCCCGCAGCGGCTCCAACCAAGGTCCCCGGAAATCCCAGAAACGCATAGTCTCACCACCAAAGATGATCTCACCCGTAGGAGAGCGCATCAGGTATTTACCCAAACCAGTCGGACCTTGAGCAGAACCAACGTTAGCACCCAGCTTTTGGTCACGCACCAGGAAGGTCATCGCCTGAGCCTGAGACGCTTCGGGCCCAGTAGGTCCAAAGAATTCGCTGGGGTAAACGGTATTGTTGTACCAAACCATGGTGGAAGCAATGAAGCCCATCAAAGACAACGCACCCAAGCTGTAGGAAAGGTAAGCTTCACCCGACCAAACAAACGCGCGACGTGCCCAACCAAATGGCTTAGTCAGAATGTGCCAAACACCCCCAAAAATGCAGATCAGCGCAATCCAAATATGACCACCGATCACATCTTCCAGGTTATCCACACTGACGATCCAGCCTTCCCCACCGAAGGGAGCCTTCAGCAAGTAGCCAAAAATCACAGCAGGATTGAGGGTTGGGTTGGTAATCACCCGTACGTCACCACCACCAGGTGCCCAGGTGTCATAGATCCCACCGAAAGCCATTGCCTTAGCAACCAACAGCAAGGCACCACAACCCAACAGGATCAAGTGATAACCAATAATATTGGTCATCTGGTTCTTGTCCTTCCAGTCATACCCAAAGAACGAGGAATACTCTTCCAGGGTTTCCGGTCCGCGAATGGCATGGTAAATTCCACCCAAACCCAGAACCGCAGAAGAAATCAGGTGCAGAACGCCTGCGACGAAGTAGGGAAAGGTGTCAATGATTTCACCACCAGGTCCCACACCCCAACCCAGCGTCGCCAGGTGAGGCAGCAGGATCAAACCCTGTTCGTACATGGGCTTTTCCGGAATGAAATGCGCTGTTTCAAACAGCGTCATAGCTCCTGCCCAAAACACAATCAAACCCGCATGGGCAACATGGGCGCCCAGCAACTTACCAGACAAATTGATCAGACGGGCATTTCCAGACCACCAAGCAAATCCAGAAGATTCAAGGTCGCGATTTCCCGCCGTGACACGATTAGAGAGCGTTACCACGGGGCAGAACCTCCTCAGGGAAGACAAATTTTTCGTGGGGCTGATCCTGCACGGCCATCCATGCACGGATACCTTCGTTCAACAGAATGTTCTTCGTATAGAAGGTTTCAAATTCGGGATCTTCAGCCGCACGGATCTCCTGAGAGGTGAAGTCATAAGCCCGCAGGTTGAGAGCGATACCGATGATGCCGACGGATGCCATCCACAGACCCGTCACCGGAACGAACAGCATGAAGAAGTGCAACCAACGCTTGTTGGAGAATGCAATCCCGAAGATCTGTGACCAGAACCGGTTTGCCGTCACCATGGAGTAGGTTTCTTCTGCTTGGGTGGGGTTGAATGCCCGGAAGGTGCTAGCTTGCTCACCATCTTCAAACAGGGTATTTTCCACCGTTGCACCGTGGATTGCGCAGAGCAGCGCACCACCCAGAATGCCTGCAACCCCCATCATGTGGAAGGGGTTGAGGGTGAAGTTATGGAAACCTTGAATGAATAGAATGAAACGGAAGATTCCTGCTACACCAAAGCTGGGTGCAAAGAACCAGGAAGACTGACCCAAGGGGTACATCAAGAAGACACTGACGAACACAGCGATCGGACCGGTAAAGGCAATCCCGTTGTAGGGACGCAGACCGACTAGACGAGCAATTTCGAGCTGACGCAGGCAGAAGCCGATCAGACCGAATGCACCGTGCAATGCCACGAAGGTCCAAAGTCCGCCAATTTGGCACCAACGGGTAAAGTTACCTTGAGCTTCCGGTCCCCAGAGCAGCAGAAGGGAATGCCCCATGCTGTCAGCAGGTGTAGAAACGGCAGCAGTCAAAAAGTTGCAACCTTCCAGATAGGAAGAAGCAAGTCCATGGGTGTACCAGGATGTAACAAAGGTGGTACCAGTCAACCAGCCGCCCAATGCCAAGAATGCACAGGGGAACAGCAGGATGCCAGACCAACCCACGAAGACGAAACGATCGCGCTTGAGCCAGTCATCAAGGACATCAAAGAAGCCTCGTTGAGCTGGGGCGCGTCCAACGGCAATGGTCATGGATGAAACCCCTCTAGCTTTACTAAGTATGGTTATCTAGAGTGAACGCGTTTATATGTTTAAACATGATACGGGATTTCAGTTTTTTTACAAACCGATACAACCCTCTCAGCTAAGGTTTTTCTAAAAAAATTTTTATAATTCTTCAAGACCTATAGAAACTCCATGGATCCAAAAAAGCTAGAGAGAACCTTATCTGCCAAGCTAGCTAGACAGTAAGCGGCTTTGGGGAGCATTGGTGAGTAAATATACTCGCGAGTATATTTACTCATGAAAAATAGGGGTGAGACAGACGGGACAGCCTGATCAAGGCTGAACGAAAGACTTATACTGGTTAGGGGCTATTTTTGAATTCACCCTTGTTTAAATAACGCATCAATTCAGCACAATGACTGTATCTAACCCTTCTAGCGATCCAAAAGCGCCTAAGAACCAAACGATTTTGACACAAACAATTTTGGGGTCTCGTCGATTGAGTAATTATTTTTGGGCTGTAGCAATCTCGATCGGTGCAACCGGGTTTGTTCTGGCAAGTCTCTCTAGCTACACACAGATTAATTTTTTACCGTTTGCTGATCCCACTCAATTGATTTTTCTACCCCAGGGTCTAGTCATGGGTCTGTATGGCATGGCGGGTCTATTGTTGGTCACCTATCTTTGGCTAGCGATCGCTTGGGATTTGGGGGGTGGCTATAACGAATTTAATAAAGAGACTCAGCAAGTCACCATTTTTCGTTGGGGATTCCCTGGCAAAAACCGCAGGATTGAACTAACTTGCCCGATCGAGAACGTGCAAGCTGTGAAAGTGACCCTGAAAGAAGGGCTGAGTCCCAAGCGTAACCTCTATTTGCGCGTCAAGGGAATGCGAGATTTGCCCCTGACTCGCGTGGGGAGACCGCTAGCACTCTCAGACCTAGAAAACCAAGCCGCTGAACTGGTGAGGTTCCTAGGAGTTCCTTTAGAAGGGCTATAACCTTCACACATCCATGGCATCTATGGCGTTATCGAAATTTGGAAGGAATGAAAATTTATGCAGAAACGAATTCAAATTTGGTTGTTGTCAGCAGTTGCGGCGGCACTCCTCCTAGTGAGCAGTGGCTGTAACCTACAAGCAACCACTCCCAGTGCTTCTGCCTCCCCTTCCGCCACTGCCTCCCCTTCCCCTGGCTCAGGAACAGGGAATGACCCAGCCACCAGCCCCGGTAATTCCGTTGCTCAAGAAGCAGCTAAGCTCTATCCAGAAGTGGCTCGTCTGGAGGGAAAAGCCACGATCGTTCTCACCGTTCAAGGCTCACCCATTACCATCGAGCTAGATGGGACTGCAGCCCCAATTACAGCGGGCAATTTTGTCGATCTGGTGGATCAAAAATTTTACGACGGTCTCGTCTTTCACCGAGTAGTGCGACAGCCTGAACCCTTCGTAGTCCAGGGCGGAGATCCCGGTGGGCGCGACCCCAATGTCCCGGTGGATCAGCTAGGCACAGGGGGCTATACTGACCCCAAAACCAAACGACCTCGCTATATTCCCTTGGAGATCGTCACAACCTCCGGTCAGGCTCTGTACGGTAAGACCTTTGATATCGCCAATCTACGGGCTAAGCCTAAACTTCCGCACCGCCGGGGAGCGATCGCCATGGCCCGGTCAGCCTATCCCGATTCAGCATCATCTCAGTTTTATATTGCCCTGGCAGATTTAAGTTTTCTGGATGGCAACTATGCCGTCTTTGGCTATGTCACCCAGGGGATGGATGTGGTCGATAAGATTCAAGG
>JAYKGX010000094.1:0-8138 GCA_035285565.1 Synechococcales cyanobacterium
GCTATGATGTGGGTAATTTGGCGGATGCCTTGCTCCGACGGGGAATTCCAGCCGTGTTGGCGATGGCGGAGCGCATTCCCGATGATGTGGCGCTGAATCTCAGTCGGCTGTTCTATCGCAATTTGAAACAGGGGCAGGCGATCGATCTGAGCTTGAACCGAGCCCGTCAGGGCCTGCTCTCTTCCTATGGCTCTAGCCAACTCTACTGGGCGTTACCCATTCTCTATCTGCATCCGGAGTTTGATGGCCATCTCCGTGGGGCAGAGGGATCGGCAAAAGCTGAATCAGACTGGGAACCGGAGTTTCCGACCTATGAAGACCTAGAGGATCCAACGGAATACGATCGCGATCGGCCTGATATTGCCACCCTGTTTCAGGAGTTGGTGCAGGATCCGGGTTTTCAGGAGGCTTCTACGCCAGAGCATCCCCCTGATCCATTGGTCGTGCCGATCGCCGATGCTGAACAGATTAACCACTTCACCCAAGGGCAGATGGGCCAGGATGCCCAACAGTTCTTCAAACTGGCGCAGATTCTACAGCAGCAGGGGGATTTAACCGGGGCGATCGAAGCCTTGGGGGATGCTTTAAACCTGGATCCCAATAATCCACTGATTTACCATCAACTGGGCATGGTCTTCCAAGCCTACGGCAACTTACCGGATGCGCTGCGATCGTACAAACTAGCGCTTCAGCTTGACCCGAGCTATCAACCTACCCAAGCGGCGATCGATCAGCTAACCCATGCCAGTGGTTCCCATGGAACCGTCCTAGCAGAGCCAGCCACAGAAGGTCTCGCCAGTCTCAACGGGTTGTCTCCAGCCCAAAAAGCCAACTTTGGCGATCGCCAGCCGGAACCCAAGAAACCCTTCCCCTGGGCGATCGCAGGTTCGGTGAGCATTGCCGCCACAGCGCTGATTGGGCTTGGGGTAACCGCCAGCCATTTTCTGCCCTCTATATCCTCATGGGTTTCCACTTCCTCTAGCCCAGGTGCGCCCACCCAGATTGATCCCAGCAATTCCCAGAACAACCAACAACTGTTTGCCCTTGCCACTCAGAAATTCCAGCAAAATCAAATTTCGGCAGGTCTGGAAGCGGTGGAACAAATGCTCGATCAAGGAGCGATCGTGCAGGCGGAGGAAGCGCTGAAATCGGTGCCGAATGATCAGTTGGATATCGCCCCTGTGCAGTTCTTACGGGGACGGGCGGCCTGGGAGTCTGCTAACCGGGGAGGCATTACCAGTTCCAGACAGGATGATGCTCGCCGAGCCTTTGAACAAGCGGTACAGGCGAATCCCAATGACCCACTCTATCAAACCGCCTTTGGCTTTGCGCTCTATGAACAGGGGCGGTTGAATGAGGCGATCGGGGCTTGGTTGCGGGCAAATGAACTGGTAGGGCAGCAAACTAATGCGCCAAATGCGGTGGATGCCTATGCGGGTTTGGCTTTGGGCTTGATGCAGGATGCCAAGCGACCCAACAATAAACAACACGAAAAGCTCCGCCAAGAGGCTTTAAAACTCCGCGATCGCGCCCTGCAAACCAATGCTGCAGCCTTCACGGATGAAACGTTAGGAAACAATTGGCTGTGGTCTCCAAAAGCGATCGCGGATTGGAAAAAGTTAGCGCAGGAAAAATGAGACATTGCCCGCCCTAATGCCAATTTTGGAGTTTAGATTTGCGATTTTGGATTGTCAAACCCTGATGAATTGGGGCTGATCGCGGGACGATCGGTGTAAACGAGCTAACGAGCTGTGGATTGGGTATTACCCTAGTTGTTGCGCACCCATGCACAATGACAATTGCTGCAGGCGCAGTTTGGAGAAGGGTGGAAACGGGATATACCCACAGTCATGGGTGTTGCTGCTAGAGAGATCACACTAGACAACAATTAGAGAATGCAAGCGCGATCGTGAGCGTTATGCTAATTTGCCCGCACCTGCCCGATCGCCATCGAGCAAATCCATCTGTCTGCAACATTAAATCATCTGTCTGCAACATTTCTAAACCATGCCTCTGCGGTCTTATTTTCCCCCAGAAGACTTGCATCCCTCCAGCTCAATCGTTATACTCTCTGGCTATCGCATGAAAATCACGGGGAAGAGAGCTATGAGCAAGCTAACAGTGGGACTGCTATTTGGGGGGCGATCGGGTGAGCATGAAGTCTCGATTATTTCTGCTGGCGCGATTTATCGGGGATTAACCAGTGCCGCCAATGCTGAGAAGTATGCAGTCATCCCCTTCTACATCCAAAAAGATGGGCGCTGGCAAGCCGGAGACACTGCCCACCAAGTTTTGACCAGCCGCCAGCCAGCGGACAGCAGCACGGAGCAAAGCCTCTGGGAATTTCCGCCGGAAGTGGCGCAGGTACAGGTCTGGTTCCCGATTCTGCATGGGCCCAATGGCGAAGATGGCACCATCCAAGGGCTACTGCAACTCATGCAAGTCCCCTACGTTGGCTCTGGGGTGCTGGCTTCTGCTGTGGGTATGGATAAAATTGCTATGAAAATGGCCTTTGCGGAAGCCGGATTGCCTCAGGTGAATTACCGGGCTGTGACCCGATCGCAAATCTTCTCGGATCCCTGTCGCTTCCCTAAACTCTGTGATGACCTAGAAGCGCACCTCGGCTATCCCTGCTTTGTCAAACCCGCGAATCTTGGTTCCTCGGTGGGAATTTCCAAATGCCGCAACCGAGCCGAGTTAGAAAAAGCTCTAGACAGTGCCGCCAGCTACGATCGCCGCATTATTGTCGAAGCAGGGGTGACCGCGCGGGAAGTGGAATGTGCCGTCCTTGGCAATGACAATCCGAAAGCCTCTGTGATTGGTGAAGTCACCTTTACAAGTGATTTCTATGACTACGAAACCAAATATACCGAAGGGCGATCGCAAATTCATATCCCTGCCACGTTACCTGCTGAGGTGGTCGGCCGCATTCAGGATATGGCGGTTCAAGCTTTCCAGGCGATCGACTGTGCAGGGCTGACGCGGGTCGATTTCTTCTATGCTGAAGCGACGGATGAAATTTTTATCAATGAAGTAAACACCCTCCCCGGTTTTACCGCCATGAGCATGTATCCCCAACTGTGGGCCGCCACTGGGATTGAATTCTCAGATTTGGTCGATCAACTGGTGCAACTGGCGATCGAGCGGCATCAGAGTTAGGGGATAGGTTGGGATGCAATAGCTGCAATCTAGCTTGGGGCGCGGAAGTGGGGAAAGGAGAAAATGTGAGGGAAGAAAACAGAACCTGGGTTCAATCGGTACAATGAAGTAGACCTGCAAGCTGGTTTTGACCGAATCAATCTGCCCCACTCTCCTTTCGCACTCCTTAGGGATTCGTGGCAAGTCCATTAGAGATTTTCCCGCATCCTATCGCCGCTTGGTGACGATCGATGACTCTCTCCCTAGAAAAAACTGCCCAACCCACCCTACAGCGCCACAACGCCACTTGGCAAGACTATCTGGCTTTCCGAGATCATCTTGCAGTGGACTGTCAAAAGCTTGCATTCCATCAAGGTTGGCTGTGGGTAAATATAGGGAAAGAAGGAGCAAATCATGCCGCTTTCAGTGATTTAATGACGGCAATTTTCTTTGCTTGGGCTTTTCTCCATCCTGAGGTTATTTTGCAATCCTATGGTCGCTGCCTGATTGAGCATCCCGATACCCACGCCTGTGCCCCAGATTTAGTGCTGTATCAAGGTGACTCCATCCCCCAATGGCAACCTGGTGAACCGCGCCGCATTGATCTCCGCCAGCACCGTGTACCGGACTTAGTGGGCGAAATTGCTGATACCACCCTCAGCCTTGATCTGGATGAACAAAAGCAACTCTACGCCAGCCGGGGCATTCCAGAATATTGGGTGATTGATGTCAAAGGGTGCCAAGTCTTTGCCTTTCGATTTACTGAGTTGGGTCATTACGAAGCGATCGCCCAGTCCCAAGTGTTGGCAGGATTACCGATCGCGCTGGTGGAACAAACCCTGGAACGGCTGAGTACTGAAACCAATCCCGCCGCTGCGAACTGGTTTATCCAGCAATGTCAAACTTTGAGGTCCAACTGCGAGTTTCCTTTAATGGATGAATAGAATTGCCAGAATCTTCGTGAATATTCCCCATAAGATTGTGCCACTGGGAGGATTTTTCAGTACTATAAAAGCCAGATTGCCGTGAGTAAATCTAATGAAACCACGTCAGGGAAAGCCAAAACGGATTAAAATTGTCCCCCTACCTCCGCGCAAACCCCGAAAACGCATTCCAGTTCTGTCTTCTCTCTGGGATCGGGTTTTAGCGATCGCTGCGTCTGTGGGGCGCTATAGTGTGGTTTTGTTGCCATTGACCTGGTTTATCCTAATTTTGGTGATTTTCTGGTCAGTCAAGCAAATTCTGAGTCTGGGTCAGCCGCAGCCCATAGTTTGGACAGATTTATATAAAGTGGAGCAAGGGCGATTACTGGAAGCGATCGGGGCGATCGTCATCGGTTGCGTTGGCTTTTCGCTGATCATCCGCCCGACCTTGAAGCATAATCAGCGCTATGGCTTGGCACGCTCCTCTTCTCAACGGGTTGCTTTGCTGCGATCGCGATCGGTGGCTAAAAAACTCTCACTACCGACCAATGAAGGTGCTGCAACAGCGATCGCCCCAGAAAATCCCAACCGTCCTTCTTAGCTGATCCAATTGAGTTGATCCAATGGGCGAAGCAACGCAAATGATCACTCTTATAGGATGTTGATCGAGAATGTTAGCAACGCGATCGGAGTCTCAGGCAGGAGAATGGCAAGCTGACGTTAAAAAAAAGAGCAGCCTAGCTGCCCTTAAATCATTACGGTTGGAAGATAGATCAATTGAAAACAAACTCGATCGCGATGCCATGATATCGGGAGGCTGTGCTGTTTTGAAACACAACTGATATGAGGCTGGCTGGGAGTTATAGATGATGTCCGTTTGCCATCAGCATGTCATCCAGATCACCATTCAGGTCCCAAGGGCTATCCATATTTTCAGCCGCTTCTGGGGTGACCATTTGGCTATCGAGGTCTAATTCTAATTCGGTAGCTTCTTCCCCAACGCTCATGAAGTCCACATCGGCGAGATCGATCGCCACAGCTTGCGAGGAATCTGTACTCAGCATGGTGTCTTCGAGCAATTCTGAAAAGTCGTCTGCTTCCGAGGAGGAGGCACTAGCAGGCTCTCCCATCAGCATCACCATGTCATCACCGAAATCGAGGTCTGCGGAGGCATCAGCTTCTACTGCATCCATTGCAGGCATTTCCATTTCTGGGACATTCATGCCCGCCAGATCCAAGTCCATGTCTGCATCCAGGTCTGCGCTGTCGGTCTCGTCACCGAAAACATCCTCTAAGGGTGCCATCTCATTTGCCATCATCCCATCTGCGGCGGGCATGGGGGCAGCCTGAGGCTTCTCAACCATTGCAGGTGCTGCCATCGCGGCTAGATTCACCGAGGTTGCCGTGCCGGGAGCGGTGGTAGAGGGATGGAAATCTAAACTAAGACGAATTTTGCCGGATTGCCAATCTCCTGCACCGGGCTGTAGCATGTCGCAGGGAATGCCTTGCTGCATTAGGGCATGAATTTCATCGGCCGATAGTAGACCTGATTGACCCAACAGCATTTCTAATTTGCTGAGGACATCTTTAATTCTGAGAGTGGCATTGTCCTGGAATAGAGACGCTGCACCCGGAAATCCTTCAATATGGATTACGTCCTTCATCGAGAGGGACAGATTGCCTTGCTGGCTCATAGCTGGCTTGTTCTCCGTTAAGCTATTAGGGCTAACTTACCCGCGCCTATTCGTCCAATTAACAGGGTGGTGCAAAAACCCGTAATTTCTCGGATTTTCAGGATAAAAGCGCGATCGCTTCCGGAAAAAATGTTAGGGGGATTACAGACGATCGCATGGGATAGGAATTGTAGCCAGTTCCATCTGACAACGTAAAATTTTGTAACGACCAACCGAGATGCTTCTACGCTAGCTGCAATAACCGTTGCAGTTCGTCCGAATTCCTGTGAAATGCCGATGCCCGACTTGAACCAACTCGTTTTACAAGCCTGCCGTTATCCGCCCGCCAGTGTAGAGCGCCAAAAACTCGTGCATGAATTGGTGGTGGCTATGCAGAATTCCGGTCAGATTTGGCGGGCAATGAATATGCCCCGTGCGGATTATCATGAAGTGCTGCAGGAAACTTGGTTGTGGTTTTGTCCTAATTTGGATCAGTTCGATCCGACTCAAGCTCAGGTTATGACTTGGTTTAATAATCGATTGCGCTTTAAAATTCAGGAACATTATCGCCGCTTGAAACAGTGGCACGATCGCACGCTGCCTTTGGAACCCTCTCCAGGACAGGAAGGACGAGCTATGGAATTGGCAGATCCCAGGAATTTTTGGCACAAGTTAGAAGATGCCGCCATCTGGCAGGATCGGGATGAATGGTTGGCTAAAAACCAGACTTCCCTGCGGCGGATTCATATTCGGCAACGGTTGGATGTCAACTGTTATCGGTTAATTCCCCAACGGTTTACGCCGGAACCGATTCCTTGGAAGCAGATTGCGATCGACGATGGCATTTCTGAAGCGGTGTTAGGGGCTTTTTTCCAGCGGGAATGTGTGCCGTTGTTGCGGGAATTTGCGCGACAGTATGGATATGTTGCTTTACCTTAGGCTGTTGATTAACTAGTTGATTAACCTGTTCATTAACCCGTTTGTTGTCCTTGCGCTTACTACCACTTGATTTCCATGAATGACTCTACTCCTCGATCGACCTTGTACAACCCTGATGTGACGATTCCGATCGCTCAGCGAGATTACCAACTGGCTCGTCAGGTTGCTGCGGAACAGTTTACCCCAGAAGCGGCTCAGCAATGGTATCACACGATTTTAGCCCTGCGCGTGGTGCAACATTATTTACAACTTCAAGGCATTGCCCGCGATACTGCCCAAGGTGAGAGTGCTAATCCGGTTTTACGGTTGAGTATGGTTGTAGGGGATCTCTGGTTGCCGGGGCGGGGCAAGGTGGAATGTTGTCCAATTACTCCGCAGCAAGAGAGTTTTACAATTTCTCCGGCTGTCTGGCGCGATCGCTTAGCTTATGTTGCGGTGGAATTAGACTTAGAAACTGATCAGGGAATCCTTCTTGGCTTTATTCGTAAACCGGTGCCCCAGGTGAGGCGGAGTGATTTGCGATCGATGCCTGAATTGCTAGAGGTGTTGACACCGCCAATTGTCCAATCCCAACAAAATTTAGTCCGATTGGGATCTTGGTTAAATCAATTATTCAGTCCAGGGTGGCAGCAGGTCGATCGTCCTAGCCAGCGCTTTGCTTTTCGGGGTACTGAGGCATGGTCGGGGGAATTTACGAGTGTGTGGGAACCGATCGAAACGCTTTATGCTGAGCAGACTCAAGCTATTTTGCAAGAGGAACATGTTACGCCCAGTGATGCCCTCTGTTATTTAGTGCAGCAAACGGAACGGGAGGAAACGCGCTGGCTGGCAGCGGATTTACTGTGGGAAATGACGCCTGATCATCCTCAAGCTGGGGTTCGTCGCTGTTTGGATCTGCGGGATATGCTGGGAGGTGCTGCTGTCCGCTTGATGATTGGCATTTTGCCCACCGAGACGGAACAGGTTTCGCTGTTATTGCGCGTTTTACCCCTCCAAGCTGGGACTTTACCCGATCGCCTCCAGTTACGCATCCGAGGTGAAGATGACCAAGGAAATGCGGTTGAAAATGGTGTGGAGGCGCGATCGCAGGATGACTATATTCAGTTTAAGTTGCTTGCAAGTTTTGGAGAACGTTTTACGATTACAGTTTCCTGGGAAGCGTGGCAATATCAGGAGGAGTTCTTGGTTTAATGCTAAATCTGGTTATACCAAATCGATCTTTAATTGCTACAGATCACGTCCCCAAAGCAATCATATCGCTCCTTTTCTTAACTTAGTCGTCCCTGAAAAACTGGAAGAAGGCTATTGAGGGGGGATTTGAGAGGATAGAGTGGGGGAAAAAATCACCAGAAAATTGCTAGAATCGATAGAAACCTTGCAAAATCAGGGTCAAAAAAGCCATAGTTCATAGAGACTCTCTTTATGGAATTAAAAGCCCAACTCAACGCTCATCATCCCTTAGTCA
>JAYKGX010000095.1:0-11145 GCA_035285565.1 Synechococcales cyanobacterium
ATGCCCCATTTGAGCCGGAACCCTTCAACCAATTTTGCCGATAGCCCGAAGATAATGACATTGAGGACAAGTGCTATAGGGAATAGCAAAATGGTCCATTTAAAAAAGTTGACCAGAGGACTTAACAATGCATTAAGAATTCCAAATACGATCGCTGAAACGAATGCGATCGGCAAGCTATCCACTTCCACACCCAGGGGCAATTTAGAAATAATCAACAGACTGAGGGTTACCACTACCAAGGTCACCAACAGAGGGATCAACCAAGCCATACCCTTTCTCCCAATTCGATAACAGTATTAAACACAGCAAATTTCCACCAGGTTTAAAGTCTCTGATGGATGCTAGAACCCTAACGACCCTATTTGGAATTGACATCTCACCTAAGAGGGATTTTTTTGGGCGAAAATTGTGCATTCGATCGGGAATCATCGCAATGGTAGAAATGCTGGAAACGCTCCGCTGGAGCATCTATACAGCGATCGTCCCGATCGCGAAAATTATGGGGATGGAGATTCAGGATCAGGAGCGATCGCCGGATCAGGGCTACCGTTTGGCGCAGGGGTAGCATCTGGCAAAACCGGGGCTTCTGTCGGATTCAGGTTGGGATCAAGATTCGGATCGAGAGATGGAGTTGGACTCACCGTGGGAGTGGGTGTGAGCAACAGTTCTGGAGGCAGGCTAGGGCTAGCAGTGGGAATCTGGTTCGGATCGATCCCAGTGGGTGGTGGGGATGCTGTTGGGTTGGTGGCCAGCGCAACTCGATTGGTACTTTGGCGCAGCAAATCCAACACTTCAATCACATTGCGATAGGGAGCCTCTTGAGCAGCATTGAGCACCACTAACCCTTCCGGATTCAGTTGCAGATACTGTTCTACGGTGATTTGAAGTAAGGCGCGATCGATCGGGTCTGACCCAGCATAGAGTAAACCATTGGGTTCCAAGGTAATAATCAGACGTTCCGATAACTGCACGGTTGCAGTACTCGCCTTAGGCAGATCAACGCTGATTCCCTGGGGACGCTGGAATTGCAGCACCGCCAGAATGAAGAACACGAGAATGCAAAAGATAACATCGATCAGGGGCACAATCTGGACTTGCCCTTCATCAGCGGGGCTATCTAGATTAATTTTCATTGTGACCTCTCTTGGGGCGCGGGATCTGTGTCCGGTGATTGGGGGATGCAATGTGGACGGGCGATGGAATCAGTCGTCAGGTTAATGGGGTTTAGTTGAAAGGGGTTTAGTCACGGCTGGCTTCATCATTTTGCAGTAATTGCTCTGGGAGCAGTTGAGCCTGAAGTTTGTGATAGTGGTCGCTGTTTTCGTATTGCCATTTCTGACGGTAGAGCAGTTCTATTTCATTGCCTGCTCGCCGGAAAATCTTGGCTTGGTTAAAGACTAATCCCTGAAACAACCGGAAAAAGCCAAGGCTGATCAAGGCAACCACCAATCCTGTCGCTGTGGTGATTAGCGATCGCCCAATGCCTCCGGCTGCTTCATCGGCCGCTTTGCCCCCTAACTGGCTAAATGAGGTAATGGAACCTAGGGTATCCATCAGCCCAAGCACAGTCCCCAGGAGTCCTAACAGAGGAGCGGTGGCGATGACGAATTCAAAAATCTTTTCACCCCGACGCATATTAGCAATTTCTTCTTCTGCACCTGCTTCTAGGGCAAGCCGAAACAGTTCAGGATCGGGGTTTTGCAGGCGAAGAGCACTGTAGAGGAACCGTCCCACGGGTTGTTCGTAGGCCTGGCGGGCAATTTCCGTGGCGATCGACCAATCACGTCTCGCTGCATCCAAAATCCGTCCCACAATTTCCCGTTCTTTACTCAGCACCATGAACCAGAAGCGTAATCGCTCAAAGGCGACCGTAAGGGACAGGACTGACAGAACCATGAGCGTTACCATGACGGGCAGCCCGCCCCGTTCAATCAGTTTGATTAAATCCATCGTCGTACCTCAACCGCTCTAGCAATGGTGCTTTGTGATGCTCTATATATAGCAATCCTCTTTCAGTTGTAAAAGTGGGACAGGCAGGCTTCTAGCCTGTGCAGGCAGAATTTCGCCCCACCAATCAATTAGGATTGCTATAGGAGAGCCTTGTCGGTATAAAAGTTTTCATCACTTCTCTACCCGATCGCTCGCCTATTGTAACCAGAGAAACCGATTTCACTTTACCTACCTAGAAATGATTTCCAGGATTTTTTGCTCTGCCTAAGGGGAGAGTCTGGCTTTGCCCCAGCGGTTTTTTTGATACCACTCGGCGATCGCAGGTACCCAAGCTTCAAAATGAGGCCAGATCAGTTCACAGAGTTGAATAATCTCTAGTTGCGCATCGTTCTTGGCCCGTAGATCGAGAAAATGCATCAAACTGCGGGTATTGAAACTAACCACAAAATGTTGCCGAATTGCGTAGGGAATCAAATCGCGGGCATGTTCTTCCGCATAGCCATGCTCCCGAATTTTGCTGGCGTAGTGCTGCGCGAGTTTTTCACACCAGTCTCGATCGCTTTGCCGCATGGCTTCGGTGTATTCGTATTTGGCACCCTGGCGATCGGTATACAGCCCAAGGGGACGAAGGTAGAAGACTTCTTCCAACGATCGCACCCCATCCACCACATCAATAATCCGCTGACTGGTGTAGCGACCTGACTGAACGTCAAAACTGACGGAAACCCGATGAGTTCTGGCCTGTTGCATGACGCTGTGGGGAAACCAGCCGCAGTTCAACACAATCTGGGGATGCTCGATCGGTCCGAAGTGACCCCGGTTGCCTGCCAGCAAATGTTTGATCACCAACTCGCCTGCTTTGCTCTCATTGGGAAAGCGATCGCGCCTGTCCCAAACAAAATCTTCTGCATAGTCTTGGTGCATGGCAGCGTAGATGGTCTGCTGCGGATTCGGCGTTTGGGAGAGAACTTCAACTCGAAAGAACGGATCCATGAATCGTAGAGGAGAAAGAAGGATGGGATCCTAGGATAATGCGATCGTGCCCTTCAGGAAAAGGGACTTTAGCCAGGTTCTCCCCAGCAACTTGTTGCCAGCCCAGACAAAACCCAGGCAAAAAAATACAGAGACCTCCCAAGGACATCTCTGCAAACTGACGCATTTTCTCCGCAAGTGTCAAACTTATGCCATTAGTCTGCCTGCATTGATCGGATCTGGCAGCTAAAATTGCTACAAAATTTGTTACAAAATTAATTCTGAAGCGGACGCTTTCCTAACAGAGGTTTGCCGGATCCCAAAGTTGATAGATCCGTAGTCTACAGATTGGTCAGGAAACCAATCACACCATGCCCAGTCAGCGCTTCCAACGCGATCGCTGAGATAAAACCAATCATCGCCAGCCGTCCGTTCAATTTTTCAGAAGCCACATTGAAACCAAACTGCGATTGACCTGCTTCGACATAGCTCATTTTTGGCTCGATCGCGAAATTGTTGGATTTGCCTTGATCGTCCACGATGAATCCGCTGCGCATGATGGTCTCCGGTATTGGTAGAAATTGTCTTATTTGTTAATAAATGTAACAGGTATTCTCAGGTTTGTAAACAATTTGTAATAAATTTTTTGAGTTTGGGGGCGATCGGCTGGAAAGGTTTCGAGGTCGGGGGCTTTTGGGGCGGTAATTGCGGCGACAGCGATCGGTTAAGTTCAGGATGGGGTTAAGTACACTGAAAATGAATTGGTTCGGCATTAATGATTGCGAATTATTACAGGAAGGGTTCTATGGTTCGTCTCCAGCCCTGGCAGTGGCTCGTCCTCATCGCCCCGATCGCCTCAGTCGTCGTCTTTCTACTAATCTCCGCTGGGTTTCAGATCCATGAATGGGGGCTGAATTGGATTTGGGCGATCGTTGCTCTGGTCTTTGTGGGCTGGCGATGGCTGCTGGTCAAATGGACTCGTCCCGCCTTCCTAGAAGTGGAAAAAGAACTGGCAACTCTAGCCGCCACCCTCCCCCATGCCGATCCAACCCAAGTGGGCAACCAAACCCCAGCGATCCAACAGGCAGAAGCTGAATTACAGCGTATTTTAGAAGACTCGCGCCAGGATCCTCCCCTCTGGCAGGATTGGGATCTCTTTTGGCAGCGTTGTCTGAGCCTGATTAGTGCGATCGCCCAGGCCTATGCCCCCAAGACCAAACAGCCACTTCTGAATATCTACCTGCCCCAAGCCTATGGACTCCTGCGGGGGACGATCGATGACCTAGATCAATGGATGCAAAAGTTGGCTCCCTTGCTGAATCAACTCACCATTGGTCAGGCCTACGAGGCCTATCAGATTTACCAAAAGTTTGCGCCTTCCGCTCGCAAGGTCTGGCAAGCTTGGGGCTTAGCCCAATGGCTCCTGAACCCGATCGCTGCTGCCACCCGCACCGCCACCCAAGGTAACAGCGATCGCGCTACGCAAGAATTTATCGGCAACCTGAGCCAACTCCTCCGAGAAGCCGTACTGCGCAATTTAGCCCAACAAGCGATCGCGCTCTACAGTGGTCAAACCGCTGCCAAACTACCCACAATTCCCAGTTCCCCGCCGATCCAACCTGCGACCCCGAAACCCGAAACCCAAACCTTGAGAGACCTGATCAGCCAAGCGAAGCCGATCGAGATTGTGCAGGAAAAGCCCATCAATCTCCTCTTAGTAGGACGCACGGGATCCGGTAAAAGCAGTATCGTGAACACTCTCTTTGTCCAACCCTCCGCAAAAGCACAACCGCAAGCAGAGGTGGATGCCTTACCCAGTACCAATCGAATTCGGGATTACCACTGGCAAAGCAGCAACCACACCGGACAGGCAGAAGTCATCACCCTCTGGGATACCCCTGGCTATGAGCAGGTAAACCGTCCAGCCTTCCGAGAAATCGTGATTGATCACGCCCGTGACTGTGACCTTGTCCTCTTAGCAACCCCTGCTTTAGATCCTGCATTACAAATGGATGTGGATTTTCTGGAAGCCCTGCAAGCAACGGTGCCCGATCTACCCACGATCGCCGTGATGACTCAAGTCGATCGTCTGCGCCCCCTGCGGGAATGGGATCCTCCCTATGATTGGAAAATAGGTCACCGTCCTAAGGAACTTGCCATCCGAGATGCGATCGCCTACCGCCAAGAGATTCTGCCAGCGGGTCTGGAAATTTTACCCCTGGTAACTCAAGGCGGCGATCGACAAGCATGGGGAGAGGTTGAACTCGCCCAACGCATTTTGGGACAACTCGATCGCGCCAAGCAACAGCGCCTCGCCCGCTTTCTAAAAGATCGAGACAGCCGCATTCACACCGCCAGCCAAATCATTGAGCAATACGCGGTGCAAATGACCACTCGGCAGGGACTGACCACCTTCCTCAAAAGTCCGATCCTGGCTTTTCTCTCCACCCTGGCTACGGGGAATGCTCGGCTGGCTGTGCTGCTCGCAGAACAAATTCCCGTGGAACAACTGCCCGTTGTCATTGGCAAACTGCAAATGGCCTATGAACTCTTCCAGCTCTTTGCAACCAGTGGCGCTGCCCAGCCCAGTTCGTCTGCTAATTTTGATCTGCTGAGCCTTTGGGGATTGGCGACTCAGTTGGATGGGGAGGTCGATCGCAATGCCTGGGCCTTTGGGCAAACTTTGGTGGAATATTGGAGCAGCGATCGCCTCTCAGCCGAGCAACTGCAGACGCGCTTTCAAGATTACCTCAGCCACCTTTCCCCAACTCCTGACCCCTCAGATATCAAAGCCTGAGCAGCCGAACGCTGAACAAAAACGTGCAAATCGGAATTTCTTGGGCAAACTAAGGTTAAGGAATTCACTCGCATTAAATCTGATAAGAAATATCTTTTCAAAAGATTTATTTCAGCTGAGGAATTCCTGAGATACGCTTGAAGTCGTTGCCTGTAATATTCACCCATGTCCATCGATCAACTTCAACCGGCTCCTCCACAGCAATGTGGGGTTTATGTGCCCTATTATCCACAGCAGGGTAAAAAGCAACTGCTCCCATTTGCCATCAGCCTTTACCAAAAAGGTAGCTTTGAAGGGAACCGCAAGATCGAAGGAGCAGACAGTATTCCCTTCATTGCCACCTGGAATGTCTCCAGCCTGCCCGCTGACCTCTGTCGTTGCCGGATCCAGTTTGATGGAAATGCGGATCTCAGTTATGAAGTGCTGATGGCCAACTTTGAATTTGTGGATTTTTTGATTGAAGTAATTATGAACTTCCGTCGAGCACGCCTTTCTGACTTTTCCCAGGGTTTCTATCGCAAATTGCTGCGCCAGGAAGAAGCTTAAGCATAGGGCGATCGCGGGTCATTGTTTCAAAATTTGTGATCCCTTTCTCATCCTAAGTTGGTGGAAAGGCTGAATTCGGGCTGGGTAGTCAATCCGTTGAGACGGTAGCCTCCCAGTCTATTTTTTTGTTTGTGAAAGCACCTTCAAAATTTGCAGGCAAGATTTGCAGGCAAGTTGATCTGGAGTTTGGGCAATTTTCGATCAGCCGATCGTTTTACAATGGTGGTCTGGGAGAGAGCGATCCTCGCGATCGTATTTCAGAAGTCTAGCCCTGTAGCAGCAAAATTGGGAGCGGGAAAGGTGGCAAAGTCCGCAAAATTGGTGATTGGATCGCTAGAAGCCTACAGTGGCAAGTCGGCAGTCATTGTTGGATTGGCACATTTATTAGGCAAACAAGGTCTGGATCTGGTCTATAGCAAGCCCGTCAGTGGAGGGTTAGACAGCGATGATGAGACCGATGAAGATGTGCCTTTTCTGGCAGAAACCTTGGGTTTAAAGGCAGATCGAATTTTGCCGCCCATTCTGATGCTCGATAGCACTGCTGCCCAAAAACGCCTCACTCAGGTGGATCAGCAGAACTATGGCGATCGCTTACAGCAACAATTATCCGATCAGGCAGGTGATTTAATCCTGTTAGAAGGTGCAGGTTCGCTGGAAGAAGGGTGCTTGTTTGATCTGTCCCTGGTTCAGATGGCAGAGGTGGTGGATGCATCCGTCCTCCTGGTCACTTGTTTCCGATCGATGGAAATGTTGGATGGGCTGCTCGTGGCGAAGCAACAGTTGGGCGATCGGCTCCTAGGTGTGGTGATTAATGACGTTTCCAGTGAAAAACTCAACACGGTGCATGAGCAGATTTGTCCCTTCCTAGAGCAGCAGAATATTCCTGTGTTTGGGGTGCTTCCCAGTAGTACTTTGTTACGAAGCGTGACGGTCGCTGAATTGGTGCATCAGTTGAAAGCGGAAGTTCTCTGCCGGGGCGATCGCTTGGATCTCATGGTCGAAAGTCTGACGATCGGCGCGATGAATGTCAACTCTGCTTTGCGTTATTTCCGCCAGGGACACAATATGGCCGTGGTCACTGGGGGCGATCGCACGGATTTGCAGTGGGCTGCCATGGAAACTTCTACCCAATGCCTGATCCTCACTGGCCATATTCCCCCCACCAAGACCGTGATTACCCGTGCTGAGGAATTGGAAATTCCCATTCTCTCTGTGGATCTCGATACCTTAACCACCGTGGAAATCATCGAGCACGCCTTTGGGCATGTCCGCCTGCACGAACCTGTGAAAGTTCAATGTGTGCGGGAAATGTCTGCGGTTCATCTCCACTGCGATCGGCTTTTGGCAGAATTGGGTCTGACGGTTGGGGCGTGAGACGCTGAGAACCGACATCGGTGATTGAATTCGTGATCCTTATTTTGCAACAATCTTCAGGGTCAGGTTAAACTGCGCCACTCCCTGCCCCACTGATTCCCATGCGCGGCGATTGTGGAGTACCAGGTTGACCTGTCCCGGATTGCCTGCTTGAAACGTGAGCGTTCGTTGCCCGCCTGCGCCCATGGCTCCACTATTGGATGACGTAAATTGGTCACGCATGAGCTGCAATTCTGTTGCCGGCAGAGAGGGTAATTCCCACCGATAGCCCGTGGTGGGGTTTTCATCCAGTTGTAGGATCAGCGTTTGCCCCTGCTGGAGCGTTACCGTTTTGCCACTATCTGCTTGCGACAGGGTGACGGCAGCAGCGTTACTAGACGAAGCTTGATTAGATGAAGTAGGGCTAGACATAGATTTCCCCTTGGAGTTTCCCTTGCTGGTCGCGGAAGTTGCGATCGGCTTTTGGGTGGGTTGATTCGTCGATGGGGTGGGTGACTTTGCAATAGACGAGGCGGACGGTGATGGGGTGGGGTTCAGGGATTGGGCAGAAGGTTTGTTAGGGGTGTAGGAAGCGGTACAGGCGCTGAGCGACAGCGAGCCGAGGAGTGACATTATTGTAGTTGAAACGATCGCTTTGGGAACGATCATCTTGAGAGGCATAGTAGGAACTCCGTACTGAGTATGTGAATTCCGGTCAGGGGCGATCGCCCCAGCACTGAACCTTTGGCAAGGTCGGATCGGTATAATCTGACGCACTAGTTTGCCAAGGGGCGATCGCGACCCAACCGGAATTGTGGTCAACTTGACGCGCTACCAAACTAGCAGGGTGGTGACTTTGCCATCATCCCCTTCATAGAAGCTAGCCGCTTTTCCGGTGGTTTTGGCATGGGCTGCAATAATGTTGAACGCCATGATCGCGCTTTCAGAATTGCTGGCAAATTGCCGCCAACCCATACTATCCACATGCATCCAAGCATTCTTATCCGCGCAGATAGACCACATACCCGTCACTTTTTTGTTGGTTTGCCAACCAGCCGCCGCCCTGGCATCCCCGACTAACTGAGTTGGGGGAGAGAGCATGGGGCGGGTTGCGACATTCACAGTTTCTGCTTGCATGGGAGGTACTTGATTGGGATAGTCTAAAACGCTGGCACTGAGGTTGCCATCCACGGCAAAGAAGTCGGGGGGTGGGGCTTGGCAGGGCGCACAGATACCGTCAGCCATACTCATTTGAGCATCGTTACTCATGATTGTTCTCCAAAAAAAGGGTTGCAAAAATCGATCGATTCAGCGTTGTCATGCAAGATGAACCTAGTGAATTACCAAGCATATACCTGAGTAATCAGTCCATTGTCTTGATAGACAGACACTGCATGCTCCTGGGCTTTAGAAGCTGCCAATTGGCTCAACATATCAAGATGGGCATTGACATTGTTGTTGCACAGTCTGCGCCAACCGATATCGCTCAAATACACATAGGAGTTGAGATCCGAGTTGTTGGTCCAGAGACCTTTTACCTTGACATTGCTGAGCCAGCCGCTTTCTACAATGCCATCCACAGCGTACACCCAAGCTTCGATCCCACACTGACCATAGGCAATCCGGAAGTAGCCGCCGTCTCCCCAACCTTTGCCCCAACTGTTTTTGCAAATCCAGCAATCTGCATTATCATCATAACCAACAATGGAAATACAATGACCGCCAACATTGTTACCGGATACATGGCGATAAACACCGCTCTTGTAAGAAAAGAAATCTTGGTAAACCGTAAAGCAACCGCTGAGGGCCCCACGAGTTGACAACCATTCCTTCATGGCATTGATATCGCTAATCTTGTGCCAGCCAGAAATCTTGACAAGGCGATTTTGCCAGTCAGCACAGAGCTTACAATCTTGATTTCCAGCGGTATAAGGGAAACAAGCTGCATCCACAACCCCTTTTTTGGCAAATTCCAGGGCATGGTCGGGATACCAACCCGTGCCGCAGTGGAAATTCTCAGACTTGGCGTAGCAGTAGAAGAGATGCGCTTCGGATAAATCAACCTTCAGATCTGGATTATTGCGTTGCCGCCGGAAGGTTGCTTCGATCGTAGCATTGGTACCAAAAGCCACACAGGAACCGCAGCCCCCTTGATCTTTAATGTCTGTGACGAATCCATCCGATCGCAGGTCATAGGCAGCCGGATAGCCAAAGGTATCGACTGCTGCCCGCATTTTATAAGCTTCGTAGAGCTGACTGGCAATTTGTTCCCGTTCTTCTAGGGAGGGTTCTCCGGGACCCGGAACATAGCCTAATCTAGCCCGCTGTTCTGCTTCGGACAGGCGCGTCATGCTGGTTTCGCCCGCTTGCCAATTTGCACCTGCTTCCACGATCGCAGCTTTTACTTGTGCGAGATCCATAATTATCTCCTAAATCAATCAGTTTGAAGTCAATATTGCGTTCCTTGCTACAGTGATGTTGGAATCATACTGTTAGCATTTTGATACGTAATCTAAACTGGTTGCAATTCTTAGGTGTTGCAGTCGTCAATCGTGACCTGTTTTGCAGTTATTACAATGTCAGTCATTCCAAAGTTCAGCCATCGCTAGTTGATTGTTGCACATTTGATTCTTTGTGTCAGAAACAGCGTGCAGCACCCAGTGCATGACCTTATCCTAGCGATCGCCAAAGCCTGTCATCAATTACCCAAGGGGGTGATCTCTATCAATTCAGTACGAGTCAGAAGCGTAATCCAGCAGGTTGACAGTAGAAACTTTGCTCTACCTGCACAGGTGGATAGCCGAATTGAGATTCCAAAACAGCTCTAGCCCTATCCTGAGAAGGCAGAGATGATCTTCTACTGGTTGTACTTTTATGATTGAGGACTAAACGAAGCAATTGCGGAGGGTTGATAAATGGTTCATGTAACAGATTGAAGCCCGTTGGTTTGAAGCTACCCTGGTCAGATTTTATTCGTAATTGAGTTTTTTGACAGTCATTTTGTGCTAGTTGCTTTTTCGATCGCCAAACTAGAAAGTTGAACCAAAAGAAAGAATCAATATCAAGCAAATATCGGAATCAAGCAAATATCGAACGAATGAAGACTTAATTTGCTGAAATTAATTTGCCGACAGATATTTTTGACTGCAAGCTTCGTAACTGCCCACAAGTGTATCGAAGGTGTCCCAAACCTGTCAACAATATCATCATTCCACCGTAAAAATGTTACATTGCTCATCACTTCTCAACACTGCTCATGCTGTTGCCGACGGAAGATGAATGACATGTCATGGCGCTATGTTTTCGATTTCCGGGACCGTCCGGTGATATATGATAGTCGTCCCTGAAAAACTGGAAGAAGGCTATTGAGGGGAGATTTGAGAGGATAGAGTGGGGGAAAAATCACCAGAAAATTGCTAGAATCGATAGAAACCTTGCAAAATCAGGGTCAAAAAAGCCATAGTTCATAGAGACTCTCTTTATGGAATTAAAAGCCCAACTCAACGCTCATCATCCCTTAGTCA
>JAYKGX010000096.1:0-7111 GCA_035285565.1 Synechococcales cyanobacterium
AGAGCAATCTGGTCAGCTTCTTGATGATTTCCCTCAGACCGGAGGCGATCGATCATGAGTTGTGATTGGAAGCCGATACATTCCAGGCTCCAGCCCTTCTGGGCGAATTCTGCTTGCAATTTGGAACGCAATCCTTGAAACGCTTGTTGAGTCGCTGGGCCATAGATGCCGTCAATCGCTCCATTGTAGAGACCCGCCGCCTGGAGTTGGGTTTGGGCCGTCCGCAGGGAACTGGCAGAGCCGGGAGAGCCTTCTGTCAGTGCGTCAAACGATTGTAGGTCGATCCAGACTTGATCGACCGCTTGTTGCAATTTGACCTGTTGATCCTGCACATACCCAGCATCAATCAATTTCAGTTGATGGGCGATCGCATGATCCACTTCATCCAAAAGACTACTCAAGAGCGGATCTTGACTAGCTTGATCTAAGATGGCTTGCATGTCATCAGCCTCTGTCTCAGTTAACTCGGGTTGGCAGGCTAAACGGTAATAAGCCTCCAGAGTTGCGCGCTGGGCAACAACTTCCGGGGCCAAAGTGTCCCACTGAATGAACCTATTCATGTTATTCATCTCTGTTACGGTCCCAAAACTGCCAGATATGTTTCTCCAGAAAGGTTTTGATGCAGCCGCATGTCGGATGATCCTAGCGCATCTGCAAATCCCTCTAGCGTCTCAAAGTCTGGAAGGTGTTCGTCAAATAGGTGGAAGGAGATCAGCAGATGTGACAAGGCTTCATCAAAACTTGACAATTTTTTTCTATCCCTCGGGTGAAAAAGACTCAAAATCTGGCTCTCTTCTCTCATTGGCAGAGGGGTTGGGGATGAGGGGGGCTAATTCCTCATGAACCCAACTCAAATTGCTTAGATTCCGTCACATATGTCCTGCCTGCGTCACTCCTAGTTGTAATAGTCGTGTCTGTAGAGCAGAACCTATGACCAGGACGAAAAGGGGCAACCATAACTTTGATGATGAACAACAACAAGAACAAGAGACCCTCAATCAGGTAATTGCCGATATTGCAGTGGGTGGTGTGGAAGGAGAGAGGTCAGATGCCTACTCCATGATTCTAGCCATTCGCCGGATGATTCATCAATTTAAACTCCAGTCTCGTCTGCATCCCTATGAGGTTTTAAATATTGCGTATCTACGAGCCATCGCCGCGATCGCTGCTAAAAAGACCATTCTAGACTATCGGGCTTGGCTGAAAGGCACTGCCTTTAATATCGTGCGCGAGCGAGCCAGACAACTGGGAAAAGAAACCTTGACAGACCCCTATCTGACGGATCAACTGCTGCCGACCCCGGAGGATCTAGAGACGGCTGACGAGCAAGTTGAACAAGTCTTCAAAGCCTTTGAACAACTCTGTGCCGAAAATCGGGAAGTAGCAGAACTCCTCTATTGGCGCTTGATTGAAAAGCTATCTTGGGCCAAAATTCACGATCGCTTGCAAAAAAGAGATGGTGTAGCTCCCAGTTTAGAAGCACTCCGTCAGAAGGCTTCTCGGGCAAAAACTCGTCTGCGGTATCTATTTCATTCGCTGGACAATCGTTGTAGCACCAGTCGCCGTTAGCGAAACCGTTCGCGAAATCATGAGCCAAGGCTAAGGTTCCAACAAGCGCGATCGGGCTGCAGGAACCGTGGGAATGTGGTGTGGTAGCTGAAAAATTAATGTGGGATTATGCAACATCCCCTTCTAACGCTTGGAGCAATTTACGCAGTTTTTCCAACAGGCGCTGATAGCGTTTGCGGAGGGTGGTCACGGCGATCGTCTCGCCAAATTCTTGCTGAAGTATCGTTTGAACCTGCTGCCAAGGATAAGACTCTAGCACTCGTAGAACCAACATGCGGTGATCGATCGGCGATAGCTGCTGCCAAATGATTCCTAGCGGTTGACTGAACCGAGGATATTCACAACAATCATAGCCAGAAGCTCCACCCCCAGCATCCAGCGATTCATCACAAAATTCTCGACCTTCCCACCGGGTCAAGTGCTGGCGTTTTCGAGTCATTTCTCGCACCACATTCAGGGCAATTCCCCGCAACCAAGTGGCTGGATTCTGCACCACACAACCGGATTGCAACTGCCGCATTGCCCGCAGAAACACTTCACTGATCACCGCTTCCGTTTCCCGCACCTCTAAACCACGACCGCGCAAAATACCCTGCACAAAACTCCGAAACGCACTACTCACCAGTGGCTCCGCCAATTGCTGCCGCAGTTCTTCCACCAGGAGCTGATAGATGAGCTGATTCAGCCAAGATTGAGGATTCGCTAAATCGGCAAACCTAATTTGAATCTCTTGCAGAAATTGTTGGTGCAACAGAAATCGCTTCTGAGTATCGGAGAGCTGGGGCGATCGCATCGGTGCCATGATTATCACGCTCCATATAGCAAAAAATTCATCCATCCAGGGGTGATGATGAACGAAGGAAAAAAATAGAAGTTATCAAAAAAATAAAAGCGGTGTCGGGAATTACTATCGAAGACTTCTTTATACAATATTTACCATTAAACCCCGATAAAGGTCAAAGATAAAAATTGCTTAAAACATTGCTTAAAAATTTGTTGGGCAAGTATGTAAGCATTTATTAAAAAAATATAAAAACTGTAAACATATGACTTTGCTACCGCTTTCATCGGTGATACTACGGGCTGTGTGAAATTTTATAAGAAATTACTATAAAAACAATAGCTGATTCTAATCTATAATGGAAGTTTCGCACAAAGTGTATCCTCAACAATCGCTGTCATCATTCACAGATTGACATCACTACTTTGTATGATCTACCCTCCAAAAATTGTCCCAGCCGCAAATCAGCCTGCTGCTGAAGGTCTCACTGGCAAAACCGTTCTGCTCCGTTACCTCCAGTTACGCCTACGATCGTCCCTTCAAGACAGTGATTTGGATGAACTGGAGATCATCCTCAGCCTCGCAGAAGCGCATCGGTTCCTGACCCAATGGATTGTGCAAGTGGATGAGCTATTAAGCCAACCCATAAACCCATCTGAAGAGCAGCCGTTATCGGAGCAGTCGCAATTTCTCATCATTCTGCAACGCCTGGAACAGCAACCGGGTTTTCAATTACTCGATGCACCCTTACCCTGTCCGGATCTCACCAAAAAATTCCTCAACGAAAAATTAACGATTCCCTTGCCCAATCAGAGTACCGTTGCTTAGGGTCGATCGCACAGGTCGATCGCACAGGTCGATCGCACAGTGGGTTGAGAGGCTCCCTGGTTGGTTAATCTTGCTTGGAGGGATGAAGGGGGGGAGGGGGAGAGTCACCTCGACTTCCTCAGTTTGTACGGTCAGCCCCAATTCATCAGGGTTTGATCATCCAAAATCGCAACTCTAAACTCCAAAATGGGTCTCAGTGGGCTGGCAACTGACGATCGCCAAATCGATCGCCAAAAATTTAGCCAACCGATCGATCGCGCCTCACTATGATAAAACCTAGGCGTGCATCTCTTCTGTTGATCTTCTCATCACCCATGAATTCTGTTTCAGGATATTGCTCTATGCACCATGCCTTTATTAATAGCATTGGGAAATTTTTGCCCGGTGAACCGATTGCCAACGATGAGATGGAAACCTATCTCGGGAAAATTCACGATCGTCCCTCCAAAGTGCGCCAACGCATTCTCAAAAGTAATGGCATTCAGCAGCGTTACTATGCGCTCGATCCCCAGCAAAAGACGACCTATCTGAATTCCCAAATGGCAGCCTATGCGGTGCGAGATGCGATCGCCCCGTTAGATCTCGATCCCCATGCGATTGATTTGCTGGCCGCCGCCACCAGTTGGGCAGATTTGTTGATTCCTGGTTTTGCTAGTATGGTTCATGGGGAATTGCCAGAGTTACCACCCTTAGAAACAATTTCCACTCAAGGGGTTTGTTGTGCGGGAATTGCTGCATTGAAATATGCGATGACACAGGTACAAACGGGACGTAAACGCAGCGCGATCGCAGTGGCATCAGAATTAGCCTCCCGACTGTTCAAACATACCAATTTTGAAGCAGAAGAAAAAATTCAGGCAGGGGAAGCCTTAGGATTTGATAGCGAATTCCTGCGCTGGATGCTATCGGATGGAGCCGGGGCCATGGTGTTGCAAAGTTATCCCAATCCCACTGGCATCAGTTTACGCATTGATTGGATTGAACTAACCTCCCATGCCAATGCCTATCCGGTCTGCATGTATGCGGGAGCAGAAGATGAATCGGCACAAAAAAGCTGGATGGACTATCCCTCCTACAAGGTCGCAGCCCAAGCAGGTGCCATGAATCTGCGGCAAAACATTCGGCTCCTAGATCAGGTCGTTAAATTGGGGGTAGAAGGTTGGTTGCAATTAATCGATCGCGGGCGAGTCAACCCTGATGAAATTGATTGGTTACTCTGTCACTATTCTTCCCATTTCTTCCGAGGACAAATCGTAGAACTGTTGGAAAAAGCAGGTTGCATGATTCCTGAGGAAAAGTGGTTTACCAATCTCTACACACGCGGTAACACAGGCTGTGCATCCATTTACTTAATGCTGGAAGAGTTATTTAGTTCTGGCAAACTGCAACCGGGTCAAAAGATTTTCTGCTTCGTGCCAGAAAGTGGGCGTTTTACCACCGCTTATATGATGCTGACTGTGGTTGGGCCATCCCTCGATCGCGCTACGATGGACGAGGCGACCCTGAATGACTTTACCCCACAGAACGTTGCCACCCAGAACTCCACTGGCGATCGCTTCCCTGACACAACAATCACCCAGCCCAGTCCAACCAGCGACTCAGGCAATCCCAGACTGGAAACCCCTGCTGCTTATCTCCTGCGGGAATTAGCCATGGTTTGGTTGGAATTTGACCGTAAGTTGCGATCGGTCCCCATTCTGCGCAAACTGCATCGAGGGGATTTGACCCTGGAAGACTACAAAGCGCTATTACGCAATTTACGACCGCAAGTGGTGGAAGGGGCTAGATGGATTGCACGGGCGGCTTCTAATATGACCGATTTTCGGCTGCGATCGCTTTTCATTGGTCACGCACAGGATGAACATCGCGATTTCCAGATGCTGGAACGGAACTATGTTGCCGTAGGAGGCTTGTTAGAAGACATCACCCAAGCCCAGAAAAACCTTGGCAGTGAAGCCCTTTCTGCCTACATCTTTCACCAAGCTTCGCGCGAAAATCCCATTGATCTGCTAGGCAGTATGTTTATCATTGAAGGATTAGGGAATAACCTGGCGGGTAAATGGGCAAGCCAAATTCAGCAGATTTTGGGACTTCGGCAGGAGCAGGTTTCTTTTCTGGCCTACCATGCAAACAATGATGAAGCGCATCTGGCTAAACTAAATGAGATCGTCAATGCTGAGTGGATGACCCAGGAAATTGCCGATCGTATTGTCAGAACTGCTCAGGTCACGGCGCGTCTGTATTTGCTACAACTAGAAGATATCGAAGTTTAAGTTAGCTTGCCCGAAGGATTCCCATGGTTACTGTTGCGTCCAACTCCCATCCTCCCACCGTCCCCGTCTATAGACCAGAAATGCGCGATCGGGCTAACCCCAATGCCTGGGATGCACTGTATCTAGATCAAGCCATTCCCGTTGATCCGGTGGCAAAGGCTTATATGATTCGGGATTTGCGGAGTTGGACGCGCAGCTATCTTTTGTTGCCAATCAAGCTAATTGCCAATATTTGTCTAGCGATCATTTTAGTGATAAAACGAACCTTACCATTTCAGTTTAGTCACTATCCCCTCATGCATCGTACTGCTGCTTGGTTCCTCAATCATTTTGTCACCCCCGAGGCTTGTTATTTAATTATTCGGCACATTAACTTGGGATCTAATATTGTCAATTTTTTGATTGATAATGGTCCTGATCCAGCGATCGCCAAATCGTCCCTTTATCCCACCACAGTGGATGATCTAGCCGAGAATGCATTTCTGGAGCATGATATTATTCTCTATAATTTCATTTTAGACTACAACCAAGCCCAAGGTCAGAATCCCCAATGGTTGGTCAACTTACCCAAGCCTAATTTGGATTTCAGCAGTATCCAACCGGTGAAAATAGAAGTGGATTTTTCTCGACGGGGCTGGCGAATTTTAGACCTCGAATCTGCGATCGAATTATTTAAAGTCATTTACTCATTTTGGTTGACCTGTGATGAATTTGAACGAGCAGTTTTATCACTAGAGTTCGATGAAAATTTTGGCTGCTATGTCAGCGCATTAACAGGAGACTATCGCTGGAATCATGTGATCATGAATCGCCATCCTCTGGCACCAGAAAGTCCCTTTGCAGCAGCCCGCAACTTACTCCTGCATGGCATTCTTACAGAATATCTGCACCGTTATTTGGAACTCTGTCAACAAGCCCAAGCCCTAGAGCAAGCCCAAGCGTTATCGCGGCTTCAGCACAGCCCAAATGACAAACCCCAGGAAGCTTAAATAGCCGATCGTCATCACCCAATCTTGCCAAGAACTGCCCGTTTCAAATTCAGTCATGCCCATTTCTCCTCCCTGATGATTTACTCAGCTTATTTTTCATACTAAATCAACGTGAGTTCGACGAATCCTGGCGAGCAGATCCCCCTAGCCCCCTTGATAAGGGGGAACCGAGCCAAATTCAAGTGTTCCGCCATCGTCGTTAGACTCCTTCCCGGTTACGTTTCGGTTTGAAGTCCCCCTTATTAAGGGGGATTTAGGGGGATCGAGAGCTTGACGGGAATCGAGTTTCGTCGAACTGACTGACGTTAAATCAAAAAAACAATGCGACAAATCCTGCCGAACCGCCCCATACCCCTCCCCAATTATTCTCCCAAAAACATCTAAATAACCAGTTGACTTACCCAATGAAAATGTTTTATCGTGTGTTGCTAAGCTAGCGAATAGCCCACAAGCTCCGTGCTAGCCCAACCCCCAGGAATCTGCTTCATTCACGTCACCCAAGGCTGCTTCCAACAACCCTGAGTGACTAACCTCTCCGTTGTAACCGGCAACGCAAAGGCTTTGGAGATTTTAACATCTCCAGGCATCCTGCTTGTCACCACAGAACACATCAAGAGGCAGGATGGCCAGGTTTTTGGTTTCCTGTAAACCAAAGCCAAAGCTGATTGGAG
>JAYKGX010000097.1:0-7175 GCA_035285565.1 Synechococcales cyanobacterium
TTGGTCTCCTTTGCTGGGATTATCGTTTACCTCGCCTTTCGCTTTCAGTGGGACTATGCGGCCTTTGCGATCGTGGCGCTGTTCCATGATGTGCTGATTACTTCGGGGGTGTTTGCCATTCTGGGGCTGACCTTGGGGGTAGAGGTCGATAGCTTGTTCATTGTGGCGCTGCTGACGATCGTCGGCTTCTCGGTGAATGATACGGTGGTCATTTACGATCGCGTTCGGGAAGTAATTGCGGAAAATCCGACGCGTCATATTAATGGCATTGTGGATCAAGCGGTGAATCAAACCCTGGGGCGATCGATCAATACCACGATGACGACCCTGCTGACCTTGGTGTCGATTTTTATTTTTGGGGGTGATACCCTGAAATATTTCGCCCTGGCATTAATTATTGGGTTCATTACCGGAGCCTATTCCAGCATCTTTATTGCCAGTTCTCTGCTAGCCCTCTGGCGGGAAAAAACGGGGCGGGCGATCACTGATCCAACGGCGGGGGCTGAACCGGCGATCGATGCTTGAGGGTGCGGGGGGCGATCGAGAAGGCGATCGATAATATGTGGCTGAAATATGTGGCTGAATAAACCCTTGATTGCTGAACCCGATCTCACACCGGAACTGAAGGCAGATATGCAGCGATTGCATGAATTAACCGTTTGGGGGCGCTGGCTTGTTTCTGCGCTGCTCTGGTTGACCATCGCCCCTCTCAGCCTTTGGCAACTGCGCCGCAATCTATTAATCCTGCAGGATCGCTTTACCTGGTCTGGGTTGCGCTACAGTTTGATATTTCATCCCCTCGCGGCGATCGGTCTAACGCTTTGTATTGGCTTTAGCCTCAGTACCCTGATCTGGCAAAGCCGCAATATTCTTTGGGGACTGCCCAAGGTGGAATGCGATCGGCTCAAACAAACGGTGCTGAAGATCCAACAGCAAGGTCGTTCCCATCCCCTATGGCGCTGGCTCTATGGCACCACTCTTCGCTAGCTAACAAGCCGAATGGGCATGAAAAAGAGATGCATAATCACTTGCATCTCTAACACTTGCATCTATAAAAGATGGGAGACAGAATTCTATCTGCCTCCAACGATCGGACTTAATGCCACGTCAGTTCGACGAAACTCGATTCCCGTCAAGCTCTCGATCCCCCTTATTAAAGGAACCTTCAACCCGAAAAGCAACCGGCAAGGAGTCTAACAACGATTGCTGAACCCTTGAATTTGGCCCGGTTTCCCCATTAAGGGGGCTAGGGGGATCTTCTCGCCAGGATTCGTCCGAACTGACATGAACTTCAAGAGGGCTTAAGCTCTTCTCCGCCCAGATTTGCGAGACTTCGAGAGGTCATACTCCAATGCTGCCCCAATCCCAAAGAAGACGGCACTAAAGATCCAAAATACTTCCCACCAACTGCCACTGCGATAATCGGCTTGGTTGGAGACGTACTTGAATAGCATATCTGCTAGATAGAGCCAGAAGGTGGCAAACGCCAACATGCGCCAAGAGTTGGCATATCGTCCGCCCCAGAAAGCCATGAGCAAAATGGTTGCAATCAAGAGCAAAAAGACATCGGCAATGATGTAGAACAATTGAACGGGACGCTCAAAAGGCTCTAGGAATTTATCGATCGCTTCCACCCAAGCTGGTGCAGGAACTGCAGCTTTTTCGGCAGCTTTTTCAGGGGTGGCAGGTTTGGCTTTTTCGATTTCCGTTCCAGCAGGGGTAGGGGATGCCGCTGGAGTTGTAGATGCGGGGGCAGGGCTGGGTTTAGCTGGCGCTTTTGCTGGAGCTGCTTTCGTTGGTGTAGCAGGTTTAGCCGTTGCCCCTGGAGAAGGTTTGACCGCAGGTGCCGCTTGGGCAAGTTGCCAGGGTGCTTGTCCCGGTAGCGGGGCGGCACTTTCAGGAGGAGGAGCAGGCACGGCGATCGCCGGGGGAGTTTCTAACCATTGGAAGGATTTTTGATCCGCAGCCTTGCTATCGCTAATCAAATAAATCCACACTCCCAGGACAACGCCAATCGCCCCCACCGCAATCACAATCAGCCACTGCCAAAATTCTAGGTTCAAACGACGATCGATCGCCGCCTGCAACATGCCATACCCTAAAAACAGATAGGTGAGGAAATAAAAAATATCCCCAGCGGAAATCGCCACATTGCGATCGAGAAAGGTTTCCCAATAGGTAAACAGAATGCTACCAATGCCATAACTCAACATCCCTAACCCAATCCCTAACCAGACCTTGCGCCCACTGGCGATCGAAGGACTGAAGGCATTGCGTAGACAAAGCAACCCAGCGATCAAAAAGCCTCCGACCTCAAAGGTAGAAGTGCCCAGGTTATAGAACCAAAACATGCCAGTTTCACGCCCTGCTTCTACCCCACTGGCACCAAAGAGTAGAAAAAACATGAGGGCCAAAAATGCCCAAAGAACTTCAAACCCGACGATTGTCTGAACCGAAATCTTCGGGGAAGTGCCTGACTTATCAACCGATTTACTCATAACCCTCTCAATCCAGCAAAAGTCAAGAACCGTAGCCAGTTCACAAGTAGCTCGCTCATACCATGCTGCATAATAGCTCTAATCTATCGGGCTGACTCAGTCTGAAGGGACTCCGTCTGGAGAATTGCCTGGATCCCTACTTCCACAACGAGCCGACAGAAGACTTACGCAGCCAATCCAAAAACAAATTGCGATCGTGGGAAGAAAATTCCTGCAGTGCTTCTAGCACACTTTGAGTGAAGCTAGTGTTACCGAAATAGGCCTTCCCCAAACGATGTAATTCTTGGAGCAGCAGAATCACTTGTCCCTCCTTCCAAGGGGGGGGTTGCAAGCTATTCAAAGGATCCGCTGTTAATAATTGCTGAATTGCATCTGGGGTTTCTGCTTGGGGAAACTTTCCGCGCTGAAAAACTGCTGTTAAATCTCGCTGAAAGGCTGCACTCTGCTTGTTGCCCATTAAATCTTCGACATCGAGCGCCATGGATTGCAACATCAACAACGTCCCCTGAACAAAGACGCTCGAAAAGCTCTCCGTAGCCCCTGGGATGCCGGAAGCGGGTACCTCCGCACTGAGTTGATCCAACCGCACTTTGCCCCAAATACTGTAGCGATCGGGTTCTTCCAGTAACACACAAGCTTTGCCTTGGTTATCAGTCAGCTCTCGCCAGAGGGATCGCGCATCTTCCTCTTGGCTGGCTTGGAAGACGTTCAACAACCGAAAAGTCATGCCCTGATAGGTCAGGATCGGAATTTTCTGATCTTTGCGAGGGTGCTGGATACTAGAGATTTCGACATCCTGCCGTTTCAAAATGAACATGGCGCTGACTGTAAATATGCGGTTTGGGACAAAGATTCAGGTTGGGACATTCAGGTTCAGGTTGGGATATTCAGCAAAGGTAATGAAGAACTTCAGATCAGATCCAAATTTTGCTGAAAGTTAAAAAGGATACTTTGAATACAAAGGTGATCTGTGTTCCAGATCCATCAACAAATCACAGACCTTGCCGAGGCTAGTGTACACAGGCTAGGGAAAAAAGTTGACCCTCACATAACAACTCTAACGTTATATGCCAAAAGCTTGGGGTTGGCACAACTGGCAACGAATTTTGATGCTGGAATCTGATGGCAGGTCTCGATTGATCGGCTTTTGATAGAATAGAGCCGATAGGCAAATTAATTAGCTATGATAATTACCTGAAGTGCCATGATTCAAGAAAGCGCTATGGTTCAAGCCCTATGATTGCCTGAAAATCATGCGATCGCCCTAGGGTCCTTAGCTCAGAGGATAGAGCAACCGCCTTCTAAGCGGTCGGTCACAGGTTCGAATCCTGTAGGACTCGTTCAGCTATATGCAGCCAAGAGCAATCTTAGACCTCGGGATGGTGGATCCAATGTCTTAGTTTGTTTGGCTCCTCTTGCTCATCTATGGCAGCTATCAGCATAGCCAGTGACCACATATGTAAAAATCATCAGGAAAATAGGCGAATTCTTTGAAAGAATAAGTCAAGTCCTGCTGCGAGAGGCAATTTGCAATGGTGGAATGGATTCAAACCACAATGACAACCCTAGGCTACTGGGGCATTGGTCTGCTGATGTTTCTGGAGAATATCTTTCCGCCGATCCCTTCAGAATTGATTATGCCGTTGGCGGGATTTACTGCCCATTCCGGGGATCTCAGCTTTCAGTATGTGGTGATTGCGGGGGTAATTGGCACCATGCTGGGCACCATGCCTTGGTACTATGCCGGTAAGCTCCTGGGGGAAGAACGGTTGCGGCAACTGGCCGATCGCTATGGTAAGTGGTTTGCCATTTCGGGAGATGACATCGATCGTGCCAATCGCTGGTTTTATCGCCATGGTGCGGTGGCGGTGTTTCTGGGGCGGTTAGTTCCCGGTCTGCGCACGGTCATTTCTCTGCCCGCAGGCATCAGCGAAATGCGCATGGCTCCCTTTCTCGCCTATTCCACCCTAGGGTCCACGATTTGGATCATTTTCTTAACCGCTGCTGGCTACTTCCTGGGGCAAAACTACACCCTCGTGGACGAATACTTGGCTCCGGTGTCTAAAATTGTTGTCCTGATCTTGCTCGTTTGGTTGATTGTCTGGGTCGTGCGGCGCAAAAATCGTAACAGGAACGCCTAAAATCAGGGATAATGTGGGCTACATTTTGCAACCAGTGCCACAGGCCAGCTTCCCTTGAAAGCCCGTTCCAACTATTGGTATCTTCTTCCCTACGTTCGGCGTGAAAATCGGACGTTATTTCAGGCAATGCTCTGCGCTCTTGTATTTGCCTCGGCTTGGCCGATTTTGGCGAATCGATCGGAACTCTTTTTTGCCAGCATTGGCGGGGGTAAGGTCGGTCAGATGGTCGATCTCGTCATTTTTGTGGCGGGATTGTTTGCCATTCAGAAGTTAGCGCAGTATGGACAAGATTCTCTAGTCGCCAGAGCGGCTTTGACGGTGGCATTTAACCTGCGGCGCAAGACCTTTGCCCATTTGCAGGCCCTCAGCCTCAGCTACTTCGAGAAAGCCCAGACCGGGGATCTCAGCTATCGCCTGACGGAAGACATCGATCGCATTGGGGAGGTGATTAATAAGCTGTTTCGTCAGTTTGTCCCCTGTGTCCTGCAACTGGTGGGGGTGCTGGGCTTTATGATCTACCGCAGTTGGCAATTAACCCTGACCACGGCAATTATTGCGCCCTTGATGGCATTGTTGATTGGCTGGTTTGGTGAGCAAATGCGGCAACTCTCTTACCGCAGTCAGCGGCGGGTGTCGGATCTTTCTTCCCTGTTGGTAGAAACCATGGGGGGCATCCGGTTGATCAAGGCATTCACGGCAGAACCCTACATTCAGCAACGGTTTGTGGAAGAAGCCCAACGCGATCGCGAAGCCAAGTATCTGACCCAGCGGCTCCAGGCGATCGAGTACCCCGTGGTGGGGTTCATGATGGCGATCGCCTTTTGTGTGTTGTTTTTGATGGGGGTCTGGCTGATTGACAATCGCTACCTGACAGCCGAACAATTCGGAGCTTATTGTGTAGCGGTGTTGATGTTACTTGATCCCATTAACATTCTGGTCACTAATTTCAACGAGTTCAAGCAGGGCGAAGCCTCTGTCGATCGTATTTTTGAACTGATAGCCGTGCAACCCACCGTGGTGGAACCCCAGAATGCGATCGTCCTACCACCGGTGACAGGGAAAGTTGAACTTGCCCAGGTGAATTTTGCCTATCAGGCCGATCGCCCCGTGCTGTGTAATTTAGATTTGTTAGCTTTCCCAGGCGAACGGATTGCCCTAGTGGGAGCTTCCGGAGCAGGCAAGACCACCCTAGTCAATCTGATTCCCCGTTTCTACGATCCGCAATCGGGCTGTATTCTAATCGATGGTATCGACATTCGCACTGTGACCCTGAGTACCTTACGCGGGCAGATTGGCATTGTGCCCCAGGAAACGGTGCTATTTTCCGGAACGATCGCTGAAAATATTGCTTTCGGAAAGTCAGATTTTGATTTATCGGCAGTAGAAGCAGCAGCCAAAATTGCCAACGCCCATCAATTCATCAGTCAATTTTCCCAGGGATATCACACTTGGGTGGGTGAACGGGGTGTGAATCTTTCTGGCGGTCAGCGTCAACGCATTGCGATCGCCCGAGCCGTGTTACTCAATCCCCGCATTTTGATTTTAGATGAAGCGACTTCTGCCTTAGATTCAGAATCAGAAGCCTTAGTTCAGGAAGCCTTAGAACGCATCATGGAAGGCCGCACCGTATTTATCATTGCCCATCGTTTAGCAACCGTTCGCAAGAGCGATCGAATTTTAGTGATGGAGAAGGGGCAAGTGATTGAAAGCGGCACCCACGAAGCATTATTAGCCAAAGGTGGGCGATATGCAGGATTTTATGCCCAGCAATTTTCCTAGGAATTTAAAAAATAGCGCAATCGGTAGAGACGTTCCGGCGGAACGTCTCTACGACATCGGGAGAAAGAAGAATTTTGGATTTTGGATTTTGGATTGAAATGCCTAGACAGAAAATTTAAGGAGTGAAGTGTGGCTGGGGCACTGTTTGTGGGATTGACCACATTGGATTTAATCTATTTAGCAGAGGGACCCCCGATCGCTAACCAAAAAAAGGTGGCATTGGATGCCATCATCTGTACCGGAGGACCTGCAACCAATGCAGCGATCGCCTTTGCCCAATTGGGCGGATCGGCCCGTTTAGTCAGTGCAGTAGGGCAACATCCTTTAACCTCCGTAATTCATCAAGAACTACAAACCCACTCAGTTATCCTGCAGGATTTGTTAGATCCTGAAATTGCCCCGGAAATCTTGCCTCCAGTGTCTTCCATCGTAGTTAGCCAAGCCACAGGAGAACGGGCGGTCATTTCCCTGAATGCTACCCGATCGCCCAAACCAGCGCAACAATTTTCACTAGAAGAATTAGACGCTTGGTTGACAAGAGCCGAGATTGTCCTGCTGGATGGTCATCAAATCGCAGTGGGACAAGCGATCGCAGCACGAGCCAAACAGCAAGGTATTCCTGTAGTCCTGGATGGGGGCAGTTGGAAGCCGGGATTGGAACAGGTATTGCCGTTGGTGGACTATGCAATTTGTTCTGCGAATTTTTATCCACCTACTATTCCCCATTCTGAGATCAATCATTCTGGTGTTGATCATT
>JAYKGX010000098.1:0-5167 GCA_035285565.1 Synechococcales cyanobacterium
GTTTGCACCGTGATCCCCTTGCCTTGCCCAGCAAAGGTGATGGAGTTAATGTTCGATCCATCCTGCACAGTCAGTCCGCGTCCACGAATGTTAATGGCTCCACCATTTGTACCGCTGGCATCGACTAAAGAAGCTTGCTGGAGTGTAATCGTGCCCCAGTTGGGTGTTGGTGCTGCGCTCGTCAGTTGCCAGGGCTGATTATTCATCGCAATTTGAGCATCCCGCACTGCCCAAAGCTCGATTCGCCCATCGGGAGCCGTGAGGTTGGCACTCTTCATATCGATCTGACTCCCCACAAGTGCTAGCGTCTGCGTCGGTGCGACAGCTAGGGTCGGAGGACGGAATCGAGGATTGGGCACTGTAGCCCCCTGAACTTGAATTGCACCCGCATTAGCTCCCATCTGCAAACCCACCGGCACACTCATCGTCAACAACGGGGTTCCATTCGTATTCGTCGCGCTAAACCCCACTCCATCGGCAAACTGAATGCTGTTGGCCGTCGTGCCAACAAACGAGCCGCCAATATTTAACGAGGCATTGGGCCCAAACAAAATCCCATTGGGATTGAGCAGAAACAGATTTGCAGTGCCATTGGCTCGAATCAATCCATCAATGTTAGAAACCGTCCCCCCAGTGACCCGGCTGAAGATGTTTTGAATATTCGAGGTATTATTGAAAATCGCACTTCCGCCTGTGGGAATGGAGAATTCGCGGAAGCTGTGGAAGAGATTGGTGCCAGAGGTGGTGCCGTTGTCGATCGCAAAACTATTCCCCGATCGCGTCACCACCGTATTCACTGTCCCATCCGAAATGACCGCTTGCGCATTCACAGCGGGGGAGAGCACAATTGCTTCCGCACAAAGTAGTGCGATCGCACTCAAACCCAGCCGATTCCACGGCTTAACGGTACGCTGCATAGTTTTCATCTTCGCTAGGCTGAATAATACCAATCGTAGTGTTCCCTCTATGCAAGCTATTTGAACGATCGTGAGTGCGATCGCAGCGACCAGCCTATGGTGCGATTTCTGCGGTGTTGTGCAACGCAGTACAATGAGGAGGTTCGTTCTGCGAGGAGCTAAGTCCCATGCGGTGGTTCAATACGGCGGGTCCCTGTAAAGCGGATATTCACTACCTGTTGTCTTCCCAATCTCGCTTACCCCAAGTGATGCAATTGATTCAGCAACAAGGCTACTTTATCATCCATGCGCCCCGGCAAACGGGCAAAACCACCGCGATGCTCACCTTGGCTCAGGAACTGACGGCTGCGGGCACCTACACCGCACTACTGGTGTCTGCCGAAGTGGGTGCTGCTTATCCACAATCCCCCGATCGGGCTGAACGGGCGATATTGAATGCATGGCAAGATGCCGCTCGCTTTTGGCTGCCGCCAGATTTGCGTCCTCCCAGTTGGGCTGATTGTGCCAGCATTGGGCAGGCATTGAGCTTGTGGTGTGAGCAATCAGTGCAACCAATTGTTCTCTTTATTGACGAAATTGATGCGTTGCAAGATGATGCATTGATTGCCGTGTTGCGTCAGTTACGGGATGGCTATCCCCGTCGTCCCCAGGGTTTTCCCCAGTCGTTGGCGTTGATTGGGCTGCGGGATGTGCGCGATTATAAAGTGGCTGGTGGTGGGAGCAATCGCCTAGGAACCGCCAGTCCGTTTAACATTAAAGTCGAGTCGCTGACGCTGCAAAATTTCTCGGAATCTGAGGTAACCAGCCTTTACGCTCAGCATACGGAAGCAACGGGACAAGTCTTTACACCCGAAGCCGTCCATCATGCCTATGCCCTGACTCAGGGACAACCCTGGTTAGTCAATGCCTTGGCAAGACAAATGGTGCAAGTTCTGGCTCCTGACCCAACGATCGCCTTGACAATTGACCATGTGAATCAGGCGAAGGAAATTCTGATTCAGCGGCAGGATACCCATCTCGACAGTTTGGCAGAACGGCTGCGCGAAGACCGGGTGCGAGCCATTATTGAACCGATCCTGGCGGGACAAACCTTGGGAGATACGCCCAATGACGATCGCCAATATTTGCTGGATCTCGGTTTACTGCGTCGCGATCCGGCAGGGGGGTTGGTGATTGCTAATCCGATTTATCGCGAAGTGATTCCCCGCGTGTTAGCCCAAAGTCCACAGGATAGTTTGCCGACAATAGCCCCGACTTGGCTAAAACCAGATGGTACACTGGATCCCGATACGTTGTTAGAAGCGTTTTTAACGTTTTGGAAACAGCATGGTGAACCTTTACTCCGCAGTGCTTCCTATCATGAAATTGCACCCCATTTGGTTCTGATGGCGTTTCTCCATCGGGTGGTCAATGGCGGCGGTACCCTGGAGCGCGAATATGCGATCGGCTGCGATCGCATGGATCTCTGCTTACGCTATGGCGATGCCACTTTGGGGATTGAACTGAAGGTGCAGCGTGATAAGGGTCCGAATCAACTGGAAGCGGGGTTGACCCAAATTGAAGGCTATTTGGAACGGTTAAATTTGTCCACAGGTTGGTTGGTGATTTTCGATCGTAGAACGGATGCCAAACCGATCGCCGATCGCTTACACACTGAGTCACACACGACCCCCAAAGGATTGGCGATTACTGTGATTTCTGCATAGTCCTTGATTAGATCATATGAGCGATTAGATAATATCAGCCCGTGCCTTCTCCGCCTTATCCATCCTACCCTCCCCATCACAACTTAAGCAATCGATAAATTGAATTTAACCAGATGTTAGTTAAGAATTGATCTTAATAATTATTTTCAGATTTAATTAACATGGGTGTGTCGTTAACAACATGCTTTTGCGGAAACTCTAGTGGTATCCTTCCGGGTAAAGAAAAATGCTCCCCTTGAGGCTGATGTCCATGGTTACCACATTAAAAGGTTTTGCGGCCTTGCCTGCGGATACGATCGCCCCTGGTCCTCAAAGCGGTCAATTCATCACTGGCAACACCAACGGTCGTCCCCTGCCCTTCAATGGTCAACCCGTCCAGGGTTTGAGTGCTGTGCAATTTGCCAGTGACAAAGTTTTTTGGTTCATGTCTGATAACGGCTTTGGTGCCAAGAATAACAGTGCTGACTATCTCCTGCGCTTGTATCAAGTTGATCCTAGCTTTCGGGGTTTTGAAGCCACCGGAGATGGCAGCGTTCGTGTTAATGTAAATCAATTCATTCAGCTTTCTGACCCCAACAAAAAAATTCCTTTCAAAATTGTGAACGAAGCGACCCGAGATCGCTTACTCACAGGCGCAGATTTCGACCTGGAATCCTTCACAATCGCCAAGGATGGCACCCTCTGGTTTGGTGAGGAATTTGGCCCCTTTCTGCTGCATACCAATGCCCAGGGTGAATTACTGGAAGCCCCCATCCCCACCCCCAATCCGGTGAAGTTAACCACGCTGAAGGGGCAAGCGCCCTTAGTGATTGGGCACCGGGGAGCCAGTGGAGATTTGCCAGAGCATACGATCGAGGCTTATAAATTAGCGATCGACCAAGGGGCTGATTTTATTGAACCCGATTTGGTTTCGACGAAAGATGGAGTCCTGATTGCCCGTCATGAGCCAAATTTGATTGCCACAACCGATGTTGCCCGTCGTCCTGAATTTGCCAGCCGTAAACGGAAAGCGATCGTAGATGGCGTGGAAGAAGAAGGCTTCTTTGCCTCTGACTTCACCCTGGCGGAAATCAAAACTCTCCGAGCCGTCATGCCTCAGGGCTTCCGGAATCAGGCATTCAATGGAGTTTTCCAGATACCCACCTTGGAAGAAATCATTAATCTCATCAAACAGGTTGAAACCGATACGGGCAAGAAAATTGGTATTTACCCAGAAACCAAACATCCCACCTATCACGATCAATTAGGGTTATCACTAGAAGAACCACTTTTAGCAACCTTAGATAAAACAGGTTTTACTGATCCCAGCCGCGTGTTCATCCAATCCTTTGAAGTCTCAAACTTGAAGGAACTGAATACTAAAACGAATCTGCCCTTGGTGCAATTGCTAGATGCCTATGATGTGGATTACACCACAGGTAAATTGCTCTACCAGGATGTGAATGCCCGTCCCTACGATTTCACAGTGAAGGGCGACCTGCGCACCTATGAGGATTTACAAACGGCCCAAGGGTTGGCGGAAATTGCGACGTACGCCGATGGCATTGGACCTTGGAAGCGCATGATTGTTTCGGTGAAAAACGTGGATGCCAATAACGATGGCAAGCCCGATGATCTGAACCAGGATGGCGTGATTAATGATGCCGATCGCGTCACGCTATCGCCTACTTCTCTGGTACAAGATGCGCATAAAGTTGGGCTACAGGTTCATCCCTACACGTTCCGCAACGAAGGGCGTTTCCTCGCTTCCAATTACGGCGGCAATCCAGCCAAGGAATTTGAGCAATTCATCAACTTAGGTGTGGATGCTTACTTTACGGATTTCCCAGCTACGGGTGATTTGGTGCGCGATCAACTGACCAGCTCGATCGTTCGTTCTCCCCAGCATCCAGACGTTTTGCGCACTACAGAATTCAAAACCCTAGACGGCAAGCAACCGATCGTCATTGGGCATCGCGGGGCCAGTGGATTGCGCCCAGAGCACACCCTCGAAGCTTATAAATTAGCGATCGCTCAAGGGGCTGATTTTATTGAGCCGGACTTGGTGGTGACCAAAGATGGTATTTTGATTGCCCGCCATGAGCCGATGCTGGCGGTAGCTGAACTGAATGCCGATGGTTCGATTCGTCGGGATGCGACTGGCAAGCCGATTTTGAACCTGACGGATACGAGTACCGATATTGCAACGCGGCCTGAATTTGCCAGTCGGTTGACGGTGAAAAACCTGGACGGTCGCAAGGTGGGCGGCTGGTTTGCAGAAGATTTCACCCTAGCGGAAATCAAAACCTTGAATGCGATCGAACGCTTACCTGCCCTCCGCAGCAATGCCTTTAATAACGATCAATTGAAGGTACCCACCCTGGCGGAAGTGATTGAATTGGTACAGCAAGTAGAAAAAGAAACCGGACGCAAGATTGGAATTTATCCAGAAACCAAGCATCCGACGTTCTTTAGCGACCAAGGCTTCAATACCAGTCAACTTTTGGTCAACACCTTAGTAGACAAGAAATTTATCGATCCCAGTCGCATTTACATTCAGTCCTT
>JAYKGX010000099.1:0-6235 GCA_035285565.1 Synechococcales cyanobacterium
GCACCTGGTTGATGAATGGTGCGCAAGTGCAAGGTTGGGTCAGCATCAGCACGGTTGCTGAGTTTAACTGGCAGATTGAGGGCACGGGCGACTTCAATCGCGATGGCAAAATAGACATTCTGTGGCGCAACGATCGGGATGGACAAATCGGCACCTGGTTGATGAATGGGACACAAGTGCAAGGATGGGTTGGTCTGCCCACGGTCTCAGACCTCAATTGGCGTTTAAGTAATTCCAGCGATCGCACCCCCGCAGCAGAGGATAACAGCTTCAATACCGCTCGCAATTTGGGGGTTCTGGGGAGTTCCCGCCAGGTATTGACTGACTTTGTGGGTAGCGCCGATACCAATGACTACTACCGCTTTACGATCGCTCAGGCTAGTAATTTTAGCTTATCTTTAACGGGTCTCTCTGCCGATGCAGATGTTGAGTTATTTGATGTCAGTGGCAATCTAGTTACGGATTCCACCTTAGGGAGCACAGCCCCAGAAAGTATCAATCGCCAACTCAATGCAGGGACTTACTATGCACGAGTCTATGCTTACCTGGGGGATACTAACTACACACTGACCCTCTCTGCAGATGCTGTGCCCACCGCCTCTGACAGGGCTGGCAATTCCTTGGATACAGCTCTCAATCTTGGCAGCCTGAGTGAAACGCGCACATTTCAAGAGTTCGTCGGCACGAGCGACCCCAACGATTACTATCAATTTACGTTGGGGCAAAACAGTGATTTTAGTCTTGCTGTTAATGATTTAAGCGCAGATGTGGATGTGCAACTGCTGGATAGTAACGGTAATGCGATTGCTAGCTCAACTAACAGTGAATTGACGGCGGAAAGCATCGATCGTCAGTTAACAGGGGGGACTTACTATGTGCGAGTGTATCCCTATCGTGGCAATACCAACTACCGTCTCACCCTTTCTGCTACACCCGTTGCTCCCCCAGATGGTGCAGGCAATAGCCTCAGCACGGCTCGTAACCTGGGAGTCTTGAACAGTAGCCGCTCTTTCCAAGACTATGTGGGAGTGCTAGACAACCATGATTATTATCGCTTTAGCCTCAGTCAGGTGAGTGACTTTAGTTTGCAGCTAAACGGCTTAAGTGCAGATGCAGATGTGGTTCTGCTCGATCGCAATGGCACCCTCCTTCAAGGTTCCTACGGTGTGTTTACCCTAGATGAATCGATCGCCCGAAGACTCAGTGCGGGTGATTACTATGTGCGAGTCTATCCCTACAGTGGCAGTACAACTTATAACTTGAACCTCTCGGCGATCGCGGTTGCCAATACGGATGGAGCAGGCAACAGCTTAGCGGCGGCTCGGTATGTGGGAGTTCTTTCCAGTAACTTAGCGTTTCAAGACTTTGTTGGCAGAACTGACCCCGATGATTATTATCGGTTTGACTTGAGCCAGGCCAGTACGTTCAGTTTAGCATTGAATAACTTAGCAGAGAATGCAGATGTCCAACTGTTGAACAGTGCGGGGCAAGTGATTGCAGTTGGGGAGAGAAATGATACCACCCCTGAGTTAATTTCCCAAACGTTGGCGGATGGCACTTACTATATTCGGGTCTACCCCTATGATGGCGCTAACACCAATTATCAGCTAACACTTACAGCAACGGCGATCGCCACTGGATTTAACCCAGCCTATGGCTATGGACTGGTGAATGCTGCTGCTGCCGTTGCCAGAGCGATCGGACTGACGAACCCCTTTGCTGATGTGGCGAATCTGGGCGGAATCAACTGGGGCAATGATATGGTGAACGCGCCTGAAGTCTGGGCAAGAGGCTATACAGGGCAAGGAGTGACCGTCGCCGTTGTTGATACAGGAGTAGACTATAACCACACCGACCTCAATGACAATATCTGGATCAACACCCGAGAAATTGCCGGAAATGGCATTGATGACGATCGCAATGGCTTCATTGATGACATCCGAGGTTGGGACTTTATTGGACGCGACAATAATCCCGTAGACGCTGAAGGTCATGGAACCCACGTTGCAGGCACGATCGCAGCGGAAAATAATGGCATCGGGGTGACTGGCGTTGCTTACAATGCTCGAATTATGGCGGTGCGGGTTCTGGGCAGTAATGGGTCTCAAGGTCGCAGTGTAGCAGATGGTATCCTCTATGCAGTGAATAATGGGGCACGGGTGATTAACCTGAGTTTAGGGGGACGCTTCCCGAATGTCGAGATAGAAGCGGCTCTTCAATATGCCACCTCCTTGGGAGCCTTTGTGGTGATGGCGGCGGGCAATGATAGCGGACAGCAACCTGGTTATCCTGCCTTCTATGCCACACAATACGGCTTATCGGTGGGAGCAGTGGATATCAACCGCACCCTTGCCTACTTCTCGAATCGTGCGGGAGCCAATAGCGCAATGCAATATGTTGTAGGGCCTGGAGTCAATATTTATTCAACGGTGATCGGCAATGCTTACGACTATCAAGATGGAACGTCGATGGCAACGCCTCATATTGCGGGAGTGGTTGCCCTGATGCTGAGTGCCAATCCCAATTTAACCCATACTCAGATTCGAGAGATCCTGACTAGTTCTGCAGTGCGCTTATCGTAGTCGTCTCAGCAAAACAACCTAGTGGTTAGTCAATTTTGGATTCGGGGAGGGCGATCGTTATCTTTTTCATCCTCTGATGAGGCGATCGCATCACAATTATCAGGAAACCATGACAATCGCTGGATCTATTTAATCTTCAACCTAGAAATTTCTTGTATAAAAGACACTTTTGCTACGGAGTTTAGCTTTCAACAATTACTGTAGCGAATACTTCGGGTTATGAAATTGAGCGCAACTACAAGTATAAATCGAAACATCGTCAAGGGGGGAAATAATGGTTTTTTCAGTGAAAATTAAGCAAAAAGAAGATGATTTGTTAATTCTTGAACAATCTAAACATGAAGTAAGGGTGGTTATCATTCAAGTTGTTTAATAGCAGCTTTCATTATGTCATCTACCAGCACAATCTCAAGTGATGTTTTGATTCCCGCAATCGCAGGTGACGAAATTTTGTTTGATCCGGCAAGTCTTGAACCATTGAATACCCAACCTATTGATCTAGTAGGAAATGGATTTGATGCCATTCCAGGGGTCTTTCCTAATCGAGCGATCGCAGGGGCAAGTATCACCGCTAACTTTCGGATTCAGAATAACGGCGACTTTGCATCTGGGGCATTTAATGTTCAATTTTACCTAACTCGTAATCCCAACTCCAGCTCTGATAGTGATTTCGTGTATCGCATTGAACCTGTGCGAGTTGCTAGTATTGCTGCAAAAAATCAGTCTTCAATTCTGACAGTTGATTTAATCTTGCCAGAAATCAATGCTGCGTTTTGGTCTGGCGATGGTACCTACTACCTGGGGATGTTGATTGACTCCAGCAACCAGATCGCGGAAGGCAATGAAAGGAACAATAGCCGGGTAGGGTTACAGCTCGATTACGATGAACTGATCATTACTAATACCCAACAGGCAAACCTGCGGGGTAAAAGTTTAATTCTGCGCCAACAAACCTTAAATGCAGGCGATCGCTTCAATCTCGACTTTGAAATTCAAAATTTAGGGGGCGCTAGTACGGGCACCTACGAAGTCAAGTTCTACCTCTCCAAAGATCGCACCATTGGCAATGATGATCTATTACTTGTAACCACAACCTTAGATGCCCTTGCCGCCAACAGTCAAACGGGTACTCTTTCCTTTATTAATGATCTGACTTTGCCTGCCGTGAACAATGGTTTTTGGACAGGTGATGGAACTTATTTTGTGGGCATGGTAGTCGATTCCAGTAATGCGATCGCTGAAAGCAATGAAGCAGACAACAGCAATCAAGGACTTTTGATCGACTTCGATGATGTGCGAATTAACAATACCCGTCAACCTGATCTGCAGGGAGCAAATTTCAATGTTGTCTCAGATAGTCATCGGGCTGGGGATGTTGCGAAGGTCGAGTTTGCGGTCCGCAATAGTGGGGCAGCGGTGGGTGCCTTTGAGGTTTCCTTCTACCTGTCCAAAGACGATCGAATTGAACCGGGACCTGATCTGTTCTTGGGCAAAATCACGATCGATCGCCTGAATCTCAATGAGACGAAAGCTTTTAGTACCGACTTGCTGCTACCAGGAATTAACGCCAACTTCTGGACAGACAATGGGACTTACCACATTGGTATGGTGATAGACCCTAGCAACACCATCGCTGAGAGCAATGAAACTAACAATCGTAACCAAGGTCTCAAACTCGATTACGATACTGTGACGATGAATGCAACGACTCTTTTCGGCACTCGCGGCAATGATGATTTCTTTGGGACTGCCAGTGGCGATCGGTTTAGTGGGTTGCGGGGAGATGATGATCTCTACGGCTTGGCAGGTGACGATTTCCTCTACGGCGATCGGGGGGATGATAATCTCTACGGCGGGCTAGGGAATGATTTCCTCTTTGGCGACCCTGGAGATGATTGGCTCTGGGGGGTTGAACTGGATGCTGTCAATCCTGGCTTGGGAGAAATCGATCGCCTGATTGGGGGCTTTGGTGCCGATGAATTCTATCTAGGGAGCACAACGAAAGTCTTTTATGCCACGGGTGCCAACCTTGACTATGCGCTGATTGAAGACTTTGAGACCAATGAAGATACCATCGTCCTGAATGGCAGCGCAGGCAACTATGTGTTGCGTTCAACCTCTGGCAGCTTACCCGCTGGGATAGGGATCTATCGGAATAATGATCTGATTAGCATCGTACAAGGCCCCACGTCCCTAAACCTATCAGCAGGGTACTTTGCCTACTTTGTCTAGTTGCTTGGGTCGCATTGAGCCAACCTGATTGAGCCAGTTTTGGGAACTGTCCTGCGGGCTGCGATCGCCACCTGCGATCGCCACCTCAGTCGGGCCACTTCTCCAACCCTCATCTTCAACCCCTGGGTCAAAACCTGCTAGCCTCCTGAATTGATCGATCAATTTGGGAGGCTAAAATTTTCGTGCATTTTTTCAGATTACGGCTATCCTAGAACCACTTTTAGTGTATGGCTTAGCTCAATCTCCCTTTTTCTACGCCATATCTAGGTGATAACTTCTTTTCTATCGCAGATGAGGCGATCGCCCATGAATGCTCACATCACTCCCAAACGGTTAATTCACCGCTGGATTCATACAAGGTCTCGCTCGGGTGCATCTGCGATCGCGGCATTAGTTCTACGGCTCTCGATGGGCTACCTCTATCGGCTCAGTCTCTCTGGTGGCGCAGCGATCGGCTTAGGTTTGCTGCTGGTCTTGCCTGTGCAGGCGGCTCCCATGGATGGCTGGAAGTACGATCCACAAACGAATTCTCTGGAGTTTGTGATTACGGACGGCGTGACTCCCCGCAGCTTTTTGATGGCTCAGCCTGCCCGGATTGTGATTGACCTACCCAATACGCAGATGGGTCAAGACATCCCCGCTGATCAAGCCTACGATACAGGTGCAATTCGCCAAATCACCGTCACGCAATTGCAGCCACAGCTCACCCGCATCGTCCTCCATATGTCTCCGGATGCCGTCTTTGCCCGAGGACAGGTGGCGCTAGAACGATTGGGCGATGGCGATCGTTCCTTCAGCGATCGGTGGGTAGTGCGTCCGCTACTGGCTCCTGGCAAATCTAGCTCCCAGAAGACAACACCGACCCCTCAGCCCACCGCCACCCTGCCTAGCCAGCTTCCCGTGACGAACAGTAGACCTGCTGCCAAACCTACTTTGCCATCTTCCGTAGCTACAACGCCCCGATTCAACCGCACTACCGAATTAGCCACCCCCCCCAAAGCCGCAGAATATCCACCAGGAATGGCTTCTGTTGCCATTTCCATGCAGCAGCCTGTCAAATCACCCCTAGGTCAAATTGCGATCGCACCTCAACCCCGTGAGCTACAGCCTAGTGAAGTGAAGTCTCTTGAAGCTAAGCCTCTTGAAGTGAAGCCTCTTGCACCGAAACCAATCGACAATCAGGCGATCGGTGTTTCCACTAGCAAACCTGTAACGACCGAGCCTTCCGTCGCAGTGCCCGTGCTGAAAGAGCCAGTCGCAAAAGCACCGATCGCAAAAGACCCTGCTAAAGAACCGATCGCAAAACCTGAAACCCCGATCGCCCCTCCCCTAACCCCCTCCCCCCCTCCCCTAACTCCCCAGCCAACCCTATTAACCGCCCTCCCCCCCGGTGTCACCGACGACCTCCCCCCCGCCAGCAC
>JAYKGX010000100.1:0-13523 GCA_035285565.1 Synechococcales cyanobacterium
TCTTAGCACCAATGTCAATCAGCGCACCCCGTGGCTCCAAGCTGAAGACTGTCCCAGCCACCACATCTCCTGGGCTGAAATGATAGTCGTACTTGTCGAGTAACGCTGCAAAATCCTCGTGGGTAAAGCCCACATCCAATACTGCTGTGTTCTGATTGACCATGCTATGTCGCTTCCTAATTAACTTTGTCCGTTCAAACTCGCCTCCTGTGGATGCGTTTGCATTCCTTCCTTAGAAGTTAGGGGATATGCAGCTTACACCTCCATCCTCTGTGGCAATCTGTCAACTTATCGCAAAAAAGGTCAAGTTGCTAGAATTGAAATCAGAAGATTAACCAGACGTTTCAAGAGTTTTCAGAAATATCATCATACCGCAAAGATGAGGTTCTACCCAAGTGAGTTACAATTCTCCTCCCAGCCAATCGTGACTTCGGGTGAGGGATGCTTGTCACCGAGTGGGTCTTTCTCCCGTGTGAATTTATCTCTTTGTAGGCGCTACCCCGCTGGAGGTTTTATCCCAACTTTGTGAAAGGCGTAACTGGTTTCATGGGGCTAGATCAGCTTCTTGTTGTGCAGCACTGCCTGTCAGATCGTCTGATCGAAGGTGTTCGGATATCTTGAGACGCTATTGGATGGGGGGCTAAATTTTGCTACACAAGAAATAAAATTTCCTGCACAAGAACTCAAGGAGTGGATCGTTCCCAGCCAAGTTGCCTCTAGAACGTTTGTACAATGGCAATCTGGGGATCTCTGCTACAATGGCAGGATTATGTATTGTCAGGTGTGCGTGGAGCGATCGCCAACCCGCTCAGAGCTTGATCCCCTGTGGATGCCTCGATTGTTCTCGCTAGAGCAGAAGCAGGATGACGAAATCTCCCACGGTTGAGACAAAAAGTCATTCGTGCTCATGATTTTTTGTTCTATCCGGCTTAATCACACCCGCGATTGCCCATAGCCTTCTCACTCTGGGAGCAATGAGCTGGATGAAAACGATACTTGTCATTGAAGATGAAAAAATTATTCGAGAAAATGTTTTATCAATTTTGGAACAAAACGGATTTCGAGGACTGGGAGCCGTCGATGGCTTGGATGGTATTACCCAGGCCAGAACCCAGCAACCGGACTTGATTCTCTGCGATATCCGAATGCCTCGCTATGACGGCTATGAAGTCCTGAAAACCCTCCGTAATGAGGCAGCTACAGCTACTACCCCTTTCATTTTTCTCAGTGCGCGTAGCGATCGAAGTGGCATTCGCTTAGGGATGAATGCCGGGGCAGATGACTATTTACCAAAGCCTTTTACGACCGAAGAGCTATTGGCAGCGATCCAAGCTTGCTTGAAAAAGAAGGAGCAACTCCAACGCACTTACCACGATCAGGTCAGTGACATCAAGCTGGCGCTAGAGAAAGTTGCCCATTGGGATACGTTAACTAACTTGCCGAACGCCCAGTGGTTTCAAAAGCATCTGCAAAGTGAACTCCAAGCCTATTGTCCGTCCTCTGCCCAGAATTTTCCTCAATCTCAGGATGGATTAGCAGTTGTGCTCTTGAAGGTCAATAATTACTCTAGTGTGATGCTGACGTTCCGGCATGATGTGGGCGATCGCTTTCTTCAGGCGATGAGCGATCGCTTACGGGTCGCTGCTTTGCCAGGAACGCTGGCTCGGTTGAGTGAAGATGAATTTGGGATCAGTCTTCCAGAGGTGACTTCGATTGTAGATATCCGCGAATTTGTTGAGATGCTGCTGAGCATTCTCACGGTTCCTTATCATATCAACGATCAGGAAATTCGGATCCGAGTGAGCGTTGGAATTGCCTTGGCTCCAGCCCACAGTCGCAATGTCAAAGAATTGATAACGCAAGCAGGCACCGCAATGCGATGGAGTCGGCAGCAAGACTATTTGCAGGGCTATCAATTCTATAGTCCTGTTATAGCGAATGCTGAAGCGGAACGCCATCAACTGGCTACGGAGTTGACACGCGCTTTGGAACAGTCGGAGCTACGAGTGCTGTATCAACCTCAAATTAATCTGCGGACCCAGCAACTATATGGCGTGGAGGCTCTGGTTCGTTGGTGCCATCCTGAACGGGGCTGGATCTCCCCTGAGCAATTTATTGGAGTGGCGGAAGAATTTGGGTTGATTGGGCCATTGGGCGAATGGGTGTTGAGAACAGCTTGTCAGCAGGTTGCGCAATGGCAACGGCGGCGATCGATGAAGTTGTCGGTAAATCTTTCCATGCGGCAATTACAACAACCCAATTTTGTCTTGCAGGTTGGCACAATTCTTCAAACGTCCGGGTTGCAACCGCACAACCTGGTATTGGAACTCACGGAAACGGCAGTGATGGAACAGGTGGAATCTACAATTCAAAAGCTGCGTCAGTTGAAACAGCTTGGGGTGAAGTGTTCTATTGATGATTTTGGCACAGGATATTCTTCTCTGAGTTACCTCAGCCAACTGCCTATTGATGAGCTAAAAATCGATCGCTCTTTTGTCAATCAGGTCAATACCGATCGCAGTGCCCATACGATTTGTAGTGCTATTATTGCAATGGCTCGCAGTTTGGATTTGTGGATCGTTGCTGAAGGCATTGAAACTCAGTTACAAAGCAACTTTTTACGCCAGCAAGGTTGCCATGCTGGACAAGGTTTTTTCTATGCGCTGCCGTTAACTGCAACTCAGCTAGAAAAGTTACAGAAACAAGGTTTGCCTTGGAGACTTTCGCGCAGAAATTCTGAGCCGTTTGAGTCGCCCTCTTTGGAAGGTCATCCCTTACCCTCCAGATGGATCTAACTTGAGCTGGAACCTTCCTGATAGGGTATCGTCTGCCTAGAAAGAACATAAGTGTTATCAGTTTGTGCTCTGTCTCAGTGAGTGATTAGATTTTTGCTCTCAACACTTAGCTGTTACAGGGATTTGCTCTATGAAATGCTGCTTATGGGTGTGGGTTCCCCGAATCTTCACCCGATCGTGGTTGAGACTGCCCAACTCAGCCCTGCTGCTCTATCTTCTGCTCGTTCTCATTCCGCAGCCGTCTGGTTTCGCTCTAGAAACCCCACGCAATAGAATCCCATCCCTGGTGGGTCAGCCATCGATCGCTTGGGAAAGTTCCCTACATCATTGGGAACGAACTGAACAAATTGCAAAAAAACAAGGTGATTTCCATCAGGTCATTACGGCTCAATTTCAGCAAGCACAGATCTTGCAACGGATGGGCTTTTATCGGCGAGCAAAAGAGCGATTGACAAGACTGCAGGAAGCGGTCAATCAACAGCCCGATCGCACTTTAAAGGTGATGACATTGCTGCGATTAGGAAATCTCCTGCGGGTGATGGGGCAAAGCCGAGAGGCTGAGCAAGTCCTTCGGCAGGGGTTGGCGATCGCTCGGGAGAAGGCAGCCCAGGAACCCGAGCATTTTACCCCGCTTGTGCAGATCTTCTGGTTGGCATTAGGACAAACTCTAGCGGCTCAAAGTCGCTATGATGAGGCGATCGCTTGGACGACTCAAGTCAATAACCCAGACCCTGGTCTCCAAATTCCTGCCACGCTCCAGAAGATTCGGTTTCGCCTTGCCCTAGGACAAAAAGACAAGGCTATACAGCTTTTGACTCATCTTCGTGCCACCCTATCTCAGCCCCTGGACTCCACGCTGGAAGCAAGTCTTGTTCCCAGTCAGGCATCATCCCAGCTCATTCCAGTTCCAGCCATTGCATCCAGGGCCCTAGCGGAAATGCGCTTATACGCTAGCCTAGAACTCACAGACCAGTGGTTCAAACTGGCGAAGGCTTCCGATCGCCCTGCCATGGCTCAGTGGTTGGTCAACTCGATCGCCCTCAGTCGTCAGAAGGGCGATCGCCGTGCTGAATCCTATGCATTGGGGCAATTGGGGCGGCTCTACGAACAGGCTGGGCAATGGCAAGATGCTGCTACCGTAACGGAACAGGCCCAACAGCTTGCCGATGTCCTCCAAGCCAACGATCTGGGTTATCAATGGCAATGGCAGCTTGGACGGATTGCCCATGCCCAAGGGCAACGAGTGATCGCCATTCAGCACTATCAACAGGCGATTCAATCTCTCCAGCGGCTCCGGGAAGATTTAGCAGGAACCTATCCCGAAAGTGAATTGTCGTTTCGCGATCAAATTGAACCTGTTTATCGAGACTTCATTCAGATTCTGCTAGAAGATGCCCATCAGATCACGCAAAACGGGGAGGTCGATCGCGAATCAGATCTGCACCAAGAGCGTCTACGGCAGGCAAGAGACCTGCTGGAATCTTTACAAGTTGCAGAGTTGACTAATTATTTTCGGGAAGCTTGTTTGGATTGGCACCCTCAACCCGTGGATCAGGTGGATCCTCAATCAGCGGTGATTTACCCCATCTTATTGCGCGATCGCTTGGAGGTCATTGTTGCCATTGCCGGACAACCTCTGACCCACCATAGTGTCCTGAAACCGACCGCCGAGTTGGAAGCTGGGATTGAAACCATGCGCCAGTCCATGCGCCCCACATCGTTTCGAGCTGAACGAATGAAGGCGGCCCAGCAACTGTATGACTGGTTGATTCGCCCTAGCCAACCCTGGTTACAAGCTCAGGGAATTCAAACCCTCGTGTTTGTGCTAGATGGCAAGCTGCAAAATGTGCCGATGGTTGCCCTGCACAATGGCGATTGCTACTTGGTGGAATCTTACCGGATTGCCCAAACCCCTAGCTTGCAGCTCTTAAGCCCCAAACCGCTCCCACCGGGGAGGCTGAAAATCCTGGCGGCTGGCTTAAGTCAGGGGAGGCTGCCCAGCTTTTCTCCCGAGAGGCACTTATCCAATACGAGTTTTCCTCAGCCCCTGCCGCCCCTGCCGGGTGTTGCCACTGAAATTGCCTACCTCCGCCAACAATTTTCTGCGCAGGTCTTGTTGGATCAGGCTTTTACTCGTTCTGCCTTTATGACTCAATTGCAGACCTCAGATGCAATCATTGTCCATTTAGCCAGCCATGGACAATTTAGTTCCAACCCGGAAGCCACCTATCTGGTGACTCAGCAAGGCAACCTGACCCTGCAGGATTTAGCTCAAGCTTTGCAACAGCGGGGTTTGGATCAACGACCTGCGATCGAACTCTTGGTGTTGAGTGCTTGCCAAACGGCGCAGGGCGATCGCCGGGCTAGTCTGGGTTTGGCTGGGATTGCAGTGCGATCGGGAGCACGAAGTACCTTAGCTTCTCTCTGGACAGTGAATGATCAATCAACTGCTGTACTGATGGCCGCTTTCTATAACCGCCTGAGCCAAGCAAGCACTAGCAAAGCGGAAGCCCTTCGTCAGGCCCAGATGCACCTATTACAGAGCGAATCCTTTAGCCATCCCTACTATTGGGCGGCCTTTACCCTCGTGGGAAGCTGGCTGTGAAGCTGCTCAACCAGCGTTAACTGACGACAAAAATTCAGGCAATAGGGGGAGAAAAATCATGATGCATCTCCAAGATAAGAACAATTTTCAGCAAAATTCTTTATCAAAATGTTTCTATTCACACTATTTAAGGGTTTTTGTCCAATTTGAGCAGCTTTTTCCTGGTGCTAGGTCTCTGTTGTGAGTAGACTAACATTAGCTACGCTCAGTGATTTGCATCCGGTTTGGTTGCTCATCAGGTTGAACATCAGGGTTTGAAGAGGCCAAACGTCAAGACCAAAGACTCTAGTACGGCACACAGATTCTGCTACAGCCTGCTTGTGCAACTTGCCAATCCATCGATCGTCACTGGTGAAAAAATATGCTTCCTCAACCTCGGAGTTCGGATCGCGCTTCCCATTGGCTGGTGATAGTCCTGGTCATCCCATGGGCAATCACCTATGCACTCTTGGGCAACAGTGCCCCAACTACCGCAGTCCCTGCCAACTCCCCTGCCATACAAGCTTTCACGCTTCATAACTTCACTCCTACTGATCCCAAAAACCCTAAGAGTGGGGCTGGGGGAGGAACCCGTCCTAGCAGCAGCACCTGTTTGCAGAGTTCGGCAACAGCAGACAGCCATCTGATTGCCCTCAGCCCACCCCAAGCAGTGGGGCAAACGCTGCAAGCACGCCCAGATTTTTGGATCTATCTGCCACCAACGGTAGCAAACCAGGTGGAACTGAGCTTGTCTGACCAAGGGGAGCATGAGCAACAAATTTTACTACCTTTGCCGCAACGAACGGGTTGGGTTAAGTTACCCTTCCCCGCCAATTTTACGAGCTTGGTGATTCACAAAACCTACACTTGGTCAGTCGCTCTGGTTTGTAATCCCCAGGATCGTCCCCAGGATTGGGTTGTGAGTGGAACCGTGCGCTACATCCCCAGTACTCCTTTGTTACAACAAACTCTTCAAACCGCTAGCCACGATCTACTGCCACTGATGGTGCGGGCAAATTTTTTGCTAGATGCCATGAGTCAGTTAGAACAGCGAACTCCGGCGAGCGAGCAACTAGAGCAAGCTTGGCAACATTTGATAGACCCGCCCTCAATGGATAGTCCTTCGATAAAGCAGCCCTCTTCGGTACGGCATTCAACGCACTTTCGTTAGCCGTAATTACCGCATCTTCAATAGAGGACTGACATTCTGAATACAGGACTTGTGCTTTATACTGAACGCAATGTTATTAATCAACAACATCGGATTAGAGTGCCGTAATTCAGGGGATATCTCTATTTTGCGAAGTAGGGCTGAGGGGGTAGGGTGCCCAGATTTAATGTCGCCATCCAGAAGAATCATCTGCTCGTCAGTTGGCTTAGCAAATCGATAGCTCTATTTCGTTCTGGCTTAGGGCTATCGATTTTAGGGTCTACCTGTTTGAGTGTGAGTTTGCAGTGGACGGGTATCTGGCAGTTTCTAGACTGGCAACTCTGGGATCAGGGTGTCAAGTTGCGATCGCCTCGCTCAATAATGAATCGAATTGTCCTCGTAACGATCGATGAACCGGATATCCAGCGTTGGGGCTATCCTATTACTGACCAACAACTTGCCCAACTGCTCTTGAAGCTTCGGCAACAACAGCCTCGGGTAATTGGGCTGGATATTTATCGCGATCAACCAGTTGCACCGGGTTCAGCCCAACTTCAGCAGATTTTTAGAACCACGCCTAACTTGATTGGTATTGAACGGTTGATTGCCAATCGCAACAGTTATGCGGTTGCACCACCGCCCATTCTGAAACAGCAGAATCAAGTGGCAGCCAGTGATGTACTAGTTGATACGGATGGCAAAGTTCGTCGCGGTTTAATCTCACTTTGGGATCGTGCTGGCAAAACCCATTTTACGCTGGGTGCTCGCTTGGCGCTCAATTATCTGGCTACGCAACAGATCACACCTCAGGAACAGGGCAATGGAAAAGTGCAGTTAGGGCTGGGGCAGTTTCATGCCTTAAACGCCTCGGAAGGGGGCTATGTGGGGGTGGATAATGGGGGCTATCAAATTCTGAGCCATTATGAACCCACATCGCGTCAGTTTTTACGGCTTTCGATGACGGATGTGTTGCAGGAACGGGTTAATCTGAATTCTCTACGCGATCGTATCGTTATCATTGGTGCGATTGCCCCTAGTGTGGGCGATCGCTTTTACACTGCCTTTAGTACTGGACCTGAGACAACTTGGTCCGGGTTGGAAATTCATGCAACCGTTACTCAGCAGATCCTGACCGCAGCCCTGGATGGACATCAGCCTCTGCGGGGTCTACCTGGGATGTGGACTCCACTGTGGATCTTGATGTGGAGCGGTATCGGGGGCTATGTGGGTTGGCAAATCCGGACTTGGGGGAGCGGCGCGATCGCAGTTTTCCTGATGGTTGGTGGATTCTTTGCCAGTGGCTATTTTATCTTACTGCTAGGGTGGTGGATGCCCATGGTGGGGGCAATGGTAGGGTTAGCCCTGTCAGGATTAACCAGCCGAAGTTATTGGGCTTGGCGACGCTTACATCGATCGCACCAATTGTTGTCTGCCTATTCCAACACCTTGAAACAAGAGGTTGCAGCCCGCACACAGGAACTGGTGGAGAAAAATCACGCGTTACAAATTGCCAATCAAAAAGCGGAAGCGGCGAGTCGGGCTAAGAGTAGTTTTCTCGCGAATATGAACCATGAATTACGCACCCCGTTGACGATCATTTTGGGATGTAGTGAATTGTTGCGAGGTGAGGCGAACCTAACTCCTGCCCAGTGTCAGCGACTGATTGCGATCGATCGCAGTGTGGAAACCCTCCTGACGTTGATCAATGATGTGTTAGATCTGTCTAGAGCGGAAGCTGGGATGATTCATCTGAATCTGGCAGAATTTGATTTTCCAGAGTTTCTTGGCGAATTGCAGGATTTGTTTGTGCCCCAGGCGATCGCCCAACAGTTGCAACTCAGCTTCATTACGCCGACACCGATGCCCCAGTGCATTGTCAGCGATCGGGCGAAAATCCGACAGATTTTGATTAATCTCCTAGGCAATGCCTGCAAGTTTACCCAAGCGGGTTCGATTCTTCTGCGAGTGACTGCAACTCAGCATCTCCTCCGGCTGGATGTGGAAGATACGGGCGTGGGCATTGATCACAGCGAGCTGGCGACAATTTTTGAACCCTTTGTGCAGGCGCAGGCCGGGCATCAAGCCAATCAAGGCACGGGTTTAGGATTAGCAATCTGTCAGCAATTCGTAGAACTCATGGGCGGGCAGCTTAGCGTCCAGAGCCAACTGGGGCAGGGGAGTTGCTTTTGCTTGGAGCTTCCAGTCCAGATCCTGACTTGGAGCACGGTGTCCCTAGCTGTCTCTACTCCGACGATCGCTCCGGTGGCACTTCCAGCTTCGGTTGCTTGCCTAGAACCTGGAGATCTGAGCCATTTACCCTATCGTTGGCGGAGTGAACTCCAGCAAGCTGCTTTGCGTCTGAGTCCCGATCGTTGCCAACGCTTGATTGCCCAACTGCCTACAACTGAAATGGCAATCGCCCAAGCCCTCCTGGATTGTGTGGATAATTTTCAGTTTGAACAGATTACCAATTTACTGGTTCCCACGCTGGTGACGGTCAAGTCTGAGCGATCTTCCGAAACGGCTTCTGCGTCCGAAGCTTTCTAGGGAGAAGTTGCCTGGGGGGCAGCGATCGATACAAACCCTGTGCAACGATGTTTACCAGTTGCATTTCCGAGAAGTGCCTGCAGATATTCTATTCCTGCTGATTTTGGTAGAAGTATTTTTCCTATTGGTTATTTATCTGCAATAACATCGCGTTTCTATTGGCATGGCAGTTGAAGTTGCGATCGTTTCATTAACGAGACAGATCCGATCGCTCTTTTCCTCAATTCAGATGTGAGGCGCGGATATCCTGGCGAGCAGATCCCCCTAGCACCCTTGATAAGGGGGAACCGAGCCAAATTCAGGGGTTCAGCGATCGTCGTTTGTCTCATTCCCGTTTGCTTTTTGGTTTGAAGTCCCCCTTATTTCTAGCGCAGCAGCGCGTCAGCGCGGGGATTTAGGGGAATCGGGATGTGTTGAAATGATGAGTTGATTTGGTATAAAGCTAGCGTTTATTCTTTTTCTTACCCTTTTCAGATTTATGTAATTCCGGCAAGGTTGCGCCTTCGGGCTGATAGTCTCGCAACATTTTCCGCAATTCCAGACCATGCAATTCTTCTTGTCCAATCATGCCTCGGGTATACTCTTCTAAGTACACACTGGCTCCTTCCACCACTTCCAGCAACTCCTTGTAGACATCTAGTGCGTGGGTTTCATGGCTCAAGCTCTCTAGCAAAATGTCATAAATGGAATGTTTATGGCTTTCTTCAATGGGGGCTATTTTTAAACTAGGATGTCCACCCAATCCGGTCAGAATTTCGCCAGCCTGCTGTGCATGGAGGAGTGATTCGCTTGCCTGAGCTTTGAGAAATTGCACAATGGGAATCCGATTCGGACCTGTGACCATCAGACAATAGTGAGTGTAGCGCACCACGCCAGATAATTCATACTCCATGACGGTGTTGAGGAGTTGAGTGGTTGTTTCCAAATCTAAATCTCTCATTTCTTTTTGGGTCTCAGGTTGTTTTAGTGCTGACGGGAATATTTGCAATATTCCTATCACTACAATATTTCCGTATTTCCGTCATTATCATAGCTTAAACAGGGTACTATTAATCTTCAACTCTTGCAATTAAATTTCAATAGACTGTGACAAGATGAGTCTGCTGAGTTCCTGAATCAACAGGGCTAAGCCCGCTTGAAAACTGACGATCGCGTCAATAGTCTTTTACGTAAGATCCTGACTCTCCCCATACCACCTGCCAAGGCATGGGCTGTAACTCTCAATTCATCGATGCCGAGATGGCAAAAATGCCACGATCGCTATAACAGATTGCCAAAGCCTGGAATATTATGCAGAAGCAGTAGAATTTATTGAGTTAATGGTATAAAAGTTTGCTGATCTGACAGGATTAGTACCGTAGATCTACTTATTTGCGTCATCGATCGTTTCAGTGAGATTCTACGCGCAATTAAAGATTCTGCAAAGTTACATCCCATTATGTAATCGGTTAACCAAAGCTTGAAAAAATCTTAATTTCCCTGTGGGAATTTACTAGGGTTAGCTATCTTCATTTCCTAGAAAATCATGGCAAGCTTTAAATTACAACTGCTGCACGCGGCTGATCAGGAAGCAGGCATCCCTGCACTGACTGATGCGCCTCGTTTTTCGGCAGTTCTCAACGCATTGAAAAACCAAGATCTAGACAACGATGGTGTTGTCGGATTCAAAAACACGATCGTCCTTTCCTCCGGTGATGCCTACATTCCCGGTGCGTTTCTGAATGCGAGCCAAACTGCTTTTGGGGGTGTGGGTCGGGGCGATATCCTGATCCAAAACGAACTGGGCTTCCAAGCGATCGCCTTTGGGAATCACGAATTTGACCTTGGAACTGCGATCGTACGGGATTTGATTGCAGGGGGCAGCACCTTTGCCGGAGCCAATTTCCCCTACCTGAGCGGCAACCTCAACTTCGCACCAGACTCCAACTTGGCAAGCTTGGTTGTACCGGATGGCAATGCTCCCAAACCCAAGAGCATTACTGGCAGCGTTGTCATTGACGTAAACGGCGAGAAAATTGGGGTCGTCGGTGCCACCACCCCCACCCTGCGTACCATTTCCAGTCCCGGCAACGTTGGCGTGACTCCGACTCCCTTCGGCGGCAATCCTTCGGCAGCAGAATTGGATGCCCTCGCTGCTGTCATCCAAACGGATGTTAATGCTCTCCTGAGTGCCAATCCCGGCATTAACAAAGTGATTTTGCTGGCTCACATGCAGCAGATTGCGATCGAACAAGCTTTGGCCACTCGCTTGAAAAATGTCGATATCATCGTAGCGGGCGGGTCTAATACCCGTCTGTTTGACAGCAACGATCGCCTCCGCGCTGGTGATACCAATCAGGGTGTGTATCCTATTGTGCGCAATGATGCAGATGGTAAGCCCGTTGCGATTGTCAATACCGATGGAAATTACAAATATGTCGGTCGCTTGGTGATTGATTTTGATGCTAATGGCAATATCATTCCCGGCAGCTACGATCCCACCATCAGCGGAGCCTATGCCACCGATGCCCAAGGGGTCGCGGCTCTGAATGCCGGTGGTCTCGTCGATCCAGAAATTCAGGCGATCGTCAATCAGCTTTCTACCGTGATTGCGGCTGCCGATGGTGCTATTTTTGGCAAAACCAACGTCTTTTTAAATGGCGATCGCAGCAGTGTCCGTGCTCAGGAAACCAACTTTGGCAACCTCACCGCTGATGCGAACTTGGCGATCGCCAAACAGTACGATGCCAGTGTCGTGCTTTCGCTCAAAAATGGCGGTGGCATTCGTGACAACATCGGCATTGTGACCTTCCCACCGGGATCAACCAATCCGGCAGATGCACTGCGCCTGCCCCCTGTGGCAAACGAACTGGCTGGGAAACAGGAAGGCGATATTTCCCAACTCGACATTGCCAACTCCCTCCGCTTTAACAACGGTCTTTCCTTGGTGACTGTGAGTGCGTCGCAGCTCAAGGATTTGATGGAGCACGGCGTAGCGGGTGCCAATCCTGGTGCAACTCCCGGATCTTTCCCCCAAGTGGGTGGGTTCTCCTTTAGCTTTGATGCCACGCGCACCGCACGCAGCACTCCTGGAACGGGCGATCGCATTCGCTCTTTGGCGATCGTTGATGCCAATAACAAGGTTGTGGAAGCGGTCGTGGAAAACGGCGAAGTGGTGGGTGATCCAACCCGGACGTTCCGCATGGTGACCTTGGGCTTTTTGGCGACGGGGGGCGATGGCTATCCTTTCCCCACCGGGACTGCAGCGAATGTGATCAACTTGACTCAATCGGCAACTGCTCCTCGCACGGGGGTTGCCACCTTTGCGGCTGATGCTTCTGAACAAGATGCCTTAGCGGAATACTTGGCTGCCAATTTCCTGACCAAGCCCTTTAACGTCAGCGATACAGCCCCTGCCCTGGATACCCGCATTCAAAACCTGGCGTTCCGCTCAGATAGCGTCATTCCCGTCAACTTTGGCTTTGAAAATGCCATTACCGGATTGGGCAACCTATTTGGCACTAGTGGTGATGAATCATTCCTCAGCACCACCAACAATGTCAGCATCTATGCTGGTGAAGGTCAGAATAAGATTAAGGTCACTGGCAGCAATGCCACGATCTACGCAGGTGCAGCTAAAGACGAAATCACTGTAGTCAACGGTGTCGTCTACGCGGGCGAAGGCGAAAATACGATCACAGCCACTGGCGGTGCAACTCAAGTCTACGGGGGTGCTAGCAAAGACGTGATCAAACTGGCAAGCGGCAACAATACCGTTTACGCTGGCGAAGGTGACAACCAAATCACTACGGGTGCAGGCAATGATGTGATCTATGCAGGCGCTGGTAACGATCGCATTCTCACGGGTGCAGGAGATGATCTAATCTATGCAGGCGAAGGCAATAACTTTGTCAACGCAGGCTCAGGCAACGACCAAGTTTACAGTGGTTGGGGACAAGATACCTTCGTGCTCAATGCTGGAGCAGGCTTTGTCACGATCTACGGAGTCCAATCCTTCGATCGCTTTAGCTTGGGAGCAGGGGTAACGGCAGCCGATCTGCAATTCACCAAAACCCAAGGCGACACGATCGTCAGCGCCAAGGGCGATCAGTTAGCCCTCTTGAAATGGTCGCAAGTCGATAGCTTAACTTTAGTATAAGGCGCTTGCTCCTAAATAAAATCCCCTCACTCCGTTCTGCTCCGCACCAGAATAGAATTCGGCGCTCTAGAGGGCGAAGTTCGTTGGAAACGGACTGTGTTTTTGAGTCCCTTGAGGGACTTCGCCCTGGGAGACCGTGGTTTTCAACTATGGGCGGATGAAAAACGGATGCTGGGATCTTATACCAAATTAAATAGTATTCAGGGCAGATAGTGCATTGAGAATGAAGTCATAGCCTGTAATGGAAGCAACAACTTCGGGCGTTAGCTCAGCCAGCAGTTGATCCACCTTGCTTCGCAGTTGCTCCAA
>JAYKGX010000101.1:0-2890 GCA_035285565.1 Synechococcales cyanobacterium
TTGGAGCAACTGCGAAGCAAGGTGGATCAACTGCTGGCTGAGCTAACGCCCGAAGTTGTTGCTTCCATTACAGGCTATGACTTCATTCTCAATGCACTATCTGCCCTGAATACTATTTAATTTGGTACCACAACCTATCCCACACTTCTCTAATGCACAACCGTGCTGGGTCATTTTCTCTTGGCGTGGGACAGAGTGCGATCGCGGGAGCCTGTGGTTTGTAGGATGGTGGACATCACCTTGAAAAAGCCAAAGGGTCCTGACAGAAGTCCTGCGGTTTTCACGCCGCCCATCATGGCACCCATAATGCCGAGCGATAAGGTATCTGCACCTGTGAGGTATAAATTCTTGATGGGGGTTCTGGCACCTATCCAGGGTTGATCTAGGCGAGCCGGAATGCAGGGAATACCATACACGGCACCACGATCGCTGGCATCAAAATGTTCGACGGTCAGCGGAGTAGAGAGTTCGGCATATTCAATCAATTGTTCAAAACCAGGATAATGCTGTTCCACGAGCTGAATCAGGGCATGGGTGATTTCTACCTTTAAGGTTTGGTAATCGCGATCGCGTTTGCGCCAAGATTGTGCTTGCCATTGGGAAAAGAAATGATGATCGGCATGGGCGATGATTTCTGCAGTGTGTCCTTTGGCGTGGGAACCTTTGAGAGATGGGAAAGATAGATAACAAAACTGAGGGACTTGTTCCTGGGGAAAAGGAGAAGCTTGGGCGATCGCGTTATGATTGTAAGTGGTGTAAATCCAGTGATTCTCGCCTTGGAAGCCTAGCGTTTGGGGACTCTCTTTCAAGCCGAGGTAAACGGTGAGCATACTGGTGCCTTTGGGAAAGGTTTGAATGGTCTGTCGCTCCTTGAGGGGATAGTTGGCTGGAATTAATTTCAGATAGGTGTTCCAGGCTCCGGCATCGGAAATGATCACAGGGGCGCGATAGGTTTCTAATGCTGCCTGCGGACGCGCTGTATTTTGCACCTGCACTCCCACGGCAGTTCCAGATTCCACAATAATTTCAGTCACGCGGCGCTGGGTCATGATCGTTCCACCTGCGGCTTCAATTTGCGGCACTATTGATTGGGCGATCGCGCTGGCACCGCCTACGGGATACCAGCCCCCTTGCAGATAGTGGGTCACGATGGTGCCGTGAATGCCAAAACAACTTTGCGCTGGGGGTAAGCCATAATCTGCCCATTGCGATGCCAGAAGTGCTTTTAGTTTGTCGTCTCGAAAGTGGTGATCTAGATAGTGTTGTGTGGTTTGGCGGGCGATCGCGCCTAGTTTGCGAATGATTTTTCTGAGGATGGGATGTAGAAAGACTGGAGCTAATTCCAACATCGTATGGGCACCAAACCAAAAAGCGGCTTTCTGGACATCTTTAAAATATCGCTGAATTGCTTTTCGTTCGGTGGGAAAATGCTGAATCAAATCGGATTGAAAGCGATCGGGATTGGAAGAAACTGAAAAGGTGAAATCAGGATAGACAAATTTTTCAAATGGATCGGGCATTTTGAACCATTGCAATTGATGATTGCTGAGATAGTCAAATACAGCTCGTCCTGTGCTGCCTTTGCCCATATTGCCCACATAGTGTAACCCCACGTCCCAATGAAATTTTCCCTGGCGTTCAAAGGCATGGGTAAAGCCGCCGATGGTGAAATGTTGTTCTAATACCAAGATGCGTTTCTGCTGCAGTTTGGCGAGGAGGGCAGCGACGGTTAATCCACCGATTCCAGAGCCAATGACGATCGCGTCAAACTGGGGATCAGGCTGGGGATGAATGGGTTGCGGTTGAGTTCCTGGGAACATTGCTCCTGTAGCCATAGTGCCTCCGCTGAGTTCTTCTGTTGGGTGCTTTGGTTGAGTGCTTTGGTTGAGTGCTTCCACGAGAGAATGTTGTCACTGTCAACTTCAATCTAGACGAAAATGTTGGCATTGTCAACATCCTGGGTTAAACTGAGCTAAGAGAAATTGGAAACTCCCATCTCAGGAACCATGTCAGCACCTAGGTCAGCGGCAAAAGAACCCTATCACCACGGCGATTTGCGACAGCATTTAATTGAAGCAACGATCGCGCTGATTCTGGAAGAGGGGGTGAGTCAGCTCTCATTACGTCAGGTGGCAAAGCGGGTTGGGGTTTCTCACAATGCGCCCTACCGTCATTTTGTAGATAAGGATGCTCTCTTAGCTGCTGTGGCTGCGCAGGGATTTCAGGCATTGCAGATGGCGATGGAAACTGCCAGCCAGCCGTTGCCGATTGGTTCTGCTCAGCGGTTAACTGCGATCGGGGTTGCCTATGTCCAGTTTGCGATCGCCCAGCCCGCTTACTATCGGCTCATGTTTGGGGATTATCGGTGTGATGTGAGCCAGAATTCTGCCCTAGGGGAGGCTTCTCAGCAGGCTTTTAATGTGCTGATGACTACGATTCAGGAAGGGCAGGCGGCAGGAGTTTTCCGGGGAGAGAAGGCGATCGATCTGGCGCGGGTGGCTTGGTCGATGGTGCATGGGCAGGCGATGTTGGCACTGAATCAGAAATTACAGATCCAGCCGGGAGAAGAGCTAGAAGCCTTTTTGAGATTCTCGTCAGCTATGCTGATTCACGGCTTAGCTAATCCTGCTATGCCTGATTGATATCCTCTACGCGAATCCTGACGATTGACCCATAAGCTATTGGCTTATTCCATTATCGGTAAAATGAGTAGAATTCAAGAATAGCTTTAGTTGCTGGTGTCAATCTTGGCGTAGACCATGGCTAGTTCTACCTGATTTTGTTGAGGTTTTCATTCCGAGGCACATAACCATTCATTGATCCTGCAATCAGTAAATTATGGAGCCAGTTCTCATGGTAAACAAAGCCGTTCAGTTCACCAAAGGGAGAA
>JAYKGX010000102.1:0-4288 GCA_035285565.1 Synechococcales cyanobacterium
TTCTGCACCCACGATCGTCACATTCGCAAATAATCCAGTTACAGAAATGACATTGTTATTAGCAGTCGCAACCACCGCATCTTCACCATTGGTGCCAACAATGATCACATTATCCAATTGCCCATCGCCTCCACCCCCAAGAGCAGCCAGGTTCAGATTAATCTGTGTCAGATCCGTCCCTGCCAAATTATTAATCGTCACCGTATCGCTACCCCCCAACGCATTCAGATCCACTTGTTCCACATCATCCAAATCCATCGTGATATTGGCAACATTGCGGAAGAAGCGAACCCGCCCAGCATTCGCAGAAAAGTCAAACGTTTCTGAAACGTTAGCGCCATTGAACAGCATCTTATCCAATCCAGCCTGTCCTTCTACCACATCGCTGCCTTCACCAGGATTCCACTCAAAGACATCATCCCCCGCCCCCATGAAAGCAACATCATCCCCACGTCGCCCATTCATAAAGTCATTGCCATCCCCCCCAAACATAATATCCTTGCCCGCACCCCCAAAGAGAATGTCATCGCCTGCACCCCCATCCAGGGTCAGAGCAACACTCGCCGCAGCCAGATTCGTTGCATCAACGCGATCGTTACCGCCCAGGGCATTAATTCTAAGCGTATCCGTCGCCTCTGAACCAACAACTTGAACGGTAGCCGCTAATCCTGTAATTTTGTAGAGATTATTTTCCGTCAATGCTGCGATCGTATCCGCTTCATTACTACCATTAACAATCACCTGATCCAATTGCGTATCACCCACACCATTGCCTGCCAAACTCTCCAGGCTAAGATTTACCTCTCGCACATCAGTCGTTGCCAGATTGTTAATCGTAATCGTATCTTTGCCACCCAAGGCATTCACATTCACCCGTTCCACATCATCGGTATCCATCACAATGTTACCCAGATTGCGGAAGAACTTGAGGCGATCGCCATTGGCAGACAGATCAAAAATTTCATCACCATTAGAGCCATTAAACACCATCGTATCCAGTCCAGCCCCGCCTTCAATGCGATCGCTACCATCCCCTGGATCCCAAACAAAAGTGTCATCCCCTGCGCCTAAAAACGCAATATCATTCCCGCCATTGCCATCCACAAAATCATGACCATGGCCGCCATAAAACCATTCCACGGCTGAACCCCCAATCATCGTGTCATTGCCATCCCCACCTAAGAAAAACGTGGTTGCTGCAATTTTGCCTTGGGATTCATCAATTTTCAGCGTATCATCGCCACCAAACCCAACTAAAAAGATATGGCGGGCATCGGCAGCACGGGCTTTACCACCCAGAATTTGCACCGCACCACCATTCACCAACAAATCACCCGCCGCCGTTTGACCCAGCGCGATCGTATTATTAGCATTGTCCCCAAAAACCGTAAGCACACCAAGAGATTGGGAGAAAAAAGCATTAATCGCCATAATGATTCCTCAGAGAGTTCCGTAAGTAAGGGGGCACCGGAAGCACCCGTTGTAGGCACTTCCGTCTCATCTGAGGGGTAACACGTTGGCACAAATGCCATTATGCAAGCAGACTCCAAATCATCATTTAGCCCGGTTCCGAGGCGGAATCACTCGACCTTCATAGAAGCGCCGCTCCAACTGCCCCAGCCCATACCAGACCGCGCCCAACCCTAACGTCATCAGCGCCAAAAACAGATTCGATTGCCAAGCCGTTAGCACGATCGCGATCGCACTACTAACCACTAATCCTTTACGGAGCTTCTGAATCCTGCTTAAAGCTTGCCGACAACTGCTGCATTTTTCCGTGTGGGAATGGTAGCGATCGAGCAGCACCTGGCGATCGAGTCTGGGCGGTAAGGGTTGCCCCGGAAAGGGATCAGCCTGGAATTGACTAATCCATTGACGATATTCAAACACGAAGCGATCGGCCTTAGTCGGCAAATAAAATGCTTTAGAAAAGGCTTCACCGCCCCCCTGGGTCTCTAAAAAACGCTCCTGCCAATGCAAAAAGATTTGATCATCTTCTAAGATGGCATTCTGTCCCAAGTGGGAATACCAGGTTGGGGTGTATTGAATCGCCAGTGCCGGAAATTTTGAGGCAAATTTAAACGGGAAGCGGGCAAAAAGCCGACATTCCCCTTTGCGGATCGGCGTCGCATAAACCGCAGTAATCGTCCGCCCAAATTGTTTGGAGGTCAGATCATGCCACATCAAACTGGGCGCAATAAACGTGGTCGCCTGCGATCCCAATTTGCCCCGGCGCGGTCCCTCTGCCCACAAGCCCGTAAATCCATACTTATCAGACTGCAACACCTCTAATTCCACCGGAGACGCATTCGCTCGATTGCCCACAGATTGATGATGGGTAAAGGGCAAATGACTGGGATCTAACACATTTTCCAACAGGGTCAGGGCATCGTAGGGCAAATCCCGAAAGACATTCATCCACACCCAACCCTCAGTATCCGTCTCCACTGGCTCAATCACAGGCACTGCCGCCGCCGCCGCCCGATCAGGGTTGCCCCCATAGACAAACAACAATCCCTGCCGCTCTGTGACAGGATAGCTGCGCACACAGGCTCGCCGCGAAGTCTCTGCTTGTCCGCCCTCTGGCTGCTGAGGAATGCGATCGCACTCGCCAGACCCCGTAAACGCCCAACCATGGTAAGGACATTCCAACAAACCATCCTCAGCAATCCGTCCTTCTGAGAGAGGCGCTAAACGGTGCGGACATTGATCTGCAAAAGCGCGCCAAGTCTGCTCAGTTCGATCCCACCAAATAACCAAATCCTCACCCAGCAGGGTAAAGGCATTGGGTTGACTGCGATCCAAATCTTCTAGGAAATGGGTCGGATACCAAGCTTCACGCACTTCAAACCGATCGGGTTCCAATCCCCCCACCGGATTCATCTGGGCAGCGATCGCAGGTTGAGAAAAGTCTTGAGACGCGTTAGCCGGAGACGAGTTCGCTTGGGATTGGGCCGCCTGGGAAAGGGAAACCATGGCAGATTCAGGGGTTGTAATATTTCGTTACATATCATAACCGATCGTCACATCGATCGGCAAATCTCCTCCCGTGAGAATGCCATTGAATATCGCCCCCAAATTGAGTATCGCCCTCAAAACGTGATTCCAGCTATATCGCCAGCAGTTGAATACTTTGACTTCTCCCCTGGTTAAAAACGGGGGATTCTAAGCAGATGTTGCTACGTGGGCTAGAAGCACCCCTTCGCAACGCTTCTTAGCTGTCACCCAGAAACGAATCCGGGTGGGGGCAGTCAAAGACCCCATACTCACTCCACTCAGATCTAAGCCAAGTGTTGTGGCTACTTTACGCAGAATGTTGGCAGCACCATTGCAATCCGCGTTGATATATTGATTGTTGGCTGTTCGGAATAATCCGCGCTTTGTTCGCTTGCCGCTAGACTTCCACCCTTCGGGTTTTTCACCAAATGTAGGCAGTTCGTCTTGGTCAAGGAAACTTGCTTTCGATGTGTAGGATTCTTCCGTCTCGATAAACCGAATGCCATGCTGTTCACACAATTGAGCAACCCGATCTTTGAGCCTTGCGGTCGGAATTTGCACAAACTTTTGATTCGTCTTGGTGCCAAGATTGACCGCTTGCCGTTGTCCTTTATTCCAGCCAAAAACAATCGTTCCAATCCGATTTTCAATGCAGTGGACAATCACCAACCGAGCCGCTTTATTGACCGCATCACGCATTTGGCAATTGTGCTTCTCCGTGATTGCAGCTAGCTTTCTTGACCAAAACCCTTGGGGCTTGTCTTCTTTGATGACAGCAATTTGCTTGTTATACCAGTTGTTTACAGCTTTCACTTGCAAGCCGTCAATCATAAAACCTGTGCCAACATTACTGATGCAGGTCAACCAGTTCTTCAATCCGGGGTCAATACCCAGAACATTGGCAGGATCGACATCTACTGATATTGATGGCAAGCGATACACAAATTCAGCGTAGAAGCAACGATTGCGAGGGGCGTTGTTGCATGAATAAAAATAAGCAACACTACTGGAATGAAAGGGGAAATTCCTATGCTTCAACGCAGATAGAATCCGGTTTAGCAATTTGGATCATGTGATTCAGCGCCACACATTGGAGCAATAGCTCCTTCGAAGCACCCGGTTTACCACTCCGCTCCCGGTTATACCAAGCTGTCAGGACGGCTCCATCGACCCAAAAAGTCAGGCTTCCTCGCTGCTTTAATCCTGCGTTATACTCAGACCAGTTGCGGATGGTGCGTTTCATTGCTGTGAAAGTTTTTAGGTGGTACTTCAAACTTATCACGTTGCACCG
>JAYKGX010000103.1:0-19037 GCA_035285565.1 Synechococcales cyanobacterium
GAAGTGGGTAATCACTGCGCTGGGGCTAAGGTGAATGGGCGCATGATGACCTTGGATACCATTCTGGAAAATGGCGATATTGTCGAGATCATGACCCAAAAGAATGCCCATCCTAGCTTGGATTGGCTGAACTTTGTGGTGACTCCCAGCGCCCGCAATCGCATCCGTCAATGGTATAAGCGATCGCATCGGGATGAAAATATTGCCCGAGGGCGAGACATGTTGGAGAAATCCTTGGGCAAAAATGGGTTCGAGGCCTTGCTGAAATCTGCCCCCATGCAAACGGCGACAGAACGCTGCAACTACCACACCGTTGATGATTTTCTAGCGGCGATCGGCTATGGCGAAATTACCTTAAACCATGCCCTCAATCGAATTCGCGATGCTGTCAAAGCGCAACAGCGGACTTTAGAAGCTCCCACTTCCAATGCCACTGTCCCCAATGTTGCCTTTACGAGTCCCCGCTCGGCTCCAACTCCCACCTCCACTTCACCCATTACCGGGGTGGAGGGCATGTTGTACCACATTGCCAAATGCTGTAACCCACTGCCAGGAGAGTCCATTATTGGTGTGGTGACGCGGCTGAATGGGATTTCCATCCATCGGCAGGGCTGCCCCAATTTAGAACAGGTAGATGGGGAGCGGTTGATTCCTGTCAGTTGGAATCCGGGCTGCGATCGCGGTCGCCAACAAACCTATCCGGTGGAAATCCAAGTGGAAGTTATCGATCGTGTGGGGGTTCTGAAGGATCTACTCTCCCGTTTGACCGATCACAACATCAATGTGCGCAATGCGCAGGTAAAAACCTACCCTGATCAGACAGCAGTCATCGATCTGGGGATTGATATTTGTGATCATGAGCAGCTAGAGCGAACCTTTACGCAAATTCGCAAAATGAGTGATGTGCTCAACCTGCGCCGGGTGACCCAAGTGGATGACAATCCTTGATGACAGATTGCCCGCCTCTTTTTGCCCGTCTCCTTGAGCAGAAATCCGGAAAATCTAGATCTTCTGGGTATAAATCAATACAAGGTCAGCCGAGGGAAGATTTCTCCCTCTGGTTAGGCTTCTCCTGAAGGTGCGATCGCGTTTGGTCTCACAGAGTGATTAGAAGTCCAAAATTTTCTTCTGTGTCCGCTATTGCTATTTCTGCCAAGGGTTTGCTCCTAGCAAGCCTCCGATTAGTTGTCACATAACTTTTACATTCCTATTGTCAATTTCTAGCAGAAGTCAAGAAATAGGTGCTTTTCAGCAACCATAGACCAGTTTTTAAAGTGTCTCCCCGAAAAAATAGGAGATTGCCGTGTAGATTTGATAAAGCAATCGTCCTTTTACGGAGTCAATAATCGAGGGGGTAGTATAAAAAATAAAAGCATCTACAAACCTCTCTTAAGTGATAGATATCTACAGGAACCGTTATACAACGTGCTCAATACAACTGTTTCTGACGTTCGTGATCCCATAAGATGCAGGAAAATGTAAACGAGCCACCTGCATAACTTAGGGGAGACTCGTCTAATAGGAAATAATGAACCAACTATTTGGAACTACTTGTCTGAAAATGGGAGTGCTACTCCAGTGAGCCATTGGTCAAATCAACCACATCGTCAAGTCGGCATCGAAGAGCAGCAACTCTATGATCACCTTTTAGAGTTGGTTCAAATCGAATCCCCTGCTCAGCTCCTCGTCCGGATCCGTCACTTGTTCATTGAAGGAAATAGTTATCCTGAAAACAGGATTATCCACCGCTTAGATGAATTGGTGCTCTCGGAAATTGCTGACGAAGAATTTCGCTTTATCCTCAATCGTTGTATTCACATTCTGACCAACCGTTGGCAGGGTCGTCCCCATTATCAAGTGGCGATTCCGGAACTTGTCAGTCTTTTGGAATCTCCCCCTAAGCAACCCATTACAGAATATACCCGGACGAAAGCGATTAAACGGTTGCGGGAGTTAATGCGAGATTTTCTGCTGACTGAGCAGTTCCTAGCATTGCGTCGCTTAGCGGATGTGATGGCGGCTCAGATTGAGAGTCTCCCAAGCGATCGCCAACCTTTAGGTAAATTAATCCGGCGCTATCCCTATTTATATTCTCACTGCCTAGTTACGGAAGGCTGTTCGTTAGAAGATCAGCAATCGATTCGCCAGTTGCAGGAAGGAATGCAACGCCAGTATGAAATCGATTTATCGCAATTTGTTACCTATCAAGTCCGACGATCGCAAATTTTTAAGCTGACGGAGTCTAATACGATCGGACGCACGCTCTATCCTGTCAAAAATCCGACCTTACTCAGTGAACCTGCGCTTTGTCAGGCTTTACACCAGTTTGCGGGCAAAGTTTCCCAGCAGGGGACTCAACGGGATATGGCACAGCGATTCCTGACTCACACGCAGGAAACTCGTAATTTCCGCAGCTTCAAAGACGATCTTTATGAATACTTAGTCGATGTCGTGGATTCTGACTATGGTCGTCGTCAGTTCAACAATGTCTTATATGAGCAGCTTCACAGCATCCTGCCAGAAAACCATAACCAACCGTTCAATGAGTTTCTGTTGCTGCGAACCTGTAGCCAATTGCTGAATTTTCTCGTAGTGGAGAGTCCTCAAAATCCGCGTCACTTTGTGTTTGCCGATCTGCTGTCCAATATTGGGCCGATCAATACCACTAGTCTCTTGCTCAGGCTGGTCTTAATTTGCCGCAAGATCAAGCCCTATTTGGAAAAACGCATTTCGATTCTGTTTAATCACTACGAAACTTGCGTGCAAGAAAGCGTGCGCTGGCTGGTGGAGGCGATGGAGATGCTCAATATTGCCTTGACCACGAATTTTGGCAAAATGAATTTGGCGTTGGTTAACCACTTGGCTTAGCGGGGTTGGATGCTCGATGCGATCGCTGTAGGGCAGGGTGGTACAGACAATCCGGTGGGATGGGTGATCAGGGCGATCGCTGCGGTGGGAACCGGGTGGTAGGGTCGTCTCAGCAGATCGTCTCTACGGGTATCTTGTACAATCGGGATGCTACCTGATGGGAAACAACCATGCTGCCGATGTCCTCTGATGCTGGGGAAACTGATCCCTCATCTGCTGATCCATCCCTTCTGGAGGATCCGATCGCAGATTTTGCCACCCTCCAATCAGAACTGCATTATCGCCAAGCGCAATCGACCCTTAAGGAACTCGTCAAAAAATTAGACCTGAATGATCTGGAACGCACTGGCTTGGAAGCGGAACTGAACGGCCTCAGTGCCATGCTAGATAAGCTGGAACAGTCCGTGGTTCACATTGCAGCCTTTGGGATGGTGGGGCGGGGAAAATCTTCATTGCTGAATGCTCTGCTGGGGCAATCCATATTTCAGACCGGTGCGATTCACGGAGTGACCCAAACGGAAGAAGTGGCAGACTGGCGAGTGCAGCAGGGTTCTGTGGATGGACAGATCCGCCTCATTGACACACCGGGCATTGATGAAGTGGCAGGGGAATCGCGGGAATTGCTGGCGAAGCAAGTTGCCCAGAAAGCTGATTTGTTGCTCTTTATCGTCTCTGGAGATATCACCCAGGTGGAACATCAGGCTCTGTCCCAACTGCGGAATTTTGGGAAACCGATCCTGCTGGTGTTTAACAAAATTGACCAATATCCAGAAGCCGATCGCCTCAGTGTCTACGAAAAAATCCGGGATGAACGAGTCAAGGAATTGCTCTCCCCCGATGAAATTGTCATGGCTTCAGCAGCCCCCCTGATTCCCATTGCGACCCGGCAGGCAGACGGACGGCTCAAGGTACAAATGCAAGCAGGGAAGCCTCAGATTGAAGCCTTGAAACTGAAGATTTTAGAAGTGCTCGATCGCGAGGGTAAATCTCTGGTAGCCCTGAATTCCATGCTCTATGCCGATGAAGTGAATGAGCAGATTGTCCAACGCAAGTTGAAAATTCGGGAACGGAATGGCGATCGGGCGATTTGGAACGCCGTTATGGCTAAGGCGGTGGCGGTCGCCGTCAATCCCGTGACCATTTTAGATCTGCTGAGCAGTGCCACGATCGACATTGCCATGATCATCAGCCTTTCCAAACTGTACGGATTCCCGATGACCGAACAAGGAGCCGTGGGTCTCTTGAAAAATATTGCGATCGCCATGGGAGGCATGACGGCGAGTGAACTCCTTGCCAACTTGGGATTAGGCACCTTGAAAAGCTTACTAGGAGCCGCCACCCCTGCCACGGGTGGACTTGCGATCGGTCCCTACCTCGCCGTTGCCATGACCCAAGCGGGGGTTGCCGGAGTTGCCACCTATGGGATTGGACAAGTCGCCAAAGTCTATCTTGCCAACGGAGCCAATTGGGGAGCCGAAAGCCCCAAAGCCGTTGTCACCCGAATTTTAAATTCCCTAGATGAAAAGTCTATCCTTGCCAGAATCCAAACTGAATTGCGATCGAAATTAGACCCCCACAAACGATCCCCCACCCCTGCCAAACCATGATCCAATTTGCCCATCGTCTCACCTCCCTCCGCTCCAACGTCTTCGCCGACATGGACATGGCCAAAACCCAAGCCAAACGTCTCGGCAAAGACATCATCGATCTCTCCCTCGGTTCCTCCGATTTGCCGACCCATCCCTCCATTCTCAGTGCGATCGCCCAGTCCCTCCAAGATCCGCACACCCATGGCTATCTGCTCTTCAACGGCACTATCGAATTCCGCAAAACGGCTGCCCATTGGTATGAACAAAAATTTGGTCTCTCTGTGGATCCCGAAACAGAAGTTCTACCCTTAATTGGCTCCCAAGAAGGCACCGCCCACCTGCCCCTAGCCCTGCTCAATCCAGGAAACTATGCATTGCTTTTGGATCCAGGCTATCCTTCCCATGCGGGGGGTGTTTACCTGGCGGGCGGTCAAATTTATCCCATGCAACTTCGTCCGGAGCATGACTTTCTCCCCGTTTTCAGCGATATTCCCACCGAGGTCTTAGCTCAGGCGCGCATGATGGTTCTAAGCTATCCCCACAATCCGACGAGTGCGATCGCCCCCTTGAGTTTCTTCCAGGAAGCCGTCCAGTTTTGCCAAGCCCACCACTTAGCCTTAGTACACGATTTTCCCTACGTGGATTTGTATTTTGGCTCGCAAGCAATGCCTTCTGTTCTGCAAGCCGATCCACAAAAATCCTGTTCCATTGAATTTTTCACGTTGTCCAAATCCTATAACATGGGAGGTTTTCGCATCGGTTATGCCATCGGTAATGCGGAACTGATCCAAGCCCTCCGTCAGATCAAAAGCAGCGTGGACTTCAACCAATATTTAGGGATTCTAAACGGCGCGATCGCTGCTCTCACGAGTGATCCCACCCAGGTGCAGGAAACCGTCCACACCTTTCGCAGACGACGGGATGCCTTTATAGCTGCCCTAAGGGCGATCGGCTGGTCAGTTCCTACCCCAGCCGCCACGATGTACGTCTGGGCAAAGTTACCGGCAACCTGTCAGCAGTCCTCCGTGGAGTTTTGCATTGATTTAGTTAAGACTACGGGAGTTGCGGCTTCACCCGGATCTGGGTTTGGAGCGGGGGGTGAGGGTTACGTGCGATTTGCCCTCGTCCATGAACCTGCTCGACTGCAGCAAGCCTGCGATCGTATTGCCGAGTTCCTCAATTCATCAGCAAGCCACACCCACGCACAAAAATAACTACACACACACAAATACGCACAAAAAAAAGACGCACACAAAAATAGGGTAAGCAACCGCCCACCCTATGCCTTTGCTACACTCAGTTGTCTGCTAAGAAGTTTCACTCACCTAGAGAACTCCCAAAGAATTCTGATTAGGCGTAAAAACCTCATAGAAGCCATACGTAATTAATATCACATTAGCCCATGGCTCTACCCGTAGGCATACGTATCTTCATGGAAAATACATAAACCTCTATCTGGGGAAATAGGGGAAGTGCGCAGGAGATGAAATCAGGTTATGAGCCAGTCCGTCATGTCTCTCAGGTTCTAGCGATCGCCCCTCAGTTCGGGAAGCCGTACAGTCTTAACGCTTGCATGAAAAATGAAGCTTCGTTAAATTAGCACTCAGGTGAAGAGAGTGCTAAAAATGAGTACTTCTTCCACTACACTGGCTAAGGGGCAGTCAGATCCATTGGATCAATCCAGATCACAATCAACTCAATCCCTGATTACGGCGATGGATTAAAGCGATCGCTGCGATCGGGTCTAATCTGAGGCGATTCGGGACGATCCTCCAGCCAACGTGTTAAGAGCACTTTCTACTGTTCAAAAGTTTGGAGACGAAGTATGGCAGCCGTATCTCTAAGTGTATCCACGGTGAAGCCCTTGGGCGATCGCGTGTTCGTAAAAGTGAGCGCAGCAGAAGAAAAAACCGCAGGTGGCATCATCCTGCCGGACAATGCCAAAGAAAAGCCTCAAGTGGGTGAAATTATGCAAGTGGGGCCCGGCAAAGCCAACGAAAGTGGTCAGCGCCAACCCATGGAAGTGCAGGTCGGTGACAAGGTGCTTTACTCCAAATATGCAGGCACCGATATCAAACTGGGCGGCGACGACTATGTTCTGCTGTCTGAGAAGGACATTTTGGCCGTGGTGAGCTAGGTCACAGCCTGCACCATCTCCTTCAAATTGGTGTGTATCACCTGCGGAACACCACCCGCTGGTTACCTCCCTTTCCAACATCAAGCAGCTATCAGCTATTAAGCAGAGGACATCATGGCTAAGCGCATTATTTACAACGAAAACGCTCGTCGTGCCCTAGAAAAAGGCATGGACATCCTGGCAGAGGCAGTGGCAGTCACCCTCGGGCCCAAGGGACGCAACGTGGTTCTAGAGAAGAAGTTCGGCGCACCTCAAATCATCAACGATGGTGTCACGATCGCTAAGGAAATTGAACTGGAAGATCACGTCGAAAACACCGGGGTCTCCCTGATCCGCCAAGCCGCTTCCAAAACGAACGATGCTGCTGGGGATGGCACCACCACCGCAACCGTTCTCGCCCATGCGATCGTCAAAGAAGGTCTACGCAACGTCGCGGCTGGTGCCAATGCGATTCTGCTGAAGAAAGGGATCGACAAAGCGACTGCATTCCTAGTCGATCGCATTAAAGAGCACGCTCGTCCTGTGGAAGATTCCAAAGCGATCGCGCAGGTAGGGGCTATCTCGGCTGGGAACGACGATGAAGTGGGTCAAATGATCGCTTCTGCCATGGATAAGGTGGGCAAAGAAGGCGTGATTTCCCTGGAAGAAGGCAAATCCATGACCACCGAATTGGAAGTCACCGAAGGGATGCGCTTTGATAAGGGCTATATCTCCCCCTACTTCGCCACCGACACCGAGCGGATGGAAGCTGTGTTGGATGAGCCGTTCATCCTGATCACCGACAAGAAGATCGCTCTAGTGCAAGATCTGGTTCCGGTTCTGGAGCAAGTAGCACGTGCGGGTCGTCCTTTGGTGATCATTGCAGAAGACATTGAAAAAGAAGCCCTGGCAACCCTGGTGGTCAACCGTTTGCGTGGGGTGCTGAATGTGGCAGCGGTGAAGGCCCCTGGCTTTGGCGATCGTCGGAAAGCAATGCTGGAAGATATTGCCGTGCTGACTGGAGGAACGCTGATCACCGAAGATGCAGGTCTGAAGCTGGACAGCACCAAGCTGGATATGCTGGGCAAAGCTCGCCGCATCACCATCACCAAAGACAACACCACCCTCGTCGCAGACGGTAACGAAGCCCAAGTGAAGGCACGGGTGGAGCAAATCCGTCGTCAGATGGAAGAAACCGAATCTTCCTACGACAAGGAAAAGCTGCAAGAACGGCTAGCAAAACTGGCGGGCGGCGTGGCAGTTGTGAAAGTGGGTGCAGCAACTGAAACCGAAATGAAGGATCGCAAACTGCGCCTGGAAGATGCCATCAACGCAACCAAAGCAGCCGTTGAAGAAGGGATCGTTCCCGGTGGCGGTACCACTCTGGCACACCTGGCTCCCGAACTGGAAACCTGGGCAAATGGCAACCTGAGCCACGAAGAGCTAACCGGAGCATTGATCGTCTCCCGTGCCTTGACAGCGCCTCTGAAGCGGATTGCTGAAAACGCAGGTCAAAACGGTGCGGTGATTGCTGAGCGTGTGAAGGAGAAAGACTTCAACACGGGCTTCAACGCTGCCACCAATGAGTTCGTAGACATGTTTGCCGCCGGTATTGTTGACCCTGCTAAAGTGACTCGTTCTGCCCTGCAAAATGCAGCTTCGATCGCAGCTATGGTGCTCACCACTGAGTGCATCGTTGTAGACAAGCCTGAACCGAAGGAAGCTGCTCCGGCTGCAGGTGGTGGCATGGGCGGTGATTTCGATTACTAAACCCAGTGGGATTTTGGATTTTAGATTTTGGATTTTGGATTCTAGAAATCTAAGATCGGGAATTGATTGAATGAGACGATCGCTCTTCTAACCCGGTGTGGGTGAATTGGAGGGGCGATCGTTTTTTGCAATGCTTGTGTACTTTAAGGCGGCGATGACTCAAGGTCGGTTGTAGACGATCGGCTCCCACCCTTCTCAATTCTTTATTCTTCAATCTTCAACCAGAGCGCATAAATGACTGCTGGAGTCCCTGCAATCCAGCCGATCGCCAGCCAGTTTTTTAAATTCCGTCCCTTGCGCTGTGCAATCAAAGCTGCGATTGTACCGATTGCCATGTGTAGTAAGCCCATCCAACTAGCAGCAATGTACCAGGGAATTCCCAAGGTGTGCGGGAGGGTGGTGAATAGGAAATCAGCCAGGGTGTCAGGATTTAAATCAGGCATGACAAGAGTCAGGATAACTAAGGGGCGATCGCAATTTTTGGTTCTTATGATATCCTGTCTGCGTTCTCTTTCTAAATGCTGGGAGCTAGGGTCTTGAAGTACAACGTTGAACAGCAAGTTGAACAGCCGTCCCTTTTTTCTGTGCAAGACTTAGCTGGAACTTATAAGACTCAACCGCGTGACAACTTAGAAATGAGTGCGATCGCTCTGCAAGACTGGAAACAAAGGGTTATGACCTACCAACAACAGGTTCCGATTGCCCCCAGTTCCTGCCAAACGGCATTATTCACCGAATCGTCGTTATTCTCTGACCTGTCTTGCAACGATCGCACCCCTCAAGCCGCGATCGACCCTGCCCTAATCACCGACCCAGAGCAATTGGATCCCTTTGCCTTGCCGCAGCAAAATACCCAGTTTTGGCGCTGGCGTGCTTCAGATGCAGGCGTTCCCGCCCTCTATTTTGTGATTGACTATGCTGCTTCTCTGTTGCTCTATATCGGAGAAACCGTCAAATCCAATCAACGCTGGCAAGGTGAACATGACTGCAAACGCTATCTGCTGCACTATCAACAAGCCCATTACAATAATCACTTGCCCACCCAGCTTGGGATTGCCTTTTGGAAAGATGCCCCCGCTGCCACTCGATCGCGTCAGAAAATAGAATTGCAGTTAATCCACAAGTGGCGATCGCCGTTTAATAAAGAAAATTGGATCCTGTGGAATACGCCTTTTGTGGCAGAAAAATGAGAGGAATGGCGATCGCCATCAACGCTTTGCAATCAACGCTTTGCATTCAGCACCTTGCAATTAACGCCTTGCATTCAGCACCTGGGCAGCCGTCAAAGTCAAACTGGGGAAAGTTGGAGAAACGATCGCTCCAGTCTCTCCGGTAGACTCTGGATCTGATGTGAACCTATCTGCTGTGAACACGCGATCGTCATAAGCCCCATCTTGCAAATTACAAAGGGTCACTTTCATGTCTAATGGATCGACAATCCAATATTCAGGAATATCCAATACGGCATACTCGGTGTGTTTGGTGCGTTAGTCCGTGGCGATCGTAGAGGGACTGACCACTTCAATCACCAGTAGCGGAGGCGGGTCATTCAGTGGGATAAAGGCTTCTCGCTCCGCCATACTTTCCCATTGCTCTATCGTTAGCACCACTACATCCGGCACCCTTGCAGTCTCCCACCGCCTACCCCGAGGTGACAGAACCGCGATTTTCGTATCCTTGGCGATCCAGGGAAGCGCCAGCCGTTTAATTTCAGCTCTCAGCTCATCATGCAAAAATTCGATGATTGCGCCATGTTTGCCCGTTCCCTGTGGTATCTCAAAAATCGCTCCATCGACCAACGCGCACTTCAACCCTGCATCAGATTCGTAAGCTAAATACTCCTCTAGGGTCAGTCTTCTTTGAGTCGCAACCGGCATAGAACCCCCTCCCATGCATCAGTGTAGCTGTAGGTTGGGTTGAAGGATGAAACCCAACACCCCGAAAATGTGAAATTTCGCAAACTTCAACCCAATCCCAACCTGATTACTTACAAGAATCGAGATTTTTAGAGCCATTCTCTAACCCACTGGAGATCCATCCTGCCATGGGTTTGCTGACCTCTACCCAAATGCGACCTTCGATCGTTTTGCTCGTCGTCCCAGCCAAGGTGACTTTTTCATTCAGTTTCACACCGCCCACCACTTCTCCTGTGCCCGGTTCTTTGCGGATCACCAACCCTTTTGTTTGGGTCACCATCCGACAAACCGAGGTATCAGGCTTGGGTTGCCCAGGACAGGGTTTCAGATTCACCGTCTGAATAAAGCCCTTCACCGGAGCACTGACAGAAATCATGCCTTCGGATGCAGTATTTTCCGCTAAGGTCACTTTTTCATTCACTTTGACGATCGTTAGGGCTTTGCTACTCGCCGATCGCTCTTGAAAAATGGTGGTTTGCTGTTTAGCGGCACGGCATTGCCCCACTAAAGTCGAAGCAGTTTCCTGTGCTTGTAACTGGGTTGGCATCAGGAACGGTAAACCCACTAGGGGAAAGGCAGTTGTTGCACTGAGCAGGGTCGAACGAATTAGGGTAGAACGAACCCAACGGCATCTAGATTGCATCATGGTCATTTCTTAAATTCCTTGCGAAAAGTAAAGCCTGACAGTAGAACTTCACTACTAAATGCCAGGATTATGCCATGGAACCCTAGAAATGCTATCGCTTCTGTCTCGCTTTGTAACTTTGTAACTTTGTAACCTGCCCTAAAAATCCGATCGCCAGATCTTATTGACCTGAGGGGGGATGAAGCTCTACAACCGTGCGGCGAATCTTGACATCGTATTTGCCAAAAAAGTCATGCCCCAACAGTCCGATATCTGCCTTGTCTGCAACGGTCACTTCTAAATTTTTTGCCGTCACGCCTCCCACAGCCACCGTTTGGATGGAACTCACTGGAAAGGTCACCGTACTACCATCCGCAATAATCACATTGCGGTATCCCGTCGGTCGAAGTTTGAGGGCATTGGCCATGCGACTTGTAATGAGTGTGCTGCTCGCCCCAGTATCAAAAATCATTTCGTAGGCTTGACCGTTAAATGCAACATCAATCACAGGCGTAGAAGCTAGACGGCGTTTAATTTTGATGCGAACAATGCCATCTTTCTTAGCCCCAGTAGAGGAGATGGGCGATTTTGCCTCCGGTGGGGTTTCACCGCAAAGAGCCCCCAAGCTGACCCGTTGTCCACTCGAAGTCACCATATAACAAGCTTCTTGGGCGATCGCCTGATCTGCACCCCAGCCGAAGGGACTCTTGCCATCCATGCCCGCCCCCAGCAGGAACGTGAACGCCATCAGAGACCCCACAGTCCGACTGATCCAGACAATCCCCTGACAAGAAGAATGGTGCTTCATGAGTGTGTAGATCCTAATGGCAACGACAAGAAACAGCGAATTGATCAGCCCTAATCCCCTAGACAGTCTCTATAAGACAGTCCTGTAGAGACTAGAATGCCCCGATCGCCTGTGATTCTATTCTACATTAGGAAAAATCGATTTTCCGGATCCAGGAAGAATTTACAAATTCCAAACTAGACCGCAAAAAAACTGCCCGAGACTTCACAGATCCCAAGCAGTTTTTTCTGGATTAACGCCAGTTCGACTAAACTCGATTCCCGTCAATCTCTCGATCCCCCTAAATCCCCCTGATTAAGGGGGACTTCAAACCGAAAAAGTGACCTAAATCAGAGTCTATAACGATTTCTCTTTCTTAATTTTGGCTTGGTTCCCCCTTATTAAGGGGGCTAGGGGGATCGGCTCGCCAGGATTCGTCGAACTCACGTTGGATTAGCAATTCAAGCCAAAAGCTTAGACATGCAATGGAATGCTCTAGATGGAAGAACCTAGACCAGCGTAGGCACCGTAGAAAAATAGACCCACTACGACGAGCACGCCTGTACCTGCAACTGTCGCCACGATCCACAAAGGGATTTTACCGTTCCGAATCACAAGAATGACCTCCTAAACAGCAAGCTTCTGATCACACCAAAGTATTTAGTTGAAGAAGTAGCTAGAGAACAAAATTCCCAGCACGAAAATTAAAAGCAAACCCAGATACAGTGAAGTCCGGTTTAACTCCACAGGTTGCTTGTTGGGGTTGGGGCTACGATCCATGATTGCTTACTCTCCTAGCGTTGAATAAACTGCATGGCTGCGATCGCGCCCAGGAAGAACACACTGGGTACCCCAAGCGTGTGGACGGCTAACCAGCGCACGGTAAAAATGGGATAAACCGTGGGTTGGTTCAGGTTGCTGTTTGCCATAGCGACTGAAACCTCGGTTGATAAACTACTTTTGCAAGGTCTGCTTAATATACTTATCCATCTGCTGCGGCACGGCTTTCCGATTGCTAATGATCGGAAGCTGTTCTTGGCGAGTCGTTGGATAGTACTGATTGGGACGGGGAGTGCCAAACACGTCGTAGGCTAAACCCGTCTGTACAAATAACCATCCTGCGATGAATAACATCGGAATCGTTACACTATGAATTACCCAGTAACGAATACTGGTTACAATATCCCCAAACGGGCGCTCACCAGTGGTACCAGCCATTGAGACCCCTCCACTAAAAACAGGTCAAATTTTCGATACAAAACATCATAGGGCACGACTGAAACGGTCACAAGGGAGACAACGGTAAAAAGCAAGAATTCGGGGAGAAGGAATCCTAAATTGGACGACTAAATAAGTATAAATACTTGGCTTGTAGGACAAGGGTGGAGGATTTTGCCCAATAAAACTGCAATCTAGCCCCCTGAGGAGGAATTTCTTCAGGCAAAATAGAAGTTGTGAAAAAATATTAAGTTTGTAACAATATGTTGCGCAAAATCCAAGTTGGAGTGATTCGCTCTCATTTTTACTCGCAGTTGCGATCGCAGTTGCGCTTGTGGTTTCACGGGCAGGGACGTTGGGCGATCGCGTTAGTTCTCTGCTTGATCAATTGTCTTTGGTTGCTGCCGAGTCCAGCCTATGCCATGGGGGGCAAGCTCCCATCTTTGAACCAACCAGCCCCCGAATTTGCCCTACCTACCCAGATGGAGCAGGGAACTGTTCACCTCTCGGACTATCGCGGCAAATGGCTCGTCCTCTATTTCTATCCCCAGGACTTTACCTCCGGCTGCACATTGGAGGCCAGACGGTTTCAGCAAGATTTACCCCAGTATCATCAACGTAATGCAGAAGTGGTGGGGGTCAGTTCCGACTCAGTGGGTTCCCATGCCGAATTTTGTGATGCAGAAGGCTTGAAATTTCCCCTGTTAGCAGATGCGGATGGCACGGTCAGTAAAGCCTATGGATCCTGGCTAGGAGTGCGATCGGCTCGCCATACCTATATCATCGATCCGGAGAGTCAACTGCGGGCAACCTTCCTAGGCGTGAATCCGATCCTCCACAGTCAAGAAGTGTTGGCGAAGCTGCAGGAATTGCAAGGGGAATAAAGACTCGTTGTTTTGTTTCTCAAGCCTCAAATCCTTCAGGCTGGGGCTTCTAAGGGTTTTTCGGTTCCTTGAGTGTAGAGGGTTTGAATGCGATCCATTTCGAGATCGGTGAAGTAGTCGATCGCCCAATTGGAGGATCGCTGCATCATGTGAAAGGGATAGGTGTGGGCAATGCCAACGACTTTGATGCCGGCGGTCTTAGCTGCTTGGATGCCTGCAAAGGTGTCTTCGATCGCCAGACAGTCGGTTGGCTGGAGCTGGAGTTCGGGAAACTTCTGGTTGAGCTGGGTGATTCCGCGCAAATAGCCTTCTGGATCCGGCTTGCTTTGTTGGATGTCATCCCCCGACACAATGATGGAAAAGTGTTGGGCTAAGTTGGCTTGCTGGAGCACCCACTCAATTTCAGTTCGGACTGCACCGCTGACGATCGCCAGTTTACAGCTCAGCCCTTGCAATTTAAAAATCAGGTCATCAATGCCGGGATAGATGGGTAACTTCTCCAAGGTTTCCAATTCTGCCCGGTATGCCTTGACTTTGCGCTGAACTAGGGCTTCTAGCTGAGCATCGGTTAGCATCCGTCCTCGCTCTGCCAGCAGCTCCCGAATGCAGGCCCGATCGCTACGCCCCAAACAAGTTTGCCGAAATTCTCCTGGTTTCAGACGTAGATTTTCTTCCAGCAATAATTGCTCGATCAGCTTTGCATGAATTGGCTCATCGTTGATAATGACACCGTTGAAATCAAAGAGAACAGCTTTTAAGGACATAGGCTCACGAACAAAGCAGACTCACGAACAAAGCGATCGGGCTGGCGGCAACCCAGATCAGATCCAGCTTTCTTACCCTAACATTTCACCTCCCGCTTGCGATGCGATCGCCTAATTTTCCCATCCCGTTGTACAGACGTTCCGCCATCCCTGTTGTAGAGACGTTCCGGCGGAACGTCTCTACGATGGCAATATGGGGATTGGCAATATGGGGATTTGCCCTTAACCCATCGCCCAACTGATGGCGGGATCGATCGCCTCTGACCATGGCGGCTCAACCATCGGTGGTTCAACGATCGGCACCCCTTTCATGCCTCGACTCATCTGATAACACAACCAGAGATCCTCTGAACTGACGATTGCAAAACCGGCTCTTTCTAACCAATGCTGGAGACAACCCGCTGCATAGTCTTGCACATAGGGTTCTCCCAGTAAATTAGCCAACCAAAGGGTTTGGCGTACCACAACGGGATTGCCATCTAGCACGACCATTTCACCCCCGGATTTGAGCAGACGATGGGCTTCCTGTAAAATTTTCTGCGCGATCGCGGGTGGCATTTCATGGAACAACAAGCTGGCGGTAATCAGATCAAAGGTTTGATCGGCAAATCCTGTTGTTTCCGCATTGCCATGCCGCCAGTGAATCGGTGCGTTGACTTGTTGAGCTTTGTAGTTGGCAATCGCCAGCATGTAGGGCGAAAGATCTAAACCAACCACTTCTGCCTGAGGAAATTGTTTTTGCAGTAATAAAGTTGTGCTTCCGGTACCACAGCCCAAATCTAATATTCGCCGGGGCTGTCCCTGAATGGCATCTAGTAAACCTTGCCGAACCCAATGCTCATTGGGGGGAAGCGCAAACTGCATGAGCGAATCATAGGCGATCGCAGATTCTTGGCACAGATAGCCTTGCTGATAGCCTTGCTGATGGGGGGAATGGCGGTCAGCAGAATTGTTTTTGCAATCACCAGGATAATCATAACTATCCTGAAACTGATGATTATTGCGATTGATGTCACAATTTACAACAGTGTCAGAATTTACAACAGTGTTAGTATCAGTCTCATGATTTAAATTCTTGTCAACATCAAAACGATTTAAATTCTCATCTTTTTGATCTTTGATATCAGAATTGACCTTCAAGTTATGATTACGACTGACATTTTCATGGACATGGTTGCGGTGGACATAGTAATCAGGATATTGCACTTGAGGGTTTGTCAAACGAGCAATCTGTTTTTCCCAATCAATCCTTTCTTGCAGTTGCCGTAGAGTTGCTTGATCGAGTAAGGGACTCTGGGGCGATGTAATGGTTTGACCTACAAGATTTTGAGCGATCGGTGTCAGCAAACGTTCCAACAAGGTTTGAGGGCGAGGTGACATGGCGCAATGGTAGATGACTACTAAAGGGAGATGGTAAAACGAGACACATGGAAAATAAATTTAAGCGAATGTATTCCAGAGAACATGCTTTAGTGTAGCGAATCCTCAGACGGCTGAAGCCATAGATTTGCGAAGAATCCTCTAGCAGCAGAACTGGGGAACAGCGTCAGATTGCAAAAATAGCAATCCTCTTTCAGTTGTAAAAGTGGGACAGGCTAGAAGCCTGTGCAGACAGAATTTTGTGGGACAGGCTAGAAGCCTGTGCAGGCAGAATTTCGCCCCACAAATCAATTAGGATTGCTAAAGATGCCCAAAAGATGACCTCTCTCGGGTAGATCTAAAGATGGATATGATCGAGGTTTGAGATGAGGATCTATGAGGGGATTGGCATGTTCGCGATTTGACTCCTTCACCCTCTGGCCCTATTCCTCATATTCCACCTGCTTCACCTTTTCCATCGGCTCCACTTTGCTCACCGCCTCGGATTCTGGCAGATCTAGCTTGGCGCGATCGCGGCTTGATTCACTGTGCCAAGGGTCTTCTGCATCGCTGGCAGGATTTGTTGCGGGTTGAGGTGCAGTATTTGTGGCTGGAGGAGCTGTTGGGGTTTCAATCACCTCAATGACTTCTACATCTTCCACATCATCGTAGTCATCTTCAAACTTCGGTTCATCGTAACGATCGCGATCGGAAGCATTACTCCAATTATCATCGTCATCCACTTCCATAAACCGGGCTTGTTGACGGGGTGGGGGAGCTGCTTGTACGCGCTCTGCTTCCTGTTCCCAATTATCTTCATCCCAGGTCTCTTCCACAGAATTGGGGGCGTGGCGGCGCAAGGTGGGCGGTTCCATAGGGGCGCGAGTGGCAGCAGGGAGTTGATTTTCTGGGCGGATCGGTGCAGCCACCGGAAACTCATTTTCCCGTTCCCAAGGCGCTTTCCCCAGTCCCAAACGCTCTAGGACCCCCACCGTCAATTGATTCACCCGTTCTTCGCAGCCTTCATAGACGATCAAGCGATCGGGCCCACTACTCACCACTTCATTAATGCCAAGTTCAAAAGTGCTCACGACTTGATCTGGAATCAAGGGAAATCCTAAGGAAGCGATCGTCAGGGTTTCCAACTTGCCAGAATCGATGTCAAACTTATAGCCCCGTACCTTGCCCAGCACATCCCCTGTCTCTGTAATCACCTCACAGTTGATAAGACTGGTGTACTGTTCTACATCAATATCTTCTAGTACATTTTCATCATCCACGAGGATGACATCCCCAATCTGGCGAATGCAAGTCAGCATCATGGGTTGGGGCGTACCATAAAACAAACTGGGACGTAAACTGAGCGCCACCACCTCGCGGCTATCAATGTCCACCCAAAGCTGACTGACGACCCCCAACCGTTTACCCGTATCCCGAGTAATCACTTGTGTGCCTAGGAGATCGGCGCGCTGGCGAAATTCTGCTGACATTCTCGTTTCGCAATCCTACGTGGATAAGTCAGCTTCAGTTTACCAAATCGGGTTGAAACTGATACCACCATTGTAGGTGTGGGTTACCGGAAGAGGATTGCCGTCCTCAACCTCAGTATCGCTTCACGCTCCCCTTAGGAATCAGGATTAAATCCACGATCCTTAGCGCAAATAATCGATCCAGGCTGGTAGCACATCGGGAGATCCGTACCAGCGATCGGGACTTCTCGGCGCATGACGCACCCCGTCTAGAACCAGATTTTCTGCCCCTTCCAAATGAGCCGCTGCGATTGGCGTAATCCCATCTCCCCAGGTATTGCCTTCCCCGCAGGTTAATTCATAGCTGTTGTAGGCGAGCCAACTGCTCCAGGTTCGCTTTGTTCCGGCTTTTTCGCCATACACAGACTGACCTGCAATGCAGATGTAGCGCACATCCTCATGGTAAGCGTTGGGATAGGTCTGGTTGACAAAATCAAGATTTTTGCGGGTCCAACGCTCTTGGCTGGTGTGGGGAGTGCCGAGGGTAATCAAGCGATCGACCCATTCATGGGCTTTCCAGGCATAGGTTTTTCCCGGTTGCATTCCATGGACATCGTAGGGCATAGCTCCCAAGTAGATGCGGGCAATCCAGCCCCCAGCGGAATGACCAATTAAGTTGACGCGAGAGCAACTCGTCTGTTGCCGTACTGCTTGCACCGTCTGATTGATCTTTTCCACGATCGGCTGAATCGATCGTCCCCCTAGGGTGGGGATCCAATCCCATTTAGTCAACGGCACGATCGTTGTAGAAATGCCTGCGGTTTCTAGAAGTTGGGCTAAGGTTTGATATTCACTTCCAGGGGCAAAGTAACCCGGTAGGAGAATGGCAGGTAACGGCATAAACACACCCAGGGGAGAGAACCGAATGAGAAATAGAGTTGCCCCGAGAAATGCGCTCAGGGAAAGGCAATGGGTTTTGAAAAACCAGGATCCAGTTCACCCGTGATTGAACCCATTACCCTATTTCGCGTTCACTTTAAAAGCGCTGGCTGAAAGCTCTGATAGAAAGCTCCAACAAGCTGAACTGTTTCCTAAAGAAATATTAACGCAAGTTTACATCTGTTTACAAATGGCACTTTTTGCAGTGGTGTGCGTCGGGTAAAGTTACGGCATCTGTGCAGGAGAATGCAAAGAAATGAGGTGGCCTCGCGATCGCGCTGGCAATCCTCTGCAGATCTCTCTAGTTGGTTTGTTCAGATCACTCTGGGGACGGTCTAATTCGGAATTCCGGATCGGGTATTTTTCAGAGTGCAGATCTAAAATACTCATGGCAAAGCATCCTGTGATTGAGCAAGTCGATTCTGATCAGTTCTTCTAGTCCATTATTCCATCCCCTCGGAGAGCAACCCCATGACGCGGATCCCAGATCCCTGGCAACCTTCTGAAACCCTAGCAACAGCGATCGTTAATTTCCTGCGTCAACCCATGACCTTGGCGGTGTTGGCTTCTACAGGGGCGCATGGGGCTTTTTTCCTAGGGTTGCCACTCGTCACGGGCAGCAATGCACCGGATTTGCGCACCGTGAATGTAGTGCAGTTAACTCCAGAAGAGCAGGCTAAGTTATCCGGCGCTGTACCGCAGTTGCCCAACCAGCCCACCCCACGCCCCACCC
>JAYKGX010000104.1:0-11150 GCA_035285565.1 Synechococcales cyanobacterium
CCGCCCCCTCTGCATCGATTGCTGCCCTCCCTGTTGACTCCGGCGTTCCGCTGACTCCAGCCAACCCTCCTCCCCTCAGTTCCATCACCTCTGTGGCTCTCCGTCAAGGAATGCAGGTGATCTGGCAAAAATCTCAGGCTCAAATTCAGGAGCGGATGACCACGATCGCGGCTGCTCTGCAGTCAGTTGCAGAAAACCAGTTGGAAACAACCCTGAAGGAAAAGGCACAAAAAGCAGCCCATAACTTGGTGGGATCCCTAGGGATGTTTGATGCCGACATGGGGAGTCACTTGGCCCGCCAGCTAGAACAGTTCTTCCAAGCCGAGCCGCAGCAACAATTGGCAACTTGGGAGAGGTTGAATCCCTGCTTTCAGCAGTTGCAGGCTGAAATCGATCGCATCCAAGCCCAATGCCTGCAGCCAACCCCTCTAGAGCTAACCCATCCAGAACCCAGCAGTAGGGTATCAACTGCTGTCCAACCCAATTCCCCAGCGATCGCCGCCCCCTCCAGTCCCGTATCCACCCCGATGATCAACTGGGGCGAGTCTATGCTGAGTGCTGCTGAAGCCAAAATTCTCGTCATTGATGATGATGAATGCATCCAAGCAGCCTTGGAAACCGTCTTGGCTCCCTGGGGCATGGAGGTGATTGCCCTATCCCCCCAACAAAACTGGTTTGAGCCAGTGCAACTGTATCAGCCAGATCTGATCATTCTCGATGTGGCAATGGAACCCAGTGGCATTCAACTGTGCCAACAATTACGCAATGCGCCTCAATGGAGTGGGTTACCGATTCTGTTTCTGACAGCCTATTCTGATGCAGAAACCATGCACCAAGTTTTTGCAGCAGGAGCCGACGATTTTGTCACCAAACCCTTTGTTGGTCCGGAACTGGTGACTCGAATTTGTAATCGGCTAGAGCGATCGCGCCTGTTACGCAGCTTATCGGAAACAGATCCCTTAACGGGGGTCGCCAATCGACGCAAGTTTGGTGAAGACTTGGATAAATTCCTGCGCCTGTCCGATCGCTATCACGTCCCCCTCTCCCTGGCACTCCTAGAACTCGATCGGATGCATCAGATTAATGAGCGCTATGGCTATGCCTTTGGAGATCAAGTTTTGCAGCAACTGGGGCACCTGTTGCGATCTCAATTTCGCTTAGAGGATTTAGTGGGACGCTGGAGTAACGAAAAATTTGTAGTGGGGATGTATGGAACGACCCGAACGGGGGCTTATAAACGCTTGAGTGAAGTCTTGGAAGTCTTTCGTCGTCAAGTCATCATACCGGACAAGAGCAGCAAACCGATTGAAGTCTCTTTCAGCGTTGGCATCGCAGATTATCCCCAAATTGGCGGCGATTTGATGAGTTTGTATGAAACAGCAAAACGGGATCTGCGCGAATCTCGTCCACTCCGCCGCAAGAAATTTGGGAAAAAGATTCAGCCAAGTTAGACCAGGGGAGGGGTGATCTAGACCGCATCAAACGTACGGGGAATATAGAGATCATTTCAGGACGAGCAATCCCCTTACAGGGGGTGTTCATCCCTCCAGACAGGAGCCGTAATTGGTAGGAGGAATTAGATTGTCCCAATTCAAACAAAACTGGTACGGGGCTGTGCCTCGATGGCTCCGCCGAGGAGTCCACGCCCATCGATCGAACGCCTCCAAGGATGCTGTTTTGTGGGGAGTGACGCTGCTGTGCGTACTGGCGATCGGGGGTCATATTATTCTGGACTATCATTTTCTTTCACCCCAATATTCTTTGCTGTGGCTGCTGTTTTTCCTGATGGTGGGATTATTGCTGCTCCTCCTGTGGACAGGACAATTGATCCAAGCAATGCGACGCTATGCTCAGCAACTGGAGCAAGTTAACCAGGAGTTATCTCAGCAGATCGTGGAACGACAGCAGGTAGAAGAAGCCCTGCAGGACTATGCGGCCACCCTGCAGGATATCTACAACAATGCCCCCTGTGGCTACCATTCTGTGGATGTCAATGGCAATGTGGTGTTAATTAACGATACGGAATTACGCATGTTGGGCTACCAACGAGAAACCGTGGTCGGGCAGAAAAAATTTGTCGATCTCTTGGCTCCGGACAGTATTTCTCTATGGCTAGAAAAATTTGAGCAGTTAAAGCAGCAGGGCTGGGTGCGGGATGTGGAGCTGTATTTAAAACATCGCCAGGGAGAAATTTTCCCAGTGCTGATTAATGCAACAGCGGTGCGAGACAGTGAGGGGCAGTATGTCATGAGTCGTTCCACGGTGGTAGACCTGCGAGAACGCAAACAGGTGGAACTGGCACTCCAGCAGCGAGAAGCCCACTACCGGGCGATCGTGGAAGACCAAACGGAACTCATTTGTCGCTTTCTGCACGATGGACGACTCACCTTTGTCAATCAAGCCTACTGTCGATATTTTGGCAAATCCGCCTCGGAGTTATTGGGTCAAACCTTTAGACCCATGATTCCTCCAGAAGATTGGCAGGTAGTAGAGCGTCACTTCCAAGCCCTTTCCCCAACCACGCCTGTGGTCACCTATGAACATCGCGTCATGCTCTCCAATGGCGAAATTCGCTGGCAGCAATGGACCGATCGTGTGATTTTAGAACCCAGTGGTCAGGTCGTAGAATATCAAGCAGTTGGTCAGGATATCACCATCCGCAAACAAGTGGAAGCGGATTTATTAAAGCTCAGCAAAGCCCTAGAAACGGCGGTTGTTGGAATTTCCGAAATCAATCGTGAAGGGCGCTACCTGAAAATGAATGCCGCCCATGCAGAAATGATGGGATGTCAGATTCAAGATTTACTTGGGGTGGAATGGTGGAAAGGCATCCATCGCGACGATCGTCGCCATGCCCTACAAGCGTATCAAACTCTATTGGCTCGCGATCGAGCTGAAGTGGATGTGCGAATTGTGCGCAAAGATGGTAGCCTGCTCGACCAGCGGATTGTCATGGTCAAAGCCTTTGATCAAAATCAGCACTGTACTGGCCACTACGGCTTTACCAGGGATATTAGTGAACGGCGAGATCTCGATCGGCTTAAGGATGAATTTATTTCCATTGCCAGTCATGAATTGAAAACTCCGCTCACGGCCCTTTCGGGGGCGTTAGACTTGTTAGCAGGGGGATTGTTGCAACATCAACCAGAACAAGCCCAAAAAATGATCCAAATAGCTATCCAGAATACAGAACGCCTCATGCGGTTGGTCAACGATATATTAGACATAGAGAGAATTAAATCTGGGAAAATTTCAATTAATCCGCAAGTGTGCTCTGTGGCGGAGTTAGTACAGCAAGCGGTGGAGGTGATGCAACCCCTAGCGAAACAAGCCCAAATTAACTTAATCACACAGTGCGAGCCAGAGCAGGTCTGGGGTGATCGCGATCGTGTGATCCAAGTGTTAATTAATCTAATTAGCAATGCCATTAAGTTTTCTAACGCGGGTCATACCGTATGGATTACAGTAAATCATTGGCAGTCAGGCAATTCAACATTTGCTGGGAACCTTGACGCTACCTTGACGCTGCCAGAGTCTGCAGGTTTGCTTTTCCAAGTTCGGGATCAAGGACGAGGCATTCCGATCGATAAACAGCAAAGTATCTTTGAGCCTTTTCAGCAAGTGGATGCTTCAGATTCGCGCCAGAAAGGAGGAACAGGATTAGGTCTGGCAATTTGCCGCACAATTCTGCAGCAGCACGGGTCTCCCTTCTGGCTCCATAGTACGCCTGGTGAAGGAAGTGCTTTTTACTTTATTCTGCCACAATCGTCTACAGTGTCTCAGGGGAACGGCTTTGTCTCATCCCTTTAAAGGGGGAAAGGATTCTTGTTCCTCATCCAGGATGAAAGAGGCTTAATTGCCCCATCATCTCGAAAAATATACCACTGCTCTATGCCCCCTCAACTATTTGTCTTCTCCCTGGAGATTATTACTGTGCTAACCAAACGAATTTTGATCATTGATGATGAAGCCGATATTCAGGCCGTAGCTCAGCTTGCCTTGCAAACGGTAGCCGGATGGCAAGTTTCTCTCGCCAGTTCGGGGAGTGAAGGAGTTGATAAAGCCGCGATCGAGCAGCCGGACGCTATTTTATTAGATGTGATGATGCCTGAAATGGATGGCTTTGCAACCCTTCAAGCCCTCCAGTCTCAACCAACCACTCAAGCGATCCCCGTGATTTTGATGACTGCCAAGACTGCTTTACCGCAAGCTGTGGAAAGCCCGAGCTATGCAGGTATGATCCCTAAGCCCTTCAAAGCCATGCAACTTGCCCAGCAAATTTCGCTTGCACTTTGCTGGTCATAGCCTCGACAACTCTTGAGTCATCACTAGTCCTTGCCCTTTTGTCCTGGCAGGTTCTGTCCTGGTAAATTCTGTCCTGGGAATGTGCTATTGGGTTTTTCCAGTTGAGGTGGAACTTGCAAGGGATAGTTGGGGGTGTAGGAAGGTTGTGGCAATTCCGCTGGAGTTTGCTTATATAAGATACGGGGATGAATCGTCAGATAGAGAATATTCTGGTGTGAATCAACACAGCCAACCACATCTGGACTTTGGGCCCCGGTAGGCAATTGGAATGCACGGGTTGCCCCTAGGGGAGCAGGATACCCTAAACTGCTATAGCTACGGCTCGGGCTGGGAAAATCGCTCGATCGCCCACTGCCCGGTTTGGGAAAGTCAAACCCATCCTGGATACTAACCCGCGAGAGATTGAACCCACTTCCACAAGTATTGCGATCGCCGTTGCCAATCGTAATCACAATGTGGGTTGTTGGGTGGGTTGCTGGTGAGTTGCTGGTGAGTTGGGTGCCACTGATATTGCCATATTTACCGTCTAGGGAAGTCGGAAGATAGGAATTCGCTTGGGCTGAGGGGGCGATCGCGATACCGAGCAAACAGCTCAGGAATACCAACTGTCTTTGAAGCAACTGTCTTTGCAGGGTGTGATACCAATTCATTGATCTAGGTTTCCTTAGGAAAGAAGGGTGAGTGTTTCTTTCTAGGAGTGGTCAGCAACAGAATATGCAGATCCAACGATGAGTTTGGGTGTACAATTCAGAGAGAACGCTAGCTGGGTTTGGGATAGGAACTGGCTTAGATCATCAAAGCTTCCAACGCAGCAGCAACTACGTAACGATTTTCATCCTGCCGCAATTGTGCCAAGGTCATCCTGGCCCGCTCCTCCGTTGCTCGGCACAAAACCGTTGCTGCCCGCCAGCGATCGCGCCATTGCTCAGATTTTGCCACTTCTAGTAAGAGATCGATCGCTTCTGTCTGAAAGTCTCCCTGCACAAGCTGTCCTAGGGATAAGATCGCCGTCTCTCGGGTCGTGACTGTGGCATCTTTTAACCCCATGCGAATCACTTCTAGTAACACTTCTGGCACTTCCGCATCTACCAGAATCCCTAAAATGGTTTGACGCACCAGCCAATCATCACATCGGTGAAACAAGTCTGGAAAAAGAGGAACTGCTACTTCACCAAATTCAAACAGGGAATTGGCAATTTCTGCCACCACGTTACTATCCGCCTCTTCTGCTAACAACTCGGTCAAGGCGATGAAGGCAGCAGTGGTGCGATGGTTCCCTAACCCCATGACCGCTAGACGACGACGCAGAAAATCAGGATCCATTGCCAAACGCTGTAATAAGGGCACCGCCAAGTCTGAAGGAACCCGAGCCAACTCATCTAAAGCTGCTTTTCGATCCTGTAGGGAAGGCGATCGCAATTGTTGTTCCAGATGATGCAAGCGGTCGGGATCCATAGCGCAGGCTGAGTCAAGAAGGATTGAACGGTGATCGGGAGAAAAATTAACCCGTAGAAGTAATCTGTAGAAATGTTGATACATTGCAATATTTCTCTCAGATCTAATTGTAGCAAAGTCTCTGACTTAAACCATTTCTAGCTCACAGTGAGATGGAGCAGTACCTGTTCTTGTCGAGCCGGTGCTCAAGCAGCAGCATCTACTGGCAAGGTCGGCAGACTGGAACCATTGAGTGTAGGTATCACTTGAGGGCAGAGATTCAGTGGCAGATGAGGGCAGAGATTCAGTGGCAGATTTGTGACGGTGCAGATGATACAGAATTTTCAGCAGAATGATGCTATTGATATCAACTTGAAATCGCTAGGCAAAACAGCAGCAACAGCACCAAGTCATGGGAAAAACCTTAGAGAAGTTATGAAAAGGAGGATGGCATCAACATCAGTCCAGGTTAAGACTCATGAGACTATATGAGACTATCAGATGACACCTAGCGGTCTTTTTCAGGATCCCCTAGAAGCCTCTCTCCTTAAAGTCTCCTAGACCAAACCCTAGCCAAGTGATCAAGATCACAGTGATCCTGCTATACCCATGGCAGTAACTTCATTAAAATTTTGTCGAAAATATAGAAATTCTGGGTAATTTAAGAGTGTGTAGGTTTAATTTGCTTAAAGATGAAAAATCTGGGTAAACCTGCCACTATCATGAAGTGAAGTCAGTGAAATAGGGATAGAGAGAATATCTTATGAAAGCCATGATTCTGGCAGCAGGCAAAGGAACGAGGGTGCGTCCGATTACCTATACGATTCCCAAGCCAATGATTCCAATTCTGCAAAAACCGGTGATGGAGTTCTTGCTAGAACTTCTGAAACAACATGGTTTTAACCAGATTATGGTCAATGTCAGTCACTTGGCAAAAGAGATTGAAGACTATTTCCGAGATGGACAGCGCTTTGGCGTGGAAATTGCCTACTCCTTTGAAGGGCGCATTGTGGATGGCGAATTGGTGGGAGAGGCAGTTGGATCCGCAGGTGGTCTCAAGAAAATTCAAGATTTCAATCCCTTTTTCGACGATACCTTTGTTGTCCTCTGTGGGGATGCCTTGATTGATTTAGATCTGACCAAGGCGGTGCAGTGGCATCGGGAGAAAGGGGCGATCGCCACCATCATTATGAAAACCGTAGCCCGTGAGGAAGTCTCTAGCTATGGCGTGGTCGTCACCGATGAAACTGGAATGATTAAGACCTTCCAGGAAAAGCCATCTGTGGAAGAAGCTCTGAGCACCAATATCAACACTGGGATTTACATCTTTGAACCAGAAATCCTCAACTACATTCCCTCCGGCGAAGAATTTGATATTGGCGGTCAACTGTTCCCAAAACTGGTGGAAATGGGCGCACCCTTCTATGGTCTACCGATGGATTTTGAGTGGGTGGATATTGGCAAGGTTCCGGACTATTGGCACGCGGTGCGAGCTGTGCTGCAGGGGGATGTCAAAAATGTGCCGATTCCCGGTCGGGAAGTGCGTCCCGGCGTGTATACCGGTCTGAATGTGGCAGTGAACTGGGATAAAGTGGACATTCAAGGTCCCGTCTACATTGGATCCATGACACAGATTGAAGATGGGGCTAAAATTATTGGGCCGAGCATGATTGGTCCGAGTTGCCACATTTGCAGCGGTGCCACGGTGGATAACAGCGTGATTTTTGACTATTCCCGTTTGGGGGCTGGGGTTCGCTTGGTAGATAAGTTGGTCTTTGGTCGCTACTGTGTCGATAAAACGGGCGCAACGATCGATTTGCAAGCAGCTTCCCTAGATTGGTTGATTACAGATGCTCGCCAGCAGATGCCAACGGATCCCTCGGTGGAGCATCAAGCGATCGCCCAATTGCTCAATGTAGATGCCTGACCTCTGCTCGGTAATTCCTAGCCCTCTTGATCCATGCCCCTGCGACAACAGATCGCATTCTACTTAGAGGATATCGAAACACCCATTGGACGGGGTCTCAACCTGTTTATCATGGGGTTGATTTTGGTATCCTCGATTATTTTTGTCGCAGAGAGCTATGCGATTCCCCAGCCGCTACAGCCCTGGCTTGATGGAATTGAGATAGTAATTTTAGGGCTATTTGGGCTGGAATACTTGCTGCGTTTTTGGTGTGCTGAGGATAAATTAAAGTTTGTTTTTAGTGTTTATTCAATTATTGATATAGCGGTTCTCCTACCTTTTTTATTAGGGGCAGTAAACGTTGGTTTTTTTCGGATTTTTCGTTGGTTTCGGATTTTACGATTGATTCGTTTCTTTAGTGGCAAGACGTTGTTAGGTTATGTGAGTAGCGAAGACGTTGCGATCGTTACAAGAATTCTCTTTACAATTTTTTCGATTATTTTTGTCTATTCTGGATTAATTTATCAAGCTGAACATGCCATTAATCCAAATCATTTCACTACTTTTCTAGATGCGGTCTATTTTTCGGTGTCTGCAGTAACAACGGCAGGCTTTGGAGATATTGTCCCAATTTCTCAGACGGGTCGATTATTAGCAGTCATGATGCTGTTATCAGGTGTCATTTTAGTGCCATGGCAATTTGGGGATTTGATTCGTCGTCTTCTAAAAACAGCAGATCAGATTCAGATAGTTTGTACCCAGTGCGGTTGGGCAATTCACGACACCAATGCGCATTTTTGCAAAATTTGTGGACATCCTTTACCAAAACCAAATGCGATCGACCCCCCGTAGAGACGTTCCGGCGGAACGTCTCTACCACATGGATATTGACATATGGATATTGCCCCCATGGATCGTTTTTATGGGGATAACCCTGCGGCTAAACAAATCATGGCGACTTCGGTCCATTCAACGATCGCCCCATAGGTGTCCCCAGTTTGTCCCCCTAGTTGGCATCGTAACCACCTGCCAATGCCGAGTGCGCAGCCGCAACCGCCTAGCCCCAAGCCCCAAGCTAAGGTCATGAGGGTTGGATCCCACAGACTGACAAAACCACTGATGCTAAACAGCACCAAGGCACCAGGAACCGCATCCCAAATCGATCGCATGGCTAACTTATGGAAAGCCCCCTTGCCTTCTGATTTGAGATAGGGATCCCAAGCGATCGCCCACCACTGCCCCCAACGACCCCAAGCGGCTGCCAAGCCCAACACCAACCCACGACTACTGTCATCGATCTCGCTCAGCCCCAGCACCTTCAGCCCTAGAATCACCACAGCCACCATCACCCCAAAGGCTCCCGTGCGACTATCTGCCATCACCGCCAATCGCCGTTGTGGATCGCCCACCGCTAGCCCATCCGCTGTATCCATCGCCCCATCCAAGTGCAGTCCCCCCGTTAGCCCCAGCCACAGCGCCACAATCAGCCCACAGCGTGTCAAATTGGGCATCCCTCCCTGTTGCAACCCGGTTTCTAATAGCCCCAGCCCCAGCCCCAGCATCATGCCCACCCCCGGTGCAAAGCGGACAATTCCCACAAAATCTTGCCCCCATCGCGCTGGCACTGGCACGATCGTATAGAACATCACAGCGGACCAAAATTTTTGCTGGATTGCCCTGAAATACTGCCCCATAGGTGAATAGTCCTAAAACATAATGATGGTTTGAACAGAGAAATTGAGTGGAAAAATTAGGCTGTTTAGCAGGCATTTCTGCAAAATGGGGTGGTCAAGACTTCATAAAAAAATAAAACACCCCGAGTGTCCTATGTCACAATAAGGAATAACTTTTATGTGTCATGGTCAGCAGGGTGCTTAATACATCACTATTTTTTATATATTGGGTGAGGAGCCGAGTGAATGTCTCAGTAGTTATCTATCGAGATATCTGTCTCAAGAGATATTAATTCTTTCCTCCGAAATTATATAAGCTTGATTTAGCAGCCTACACTCCCTCCTTCTTTTCCGTGCCAGTTCATGTAGACCTTTCCTCCTAAGATTGCCCTTCGTTAAAGATCAACAAGGATCTCCCTGGATTATGAGTCATGATCACCCCTCTCGAAGTCTGCGTCTACCGGCACCCTGCATCGTCGATCGCGGAATTGTGGTAGATAAACGCGATATGCAGCGGTTGCTGGCTGACCTGAACCGGGTTCGTTACCTGCACCTCCAAGATGGTCGGGTGACCAGCGAAGGGGAGGGGCTGATTGCTGAAGTGTTTGCAGAGCCTCAAAACGCCACTCTGGTCGCAAATCGATCGCTTTACTTGAATGTTTGTAGCTTTGACTACCTGGAAATGAGCCAGATGGAAGATCAACAAGCCTGTTTCGATCTGATTCAGGATAATCGAGTTCTTCGCATTATTCCAATCTCTAATCCGCTCCGGTTGACGATCGATCGCCCATTGAACCCAGCGGCATTGGAAGCAGTGGTGGCGGATGTGTTGTCTGCCAGTTGGGATGCTCAAATTGACGATGAAGAAGGTGCCGATTTCTAGAAGGGGCTAGATGTGCTACCTTGGGCATTGCCCATTTTTTCTAGTATCCTCACCTTGAGTCAGTTTTCCTTTCAATTGCAAGCCTCTTGTGCCCAAACCCAGGCGCGTGCGGGTCTGTTTCAAACTCCCCATGGTCTGGTGGAAACCCCTCGCTTTATGCCTGTGGGTACCTTGGCCAATGTCAAAACCGTTACGCCTGCCCAACTGCGGGAAACCGGAGCACAAATGGTGCTCTCCAATACTTACCATCTGCACCTGCAGCCGGGGGAATCGATCGTAGAACAGGCGGGAGGACTCCATAAGTTTATGGGCTGGTCGGGTCCAATGCTGACGGATTCAGGCGGCTTTCAAGTCTTTAGCCTGAGCGAGATGCGATCGATCACCGATGAAGGAGTCACCTTTCGATCGCCCCGCGATGGCAGTTTAATTCACCTCAGCCCAGAAAAATCCATCGCCATCCAAAATGCCCTAGGGGCGGACGTAATTATGGCGTTTGATGAATGTGTGCCGTCGGGAGTGGGACGAGCTGCCACGGAACAGGCATTGGAACGCACCTATGATTGGCTGAAACGCTGTATCACTGCCCATCAACGCGTCGATCAAGCCCTGTTTGGCATTGTGCAGGGGGGAGAATTTTTGGATCTGCGAGCGCAAGCGGTGCGGCAATTGGTGGATCTTGATCTTCCAGGCTATGCGATCGGCGGGGTGAGTGTGGGAGAAGCCCCTGAGGTCATCGATCGCGTGGTCGCGCACACGGCTCCGCTGTTACCGAATAATAAGATGCGTTATCTGATGGGGGTGGGCAGTTACCGGGAAATGGCTCGGGGGATTGCCGCTGGAATTGATGTATTTGACTGCGTGATTCCGACTCGGCTAGCTCGTCATGGAGCAGCCTTGGTGCAGGGCGATCGCTGGAATCTAAAAAATGCCAAATTCCGAGAAGACTTCC
>JAYKGX010000105.1:0-9779 GCA_035285565.1 Synechococcales cyanobacterium
GACACTCATTCTCCCTACCAGGTTTGCTGCTATGTCCTTTGTCGGTCTCCACATTCACAGTGACTATAGTTTGCTCGATGGGGCTAGCCAGCTTCCCGAGCTGATTAACCGAGCCATGGAACTGGACATGCCTGCGATCGCTCTGACGGATCACGGGGTCATGTATGGGGCGATCGAGCTGCTGAAGGTCTGTAAGGGCAAGCCAGTCAAGCCGATTATTGGCAATGAGATGTATATCATCAATGGCGACATCACCAAGCAGGAACGGCGACCGAAGTACCACCAAATTGTGCTGGCAAAGAATAATACAGGCTATAAAAATCTGGTCAAGCTGACGACGATTTCTAACCTGAAAGGACAGCAGGGTAAGGGGATTTTTGGGCGACCTTGCATTAATAAAGACTATCTCCAGGAATACCATGAGGGGCTGATTGTCACCAGTGCTTGTTTGGGTGGCGAAATTCCCCAGGCGATTTTGCAGGGTCGTCCTGATGTGGCGCGCAAAGTTGCCCGATGGTATCAGGAGGTGTTTGGGGAGGACTATTATTTAGAAATTCAAGATCACGGTTTGCAAGAAGAGCGGATTGTGAATCCAGAAATTGTGCGGATTGCGCGGGAATTAGAAATTAAGCTGGTGGCGACCAATGATTCCCATTTTATTTCCTGTTATGATGTGGAAGCCCATGATGCCTTGCTCTGCATTCAAACCGGAAAGCTGATTGCTGAAGAGAAACGGTTGCGCTACACCGGGACGGAATATTTGAAATCGTCTGAGGAAATGCTGAAACTCTTCCGCGATCACCTGCCCAGAGACATTGTGGCAGAAGCGGTGAACAATACTTTAGAAGTTGCTAATAAGATTGAAACCTACAGTATTTTAGGGGAACCTCGGATTCCCAGTTATCCAGTGCCAGAGGGCTATACCCTAGCCAGTTATTTTGAAGAACAAACGCAGCTTGGGCTAATCGATCGCTGCAAAGTCCAGTCCTACGATGAAGTCGAGCAGGTGTATCGCGATCGCTTGGAATATGAATTGCAAATGATGCACCGCATGGGGTTTGACAGCTATTTCCTAGTGGTGTGGGATTACATTAAATATGCCCGCGATCATGGCATTCCCGTGGGACCAGGGCGGGGTTCGGCAGCAGGATCGTTGGTTGCCTACGCGTTAGGGATTACCAATATCGATCCGGTGCATCATGGCTTACTGTTTGAGCGCTTCCTTAACCCAGAACGGCGATCGATGCCGGATATTGATACGGACTTTTGTATCGATCGCCGGGAGGAAGTGATTGACTATGTGACGCAAAAATATGGGGAAGACAAGGTTGCCCAAATTATCACCTACAACCGCATGGCTTCTAAGGCGGTGCTGAAGGATGTGGCGCGGGTGCTGAATGTGCCCTACAGCGAATCCGATAAAATGGCGAAAATGATTCCTGTCATGCGGGGTAAGCCGACCAAATTAAAGGTGATGATTTCTGAGGACACTCCGGCAAAAGAGTTTAAAGAGAAATACGAGAGTGGCGTGCTGGTTTCGGGCACCGAGATTACTTACAAAGATTGGATTGATACGGCGATTCGCATTGAAGGCACGAACAAAAGTGTAGGGATTCATGCAGCAGGTGTCGTGATTTCAGCGGAGCGCTTGGATGAAATTGTGCCACTGCAAAAGAATGATGATGGATCTGTTTTCACTCAGTACTACATGGAAGATATTGAAGCGCTGGGACTCTTGAAAATGGATTTCCTGGGGTTGAAAAACCTGACGATGATTGACAAAACGCTGGAGTTAATCCGCAGCTATCGGGGGCAGGATATTGATCTCGATCGCCTGTCTTTGGATGATCCAGAAGTGTATAAGCTGCTGGCGCGGGGGGATCTAGAAGGGATCTTCCAGTTGGAATCGTCGGGGATGCGGCAAATTGTGCGTGACCTCAAGCCTTCGGGAATTGAAGATATTTCCTCGGTGTTAGCGCTCTATCGTCCGGGACCCTTGGATGCGGGCCTGATTCCCAAGTTTATCAACCGCAAACATGGTCGGGAAAAGATTGAATATGAACATGAAATCCTCAAGCCCATTCTGGAAGAAACCTACGGCATCATGGTCTACCAAGAACAGATCATGAAAATTGCCCAGGATATGGCAGGGTATTCGCTAGGGGAAGCGGATCTGTTACGGCGAGCAATGGGGAAAAAGAAAAAAGAAGAAATGGAAAAACACGAGAGTATTTTCGTGGAAGGCGCGGCTAAACGAGGAGTCGATCGTCAGGTAGCGGCTGAACTATTCCAGAAAATTCTCCAATTTGCAGAGTATTGCTTCAATAAATCCCATTCCACTGCCTACGGCTACGTCACTTATCAAACAGCGTATTTGAAAGCCAATTATCCTGTGGAATATATGGCAGCTCTGCTCACTGCCAATAGTGGCGATCAAGAAAAGGTGCAGAAATATATTGCCTCTGCCCAAACCATGGGAATTGAAGTCTTACCCCCTGATATTAATGCTTCGGGGGTAGATTTTACTCCAGTGGAAGGCAAGATCCTGTTTGGGTTGTCGGGGGTGCGTAATGTGGGCATCGGACCCGTGGAAGCGATTTTGAAGGCAAGAGAAACAGGTCCTTTTAAGTCCTTGGCGGAACTGTGCGATCGCGTGGACTCTAAAACCTTAAACAAACGCGCTTTGGAATCCCTGATTTACTGCGGAGCCTTCGATCGCTTGGATACCAATCGGCAACAGTTAATTAAAGATTTGGAATTACTGATAGATTGGGCGCAGTCCCGTGCGAGGGATCGCAATAGTGGTCAGGGCAACTTGTTCGACATGATGGCAGGGATGAGTGGCAAGGCTGCCAGCTTTGATACGGCTCCCAAAGCTCCCTCTGTGCCCGATTTTGACAAAACCGATCGCCTACGGTTGGAAAAAGAAATTCTCGGCTTCTACATTTCCGATCACCCCTTGAAAACCATTCAACGATCGGCAAAAGTTCTAGCCCCCATCAACCTAGGTGACCTGAAAGAAATTGCCGAAAAAACCACTGCCAGTGCGATCATCATGCTAACTGGGGTGAAACCCGTGACCACCAAGAAAGGCGATCGCATGTGCATTGTGCAAATGGAAGACCTGACTGGACAGTCTGAAGCGGTGGTGTTTCCCAAATCCTTTGAAAAAGTGGGACATCTAATGCAACCCGATGCAAGGTTGATGATTTGGGGTACGGTGGATCGCCGCGATGATCAGGTGCAATTTATCATCGACGATGCCGAAGCGATCGAAACCGTGCGGATGGTGATGATTGACATGGAACCCCAAATGGCTGCTGATGCCGTCTATCGTAACAAGCTGCAAACGGTGCTCAAAGCCCAAAAAGGAGACGATCGCAGTGGCAAAATCCCTGTCGTGGCGATCGTCTCTAATCCTGTCCGTAAGCAATTTGTTCGGTTTGGCAATCAGTTCCGTGTCAAAGATGAGAGCGCCACCGTCACCGCACTCCTGCAAGCAGGCTTCCAAGCGCGATCGACCGCCCTGGTGGGTTAGTGGATTGTCACGACTAGATTGTCACGACCGGCAATGGGGGATTATTCACCTTCCACCCGAGGTAAACCCATGCTGTAGTTAACTGCTCGACTATTCAAATTGTAGGAAATTTCCCCTTTCAGCAGCATGGATCGGACAAAATGCTCTAAATCTGAGCCAATCCGCCGCAAATTGTAGTCTGTCAAACTTTCTCCGCTGGCAGCTTCCACCAACTGGTCAAACTGGCGGTAGACCTTCTGCAAGGCATCCTCCGTCCAGATAAACTCATTGTCCGGATCCACATCCATCGTCAGCACGTTATCGGTCGGCACTAATTCATTGTCTGCCACCTCAGCGGTGAAAATATGGATATGACGCGTCGTGGATTTGAGCATTTGCATAGGACAAGATCCGCCGTTACTAGAAGAAGTTGCTAGAGACCGTTTCTACAAGAACCTGGCTCAGATTAAACCTGGCTCAGATTATTGTAAAACGTATTGTAGAACCTCACAGACTGTAGTGAATCCCTCTTCCATCTTCGAGATCAATCGCTACTATAGAGAATCACGGTTTCTCAAAGACCGATCGCCCTTCTGAATTCTGCTTTTTCATCTCGCCATGCAGTTTCTCAAACTCCTGTTTATCCGCCATGCTGAATCCACAGGGAATGTGGAACGTCGAATGCAAGGTCAAGGGGAATACCCTCTCACGGAGCAAGGACGGCAGCAAGCTGAAAAACTGGGGAAATCTCTCCTGCGGGAAGGTTGGATCCCAACCCATGTCTACAGCAGCCCGCTCCGCCGCACGATGCAAACCGCGAAGATTGCCCTGACTCCGTTTCAGACCCATGCCCCAGCCTTTATCAGTGATCTGACGAATTCCCCAGATTTTTCCGATCGCGAGCCAGAGCCGATCATTATTGCCTATGTGGATGATTTGAAGGAATTTCACAATGGGATTTTTCAGGGGCTGACCTGGGCGGAGGCGAAGGCAAAATACCCGGAACTCTGTAGCAAGTTGGAGGCTACGCCAGAGTGGATTGGGGTGCCGGAGGCGGAAACGTTGGTGGACTTGCGCGATCGCGCCCATCGTTTTATTCAGAAGATTCTCAGCCGGCATCGCAGTGGCGATCGCCTTTGGATCATCAGTCACAGTGGGTTTTTACCGCATTTGATTGCTGAGTTGTTGGGCATTGAGCGCTCTTGGCGGGTTTCGTCCTACAACACGGCGCTGTTTGAATTTTGGATCGATCGCGATCGGTGGCATTTGACCAATGAAAATCTCTACAACACGGATCTGTGGCAAATTCGTCGATTTAATGACCATCGCCATCTCAATGATCCAGATTAATGGCGATCGTCGTTCCTGCCCTGCGATCGTCGTGCCATGCGCGCAACATGCGGGTATCATATTTATCCATCAGGTTGCCTATTCTATTCGCTCTATCCTACTCGGCTGATGTCTACCACCATGAATCCTGTCAATAACATTCGTCAACAAGCGCACCAAGGGAGTGTGGCTGCGATTATCCAGGTTCTCAACGAAGAACTCGCTGACCTCGGGGTGCGGACGAGAGCCGTGTTTGATAATGGGGTTCTACAATTACTTTGTGAAGCGGATATTCCTGAAAAACTGTCTGAAGAGGTTCTGCCGCGCCGAATTAAGGATATTTTAGACGATATCTCACCGCGCAGTATTCGCCGGGTCAATATCAACAGCCGGATTGTGCGCGAACAACAACTTCTCTGGCTGGATGAAATTAACCGCGATCCAGATGCTTTACTCTGGTCAAAGGAAATCTTGCTAGCTCGTCCTAACCTGATGAAGAATTTCATGGAGGACATGCAGCTTCTCTCCAATCGCTCAACAACCCAGGCTACGATCGCCAGTGCTTCGGCACGCAAACAACGAGAACAACAGCAATTCTGGCGGGGCATTTTGGGAGGGATTGGGGTAGCCGTGGCCCTGTTTGCGATCGGGGGTGGGATTTGGTGGTGGCTCCAGGGTCGAACCGGGCAACCCACTGCGATCGCCCCTGCCTCACCTCAGCCTTCCAGTGTTCCCCTGCCGCCCCCCCCCAAGGAACCGCCGACTGCTGCCATTCTCAACAATCCCCCCCCAAACAATCCCTCCCCAGCCTCTGCCAGTCCCAACCCTGTTGCCAGTCCTGCCCCAGTGACGGCTCCAGTGACGGCTCCAGTGACGGCAAGCCCGAATGCCAATCCCCGTCCAGCCTCCGCGCCTGCCAGTCCGAACCCCAATGCCAGTCCTAATGCTAGCGTCAGCCCCACTGCTGATCCCTTTACCAGTGCAGTGCGGTTAGCCCAGGAAGCAGTTGCAGCAGGACCAAAAGCGAAAAATCCAGAAGACTGGCGATCGATCGCCGAGAAATGGCGAGCAGCTTCAGAACTCATGGCCCAAGTCCCCAGCAACAACCCCCGCTACGCGATTGCCCAGGATCGCACCACCCTCTACAAAAACAACCAAACAGCCGCTCTCCAAAAAGCCCAATAATTCCCCCCCCCCGGAGCAAAACCCTCGGTACAGACGCGATTCATGTCGTCTCCCACCCCCAGCTAATCACGAGTCACTCCTACCCCCAGCCACGAGCCGATCGACTTGGGAGGCGATCGCCCCCCGCCCTAACCCGAAAACCGCGCCAACCCCCCAAACCCCAGCAACCATATCAGCACAATCACCCAATGGAGAAAAATCGCCGTCCAAATCGATCGACTGTGCAAATAAGAAGTTGTGCAAGTGATCCCCAACAAGCCAGCTCCCAGCAGAAACCCAGGGGTCTGAAAAAAAGCGGGAGTTCCAGGCAAGAGATGATACAGCAGAAATAACAGCCAACTGGCGAAGATATAATTGCGGCGACGTAGCGGGCCAATGGGTTCCGTCGGATGGGGAAGCAGCAGGAGCCGGAACAGAACCTCCTCCGCTAGCCCTGGCATGAAGAAAGTTCCGATCGCAACCCAAATTGCCACTTCCCAGCCTCCAACGGGCTGCCAATGCAAAAATCCCACCCCCAAGCCAATCGGTAAAAAGATCAGACCATAAAGACCCAAAAGGGCGATCGAGACTTGCCATGCTTTACGACTGGGCAGAGTGCAAAATCCTGCCAGCAAGCGGTGCTGAAGCCGATGCCGGAGACGGTGGAGCAGCAGAAAAGAACGCGATTTCACAAGGGATGGTCTCAAAGGATGCTCTCAGAGGTTTTTCATAGCTTATCTCAAGGTCAGTTCGATGCACCTTGATCCCCTCATGATCTTGTGGTTGGTTTGGTTTCCTCTTAACCCAGGAAGCTAGGGGGATCGCGGCACGAAGATGGATTAACCTAAAGCTTGTCTCCATGATTTGCCAATCATGATTCGCTAATAAAAAACTCCGCCCTTTCTTGGAATGCCCCTACCAAGAACATGAACGGAGTGCCTGTGCTCTTTATGTTTCTAATTTAATCTAGCCTAATGGATTCTGCTTCATGCGATTGGGCGATCGCTTGGGAGGAATTGTGGCTCCTGCGATTGGGTGAGGTTAGAGATGACTCAATACATGACGAATGATGTCGGATTCCACCTGGTCTGTTACAATTACTTGACCCATTTGTTTTGGCAGCACAAACCGTACCTGCCCTGATTTGACTTTTTTGTCTGTTTGTAATGCTGTAATGATCGCTTCAATGTCTAAACCGGTAGGCAATTTCGTGGGTAGATTGACTTTTTCAATTAAAACTTGTTGTCGATCGCATTCTTCCCGAGTCCATAAATTCATTGCCACTGCGATTTCTCCTGCTGCAACCATGCCGATCGCTACAGCCTCTCCGTGGTTCACTAAACGATATCCTGTCAAGCTTTCTACTGCATGACCGATCGTGTGACCATAGTTGAGGATTTCCCGCAGTCCCGATTCCTTTTCATCTTGGCTGACCACATGGGCTTTTGCCCCCGCCGATCGGGTTAGGATTTCCTGTAGCAGTTCTGCACTGACGTAGCGAGCTTGATCCAACCGTTTTGCCTGCTCCAGCTTTTCAAATAATTCCGCATCCCAAATCACCCCGTACTTAATCACCTCCGCCATGCCTGCCCGAAATTCTCGCATCGGTAGCGTTTTCAGCACCTGCGGATCGATCAATACCAAGCGCGGTTGGTGGAAGGCTCCGATCAGATTCTTGCCCTTGGGATGATTCACCCCCGTTTTGCCGCCGATCGCCGCATCCACCATGGCCAGCAAACTGGTGGGCACCTGAATGACGTTAATGCCGCGCAACCAAGTAGCCGCCGCAAAGCCCGTCATGTCTCCCACCACCCCACCGCCCAGGGCGACCATTGTGGAGCTACGTTCCAGCCGCTGGGCGAGGGCAGCATCATGAATTTTTAGAACCGTATTGGGGGTTTTATAGCGCTCTCCGGGGGGGAGAATGTGATGGACTACGTCAAAGCCTGCCTGCGTGAGGGAATCCATCACCCGCTGACCATAATGCTTAAAAATCGTCGGATTGGAAACCAGCAGCATTTTTTTGCCCAGTTTGGCGACACGCCCATTCCCGACCCAGTCGCCCATGGTATCGATCGCCCCCGGAGCGATCGCGATTTCGTAGGGATTTTGGGGCAAAGGGACGGGAATAACGGCTTGGGAAGTCATGGAAGGATGAAACAGGAGTAAACGGTAGCTTTCCATTGTGCCACAGGATTGCACCCCAGGATTGGGCGATCGGCTCGAACCGCAATTTGACGCAATGTATCATAGATGACCAACAGCGAATGCAAGGTTTTATGAATATGGGGATAGTGATCCGAGAGCAGTTTGTATGATTTGGGTTGTCCTGTTTGCTGTCCGATCGCCTACTTTTGGGTTCTGTAGAGATTGGTTACCGTAGAAACCTTTCATAGTGAAAACAGGTATGTTTGAAGCTTTTATTTCCTATTCCCGAAAAGATAAAACTTTTGTACAAAAACTTTATCATGCACTGACGCAGCAAGAGCGTAAGGTTTGGGTGGATTGGCAAGATATTCCCTTAACTGCAGATTGGCGACAGGAAATATTTGATGGGATTAATGCTGCCAATAATTTTATTTTTATCCTCAGTCCCGATTCCGTGGCTTCAACGGTCTGTGGCGAAGAATTAGATCATGCCATTCAGCAGCACAAGCGTCTGATTCCGATCGTTTGTCGAGATGTAGCGCCCGATCGCGTCCACCCGGAATTAGCCAAACTGAACTGGATCTTTTTCCGAGAAACCGATGACTTCGATCGCGCTTTTCGATCGCTGACGACCAGCTTGGATACAGACTTAGAATATGTCAAACAACATACGCGTTTCCTCACCCGTGCAATTGAATGGGACAACAAACAACAAGAAAAAAGTTTATTTCTGCGGGGTGAAGATCTACGCGGTGCTGAAACCTGGTTAATTGTGGGAGAAGCGGAAATTCCTGCCCCAACAGCTTTACAGCGCCATTACATTGGGTGCAGTCGGCAGGCAGAGTTGAAAAAGCAACGAAAACGATTCCTGTGGGTGACGGGTGGGGCGATCGTTTCCAGCCTCTTGGCGATCGCAGCGGGAATTGGTTGGTATGCAGCCAATCAACAGCGAACCCTGGCGGAACAGCAAATGTTGAAAGCTGAAAGTGAGTCTGCCCGATTATTTTCCTCCTCTGGTCAAGGATTTGATGCGCTCATGACCAGTTTGCGCGCCGGACTTCAACTCCGAAAAGCTCACTGGCGACCCGCCCATTCTGTTGCCCTTGCCTCTGGGTCTCAACGCTCGTTAGAAAGTCAAGTGATCTATGCTCTGCAGGAAGCGATTTATGGGGTGCGGGAACAGAATCGCTTAATGGGGCATCGGGATGCTGTGTATAGTGTGGCATTTAGCCCGGATAACCAAACGATCGCCACCGCCAGCGCAGATTCTACGATTAAACTCTGGAACAGAGAGGGTTTGCTGCAAACAACCTTGGAAGACCATGACCAGCCCGTGTATCAAGTTCAATTCAGCCCAGATGGTCAACGATTTGCTTCTGCCAGTGCCGATCAACTGATTAAAATTTGGAACACGGATGGTACGTTACGACAAACGCTAGAAGGACACCGGGGAAAAGTCTATACGATCGCCTTTAGTCCAGATAATCAATTGCTGGCTTCTGGCAGTGCCGATGGAACGATTAGACTTTGGGATCAATCGGGACAACTGTTGAAAACTTTAAGAGACGATCCATCACAGCCTACCCAAGTGTCTCATCCCCCAAATCATGCCATGCAAAAT
>JAYKGX010000106.1:0-3153 GCA_035285565.1 Synechococcales cyanobacterium
GGGGGAGTGCCTGCATCGGCTGCGGGGAATCCTGCGGGTCATTTATCGGCGCATCAGCAGGTGAAACAAGGGGTCGATCGCTACCAAGCGGGGGACTATAAAGGGGCGATCGCCTATTGGCAAACGGCGCTCCAAAGTTTTCAGCACCATCACCATCGCCGGGAGCAAGCGATCGTCTTGAGTAATCTGGCGCGGGCACAGCAGCAACTCGGGCAAAGCCAAACGGCTATTGGTCTCTGGGAGCAAGTCATTCAACACCAGCGCCAACTCGGGAATCCGACAGAAGTGGGACGCGCGCTGACAGAACAGGCTCAAGCTTACAGTCGAATTGGACAACAACGCAAAGCGATCGCCCTCCTGTGTAATGCAAATTTGGCAGGAAAATGTACTGATGGAAGTGCTTTGAAGATTGCTGAACAGAATAAAGATGCGATCGTAGAAGTCGCTGCTTTGGGTGCATTAGGAAATGCCTATCGGTTAATGGGCGATCATCAGCTAGCAGAGAAAAATCTACGGGCGAGTTTACAACTGGGTCAAGCCCTGGCACCGCTTTCCTATCGGATCTCTGCCCTGAATAGCCTAGGAATGCTCTACAGCAATCTTGCCCAAGTTCAATACCAAAATGCGGCGATCGCAGAACAAGGGGGCGATACAGCGGAGGAAGTTCCCACACTCTTGCAAGCAGCTAAAAACTGGGAGCAAAAGGCGATTAACGTGCTGCAGCAAAGTTTACAACTGGCGCATCAAGCTAACCACCCGACTGAAGAACTGCGATCGCTGCTGACGTTGATTCCGCTGTATGGACAGAGCAATCCCACCCTGCAAACCACCACTTGGCAACAGGCAAACCAATTGTTAGCAACTTTACCCGACAGTCGAGAACGGGTGTTTGCGATGCTGAACCTGGTGCAGATCGGGCAGGCGAGTTCACCGCAATCTGGTGCGTCTCAAGCTGATGCAACCCTAGCTCGTAACCGTTGTTTAGGTCGCGATCGGCTAACCCAGGCAGAACCCTTGCTGCAAACTGCCGTGGCGATCGCTCGTCGCATTGAGGATAGTCGGGCGGAGTCGTTTGCGTTGGGTGAACTGGCGCAGGTGTATGAATGTCGGCAAGCGTTTGAGCAGGCGCTGGAATGGTCGAAGCAGGCGAGATTGGCGGCGGATCAGAAGCTGGATGCCAAGGATAGTCTGTACCTGTGGGAATGGCAAACGGGACGCATTCTCCGCCAACAGTGGGCAATCCAAGGTCAAGCTCAACCAGAATTGTTGCAAGCGGCGATCGCCTCCTATGAGCAGGCAATTCAAACCCTGGAGTCCATCCGGAGCGATATTCTCACCGCCAATCGAGATTTGCAATTTGATTTTCGCGATACCATTGATCCCATTTACCGGGAATTGGTGGCACTGAAGCTGGGACAGAAACTGCCAACTCAGGCTGGGGCACAGGTGCTGACAACGCCAACTCGCCCTGCTGAAACAAGCCGTGAGTCATCTGCTGGTGAGTTTCAATCCATTTTACGAACGATCGATAATCTGAAATTGGCGGAATTACAAAACTATTTTGGCAATGACTGTGTGATTACGGCGCTTAATCCTAATGCCGTGGATCTCGATCCTAGTAACAATACTGCGATTTTTAATACGATCGTCCTTGAAAATCAAACGGCTGTCATTGTCAGCTTCCCTAATCAGCAACAAAAGTTTTATCGGATTAACGTTCCTCGACAAACTGTCATCAATCAAATCAATCAATTTAGAATTGGTTTAGAAGATGCAAGATTCAACTATGATCCAAAACTAGCACAGCAGGTTTACGATTGGATTATTCGTCCGTTTGAAAATGATCTACAAAATTCCCAAGTGAAGACTTTAGTGTTTGTACAAGATGGAATTTTCCGCACGGTTCCAATGGCAGCACTCCATGATGGCAAACAGTTTTTAATTCAACGCTATGCGATCGCCAATGCCCCCAGTCTGCAACTTATTGATCCACAACCGCTACAACGCAATCAACTCCGGATTCTGGCACTGGGTCTGAGTAAAGCCGCTACGGTGGCTGGCAGAGGATTTCCACCCTTACCCAATGTGGTTCAGGAATTGGCAGGCATTCTCCAAATTATACCGGGCAGCCGCACCTTATTAGATGAAGAATTCACCCGCGATCGTCTGCAGCAGGAACTGAGCCAAACGGTTTATCCCATCATTCATTTAGCCACCCACGGCAAATTTGCCACCAATCCAGAAGAGACTTTTATCATTACGGGCGATCGTCAGAAGCTGACCTTTAATGAATTAGATCAGTTGATTCGCCGCGTTTCTCGTAACCCGGAACCCTTGGAATTGCTGTCCTTAACTGCTTGTGAAACGGCTGTGGGCAACGATCGAGCCGCATTGGGGCTGGCGGGGGTGGCAGTACAGGCGGGGGCGCGGAGTGCGTTGGCTTCGTTGTGGGCGGTGGATGATGCGGTAGCTGCTAAGTTATCGACAGAGTTTTACAGTCGCTTACAAAACCCAGAATTCAGCAAGGCAGCAGCATTACAACAACTGCAAAAAGGATTGATTGAGGGAACGATCGCCCTGGAAGGCTTTACGGCAAATCACCCGGCTTACTGGTCTCCGTTTGTGCTAATTGGCAATTGGTTGTAGCGCTGTGCGATTGCGAATCTCGTATAGAATAGAGATGCTCTCAGCCACCGCAGGATATGACCCCAGTCCTTTTGCTGACCCAGTCCTTTTGCTGACCCATGATTGAACCCGCTCACCTAGACTATTGGCGCAAGCGCAAAGCCGAACAAGTGGTTGAACAACAAGCCCTGGCGGCACAAGCCTGGGAAGATGTGAAAGCCATTAGTACCGTGCTGCAACGAGACTTTGGAGCCACGCAAATCATCCTCTTCGGGTCCTTGGTCAAACAGCGCTTCCATGCCAATTCTGATATCGATATTGCCGCCGCAGGGATTCCAGCCATGGACTACTTTGCCGCTGTTGCCGCCGTCAATCAGGTGAGTCGCCGTTGGGTTGATCTAAAACCCCTAGAAGCCTTAGAACCCCATTTCCGCGATCGCATCTTAGCCGAAGGAACCCTTCTCTATGCAGCCAATTAATACCACTCAAATTAGTTGGGTGCAACACAGTTTGAATGAGGAGAGGGGG
>JAYKGX010000107.1:0-7220 GCA_035285565.1 Synechococcales cyanobacterium
CGTGAACCCATACATTAACCCATACAATTGATCACGTATTTCTGCCAGAGCATCCTCTATGAGTTTGATTCGTCCCTCTGCTGATAGTTTATCGACGGCTGATGAATGGTCCAAGGCTCCTGATTCATCTAAGACGAGTGAGTTACTAAAATCTATGAAGGATAGCTCAGACTCAGGAGCGATCGCCTTGATGACCTCCGAGTTGTTTCTGCGCCATCGGCTCAGGATGGTGGAGGATCTGTGGGAATCAGTTCTGCGTCAGGAATGTGGGCAAAGTTTGGTCGATCTCCTCAGCCAATTGCTGGATCTGTGCTCTCCGGAAGGGCAGGCGGCTGACACCTCCGAAGAATCAGAAGCGCTCAAACTGGTAGAACGGTTGGAATTGAATGATGCCATCCGAGCCGCCCGTGCCTTTGCCCTGTACTTCCAGTTGATCAACATCGTTGAACAGCACTACGAACAGCGAGATCAACAAGAGCAATACCGAGCCGCCCGTGAATTACCCGAAGAGGACAGCCGCCCCCCCAGCTACTGGGAATTGGGAGCCTTTGGAGAAACAACCCATTCCTACAACAGCCTAGAAGCAGATGATGTGGAACAGCCGCAACGAGCTAATCCAGCCCTGCGGCGTGGGGTTGGTACCTTTCAATGGCTCTTTCCTCGGCTGAAGCAGTTGAATGTGCCCCCGCAGCAAATCCAAAATCTCTTACAACAATTAGAAGTGTGGCTGGTCTTTACGGCTCACCCCACGGAAATCGTCCGCCACACCATCCGGGATAAGCAAAGACGCATTGCCCGGATTTTGCGGGAGTTAGATTTAGTCGAAGTGAGACCCCTTGGCTCTGGGGGAGCTTGGGAAGCGCGTCACCTACGCGATCGCTTGATGGAGGAAATTCGCCTGTGGTGGCGAACCGATGAACTCCACCAGTTTAAGCCCACGGTGCTAGATGAGGTGGACTATACCCTGCACTACTTCCAAGAGGTATTGTTTGACGCCATGCCTCAGCTCTACCAGCGAATGCAGCAGGCGCTTCAAATTTCATTCCCTAAAATGAAAATGCCGCGCTACAATTTCTGTCGCTTTGGCTCTTGGGTAGGATCCGATCGCGATGGCAACCCGTCAGTGACCCCCCAGGTGACTTGGCAGACCGCCTGTTATCAGCGCCGCATCGTCCTAGAAAAATACATTCATTCCGTCAAGCGCTTAATAGACTTGCTCAGCCTATCCTTGCACTGGAGTGATGTGCTGCCGGATCTGTTGGAGTCCTTAGAGTTCGATCGCGTCAACCTGTCGGAAGTCTACGATCGGCTAGCAATTCGTTATCGTCAGGAACCCTATCGTCTGAAGCTGGCCTATATCAAGAAGCGCTTGGAAAATACCCGCGATCGCAACGATGAATTGTTTGCAGGAGATTGGCGGCAACCGGAGAACACCGAGTGGGCTGGGCAGATTTACTATCGATCGGGTCATGAATTCTTGACAGAACTGCGCATGATCCAGCAAAACTTAGGTGAAACTGGACTGAGCTGCCGAGATTTGGATCATCTAATCTGCCAAGTGGAGATTTTTGGGTTTACGCTCACCCATTTAGATATTCGCCAGGAAAGCACGCGCCATTCCGACACCATGGCTGAATTGGTGGAATATTTGCAGATTCTACCCAAGTCCTACCAAGAAATGAGTGAAGCGGAGCGGGTCAGCTTTCTCAGCCAAGAGTTGCGCACTCGTCGCCCCTTGATTCCACGGGAGCTAGCCTTTTCTGAAAAAACCACCGAAGCGATCGAAACCCTGCGCATGGTGCGTGCCATCCAACGCGAATTTGGTCCAGAGATCTGCACCAGCTACATCATCAGCATGAGCCATGATGTCAGCGACCTCTTAGAAGTCCTGCTCCTAGCCAAGGAAGCTGGGTTATACGATCCGGCAACGGGCACCAGTACCTTGCAAGTGGTACCCCTGTTTGAAACAGTGGAGGATTTGCAGAAAGCCCCCAGGGTGATGACCGATCTGCTGGAGCTACCGTTCTACCGGGAAATGTTGCAGCAAGGGATTGCGGGGCTGGGGCAGTCGGAAGGGGCAGAAACCATGCCTTTGCAAGAAGTGATGTTGGGCTATTCCGATAGCAATAAAGATTCGGGCTTCCTCAGCAGCAACTGGGAAATTCACAAAGCCCAGCAGGCTCTGCAAAAGATTGCCCATCGCTATGGCGTTAATCTACGGATTTTCCACGGTCGGGGTGGCTCAGTGGGGCGAGGCGGCGGTCCTGCCTACGAAGCAATTTTGGCACAACCCGGTGAAAGTTTGGGCGGGCGGATCAAGATTACGGAACAGGGGGAAGTGCTGGCTTCTAAATATTCGCTACCGGAATTGGCGCTCTATAATTTGGAAACGGCAACCACCGCAGTCGTCCAAGGCAGTCTGCTGGGCACCAAGTTTGATGATATTCAGGATTGGCATGTGTTGATGGAAGAGTTGGCGGCAACTTCACGATCGCACTATCGCCAATTAATTTACGAGCAACCTGATTTTATTGATTTCTTCCACCAAGTCACCCCGATCGAAGAAATTAGCCAATTGCAAATTAGTTCCCGTCCTGCCCGCCGAGGTGGCAAAAAGGATCTGGGCAGTTTACGGGCGATTCCTTGGGTGTTTAGTTGGACTCAAAGCCGATTCCTGCTACCCGCTTGGTATGGAGTGGGTACAGCATTTAATTCCTTCCTGACTGAGCATGAAGATCATCTCAAACTAATGCGTTATTTTTATGCCAAGTGGCCCTTCTTCAAGATGGTAGTGTCCAAGGTGGAAATGACACTCTCCAAGGTGGATTTACAAATCGCCGAGCATTATGTCCAGCAGTTGTCCCTCGAAGAAGATCACGATCGCTTCCTGCGCCTGTATGAACAAATTTCAGAAGAGTATCGCTTAACCAAGGAAGTCATTCTGACAATTACCAATCACAAGAAATTGCTAGATGGTGACCCAGACTTACAGCGATCGGTGCAACTGCGTAATGGTACGATCGTTCCGTTAGGATTCCTACAAGTCTCCCTACTCAAACGGTTACGACAACACAAAGGCAATGCTGCTAATGGCATGGTGCGATCGCGCTATAGCAAAGGTGAGTTGCTGCGAGGAGCTTTGTTAACCATTAATGGAATTGCTGCCGGAATGCGAAATACGGGTTGATTCGACGAAACTCGATTCCCGCAAATCTCTCGATCCCCCTAAATCCCCGCGCTAACGCGCCGCTGCGCTAGAAATAAGGGAGACTTCAAACCGAAGAATTGACACCTGAATCAAGGAGGCAGATCCGTCACATTCAGGAGTTGATTTGTGATAACGCCTGATATTGGTTCGGTTCCCCCTTAATAAGGGGGCTGGGGGGATCTCGGCTCGCCAGGATTCAATCACTCTCCACTCGCCATATCAATCCTTGCCACATCAACGTTTAATCGTTTTTACGAAATATCCCACTCCTGGTTTTGCCAAAACCCGCTTAATCCCCCATTTGGGTGCCGAAAAAGCAGCTCAATTGCATCGCCAGCTCACCGCCCATACCCTGCAACAAGCCCAGCACTATTGCGATCAGCACCCCTGTGATTTAGAGATTTGCTATACGGGCAGCGATCGCGCTTCTATGCAAGCTTGGCTCGGATCAGGGTTAACCTACACCCCACAAGGCGAAGGGGACTTGGGTGATCGCATGGTCAGAGCCTTGACCACAGCCTTTAGACAAACAGTGGAAACCACGGTTCTGATTGGTACAGATTGCCCCGGTATGACTCCGTCCCTGCTCTGGGATGCCTTTTCGAAGTTACAGACCTATGATCTGGTGCTGGGGCCAGCGGAAGATGGGGGATATTATTTAGTCGGACTCCGCCGCATGGAGGCTGCCCAATATCAACCGCTCTTTCACGTCATGCCCTGGAGTACCGATCGCGTCTTGTCTGAAACCTGCGATCGCGCCCAAAGGCTGCAATTGTCTACCGCGTTGCTCCCTACTTTGCCAGACATCGATCGCCCAGCGGATCTACAACACTTGCCCCCGCAACTACAGATTTTCTAACTCAATCACCGGATCCGGTCAACTCATGAGTGCTGAGTAAACCTACGGAGAATTTTGCAAAGTTGCGATGAATCATCAGGATTCCGCCCGTGGACTATGCAGATAGGAGTAGGCTGACTCAATTTTCTCTGCTCTGGTGCATATGAATTCTGCTCAAACCCCCCCCGCTATTAATGCGATCGCTCCCCCCTCAGAAGCTGATCTAGGCTATGGTCAATTATTTGGCGTGCTCTGGCGCAACCGCTGGTGGCTGGTTCTGGGGCTATTGGCAGGGTTAGGATTGGGCGGCTTAGTCACGCTAAAGCAAAAGCACACCTACGTCAGCAACATGCAACTGCTGATTGAACCCTTGGTGCAGAGCAAAAGTCGAGGGGCAAAGCTGCAAGATGACTTTACTGACCCAAATGTTTCGATCGATGCTGGCACCCAAATTAGCTTACTGCAAAGTTCTGATCTCCTCAAGGAAGCTGCAGATAAACTAAAAGGTAGCTATCCGGAATTTGGAGACCGCGAGAGTCCGTTTATTCTGCGAAAAGGGCTATCCATCACACAGGTGGCCTCTGGGGAGAAAAAGTCATCTAATCCCACCAGCATTTTCTCCATTACCTATACCTCAGATCATCCCACTAAAACCCAGAAAGTGCTGGAAGCCTTGGGAACCGTCTATCGCCAATATAACCTCAGGCAGCAAAAAGAACGGTTAGAGAAGGGTCTGAAATTTATTGATGATCAATTACCGGGGATTAGCCAATCGCTCGCACAATCTGAAAAACGCCTAGAAAATTTCCGACGGGACCAGGAACTGATTGACCCCAAATCTCAAGCGCAAATGCAGGTGGAACAGCTGGCGCGGGTGCAACAGGAATTGCAAACGAATCTCTCCCAGTTACGTGAGTTGAATAGTCGTTATGGTGGGCTGCAGCAGCAACTGCTCATGCAACCGCAGCAAGCTGCTCTGATGGCTAGATTGAGTCAATCCAGTCGCTATCAATCCTTGCTGAATGAATTGCAGAAAACGGATTTAACCCTAGCGCAACAACGCCTCAAATTTAAGGACGGCACGGATTATGTGGATCAAGTGCAGGATTTACGCGGTCAGCAACTGCAACTCTTGCAAACCGAAGCTCAGCGTATTTTAGGCGATCGCACCCAGGACACCAATTCAGAAAGTTTAATCGCAGGCGGTCAGCTCAGTAGTTTGGATACGAATTTAATTGGTCAGTTAATTGAAGCCCAAGTCGCTTTAGGATCGGCGCAAGCCCGCTATCGAACCCTAGCACAGGCAGAACAGCAATTACAAATTGATTTGAAACGGTATCCGCAACTCTTGGCAGTCTACAGCCGCCTGGAACCAGAAGTGGAATTACAACGACAAACGCTGAATGAATTATTGAAAGCACGGCAGGAACTAGGAATAGAGTTAAATCAAAAAGGCTTCGATTGGGAAATTGTGGAAAAACCGTTACCTGGCTTCAAAACAGGACCTGATTTGCAACGTAACTTGTTACTGGGGGCTGTGGCGGGGCTATTTGTGGCAGGTTTGACTTCCTTTGCACGGGAAGCGATGGATGATGGAGTCCATTCTTCAGAAGATTTGCAACGGCAAACAGCAATTCCCCTCCTAGGTTCGGTTCCTAAACTCCATCTAGAAGGGGGAGGCAATCCCATTCGACTTCCATTCCAAAAACGACAAACCCTCATACCAGAGATTGGTGAATTGATGCGGTGGCAGCCGTTCCGAGAGGCATTAGATTTACTCTATCAAAGTGTAATGTTATCACAACAGCGATCGCCCCATCCCGTGCAGTCTGTGGTGCTAACTTCAGCAATAGCAGGAGAAGGAAAATCCACGATCGCCCTAGGGTTAGCCCTAAGTGCTGCACGATTGAATCGTCGGGTGCTATTAATCGATGGGGATTTGCGTCGTCCCAGTTTGCACCAACTGTTGAATTTACCAAATGAACAAGGATTTTCTAACTTATTAATGACTCCAAATACGACAGGCTTGCCCAGTTGGATGGATAGCGACGATCGCAGCAATATTTCCATCATCACCTCAGGACCGAGTCCAAGCGATCCGGCTAAATTACTCAGTTCTGCCAGGATGCAAGAATTGATGACACAGTTCCGCGATCGCTACGATTTGATCATTATCGATGCGCCGCCAGTGCTAGGTATGGTAGATGCAATGCTGTTGGCTTCTCGATGCGATGGGGTGCTGATGGTGGGCAGATTGGATCAGGTGAATCGTGGAGATTTGACCAAGGCAATGAATTCCTTGAAGCCATTTAATCTACTAGGGGTAGTGGCAAATGGGGTTTCCCAGGCAGAGAGCAACACGAATCCCTATTACCAAACCGTCTGATACAAAGGGATCCGTGAATCAGGGACGACAAGCCTGTTGATCCAGATCGGCTAATAGGGTCACCATCTCATCGATCGCCCCTTGTTGGCTGCTGAGGTTACCGATCGCATGATTCAACAAAATACTAAAGGCAACAGGGGGATGGGCTTTGGGTGTGACATACCCGGACAACGCCACAGATCCCGTCAGAAATCCCGTTTTGGCTTGTACGCGGTTCAGGGCGATCGAATTTCGGAAGCGATTGATCAGCGAACCCTTGCGACCCGCCACAGGCAAAGAATCCCGAAATGCGGCCTCATTTGCCATCATCTGCAGCACTTGCACCAAGGCAACAGGACTCGCTAAATTTGCCCTTGCCAACCCTGAACCATCTGCTAAGCGATAGTGTTTCTGATCTACCCCAAACGAGTCTAAGGTGAATTTGCTACGTTGTAAAATCCATTGCCGTAATACTTCAGCATAGAGATTGTTACTGTTTAAATTTGTTTCGCTGACAAGTTCTGCTAATGTCGGCGAATCGATTTTCGCGATCGCTGGTTCACTCAATATCAGCTTCTGTTTTTTTTCTACTCTTGCCAATCGCCAACCTCGCACACCTGCATTTTTCAGAGCCGCCTGCCAATGGAATAAAAAGCGCTCAGCGGGATCAGGAACGGAAATGCCAATCAGTTCAGATGCAGACCCCTGACGCAATGCCCCCGTTAAAATGACAGCCATGCCAAAGCGATCGCGCTGAACTTCCAAAAATTCCGGTGCATTCACGCCCACAGTTTGCGATCGATTGATAA
>JAYKGX010000108.1:0-3592 GCA_035285565.1 Synechococcales cyanobacterium
TTTAGATGGAGTGAAAGTGAATCTTGTGGGGCGATCGCTCGCTGATCAGGGTTGTCAGGAGCGATCGCTAGCAGGCGTTTTAACTGCTTCGGTAGCTCTGCTTGGCGTAGCTAGTGATCACTTCTGCTGTACCGGGAATCCGTTGCGGCAGACTCCAAGCCTCAATGTCATAGCCACAGGGATGCAGACTGAGAATCTCCCGATTCACAGCTTCGGGATAGCCAATCAGACTGATCCACAGATAGGTGGGATGTCCCATTAGTTCCGTTAGTAAAGCGGCATCGACGGTGAGAGGCCGATCATGCAAATGACAGTAGGGGCGATCCAATACGTCTACATCGGGATGGAGAGAACTATCCATGCTCAAATTCTCCTAATAGTTGGATTGATTTAGTTTGAGGAAACCCAAAAACCTATGCCCCAACCGATCGGTTTACGACAAACTTTTTGAGGGATAATATCCCTCACCCGTCATTCTGTCTTATCAGTTTGACGGTAGCCGCCTGTCGTCTGCTGCCACTCAGCGATGGGCGGTGCGCTAGGTTTTCGGGGTGACAAGAACTACATTACTGTAGCCTTAGCTGATTAGCGTAGGGCAATTTTTCGGTGAATGCAAGCGTATTGGCTGTGAAGTTTTGTAAGTGAAATGGAGGGGCGATCGAATAATTTAGGTGAGGGAGACATCAGTATTGAGCTGGATCGTGTGTAGCTAATATCACATTCAAGTCTTGCCATAAAACCACGTAAATTCACGCAAACTTTCTCGATAATGTCCCCCAGCAGCGATATCATGCGAAAAAATTCTGATGATATCCCCCATTTCCCAGATATCACGAGACAATAGACGCAGATAATGTCCGAATCAGGACATTATCGAGAAAAAAGTCGATGTAATTAAGTTGTTCGACCGCTGAGTTTTCGGTTGGGGCGGTGGTCTGAACATCAATTGTTGAGTCCCAACTCTACGTTGTTGTGAGGTGTCTGCTGTGGCGCAAAAGCCTTTGATGTTGTTGAGTTTTCTGATCGCTGCGATCTCTTCCGCTTTTATTCTTGACGGTCATTTTGCTCCAAATGCAAGGGCACAAAAAACTTGAGCAGAAGCTACTTCACCTTCTGTTGGGCAAAAATCCTACACTACAATCGCAAGTGATGCTTGGCGTGATCCACCTGCTTTCAGCAAACTACCATTTAACACACCTGTTCTTATCGATAACAAAAAGGAAGGAGGCAAGCAACATTTAGCTCTCGTAAGTCGAGATATGCTCAGTCCGCCCCCATGTAATAGGGAAAATCTCGAACACTGCATTATACGTGCAAGTAACCCAGGAAGAGAAGTTAAATTGGTGATGCAGTGGCGGCAGGGGGAATTGCTTGCATGGGCATATGAAAAATTAGAAGTAGATAACACACCGCCAAAACTGCCAGAACCACCCGAATCAAGAAAACCAAATGGTGGGATCGCTCCTATTCCTAAACCAATTCCAGGTAGAGCAACTATCGTCAGGTACACTCCATTGCCTGAAATCAATGAAGGATTACATTGGAATCTAAGCTGGGAAGCCCAATGTGATGGTACAAGTTGTTTATTCAAACCACTGCCACCTTTAACTGTTGAACCTCCTAAGCCTCCTAAGTTCTGTCTACCAGGAGTTTCTGGAGTAGTAGTGGACGAAGATGGGAAAGTTGTAGGAGAACTGCCTGCCCAAAAAGATCCTTCTTGCGTAGAAGCTGGATCTTCGGGGACTGAATCAAAACCGCCAGCACCAAAATCTTCGGCAACACCACCTCAAGCGACATCTCCGGCAAGGGACGTGTATCGACTCATTGTCTATGTGGGAAGCCAGGAATTTCAGCTAGATGGCAAGGATGGTATTTTCCCAATCAGTGCCTCCTTAGCAAAAGCACTCAGAGAAGCAACATCTTCTACGGTAAAAATCATCACGCCTCGAAAATGGGAAGCGACGATTAACCCAGAGGCTGTAAAAAACTTGAGCGCGATTTATCAAGAATCTGGATCAAGTCGGACACAGAGATAGCAAAGTAGCCTATTGGAAAGAAATTCTTCAGCGCTGCACCCAAAATTGTCTTGTCGCAAAATAGTACTATGGGGGAGTTGCGTCAAAAATCGATTTGTGTCTGCCAAAGATATTTTTCATGAGGCTGTCAAACAAGCCCTGCAAAAAGAGCAGTGGGTAATCACAGATGATCCACTGAGGTTTAAGTTTGGCAACGTCAATTTCCGAGTGGATCTGGGGGCAGAGCGATTGGTTGCCGCAGAACGAGCAGGAGAAAAAATCGCAGTCGAGATTAAAAGCTTTTTGAATCCTTCTGCGATTACCGATTTTTACGCCGCATTGGGGCAATTTCTCAGCTACCGTTTGGCTTTGGAGTCGGTTGAGCCAGAGCGGAGGCTTTACTTGGCAGTCCCCGTGGATGTTTACCAAACATTTTTCCAGTACGAGTTCACTCAAAGTGCGGTAAAACGGTATCAGGTCTTGATTGTTGTGTATGACCCAGCCAATGAGGTGATTGTGCAATGGACAAAGTAGCTCAATACCGGAAATACGTTCAGACGTTACTCAGCCAGTACGCAAAAGATGATGTTTCGACCGATGTGGTCGAAGTTCAACTCATTTTTGATACGGAACGGGATCACTACCAGTGGATGAACGTGGGTTGGGAACAGTTCAATCGGGTTTATCGCTGTATCATCCATTTCGATATCAAAGATGGAAAAATCTGGCTCCAGCAGAATCTGACTGATCAGAATCCGGCTGAGGAGTTGGTCGAAATGGGTGTGCCCAGAGAAGATATAGTGCTGGGTCTGCAACCTCCCTACAAACGTCCGTATACAGAGTATGGTGCGGCTTAAATGCAGTAGTAGCGCAGTCGAACAATTCAAATGCAGCGGACGATTGCAAGGTGTTGGTGCTGCGTTCAAGGTTGTCTGCCGCCGCTGATTTGAGCCGTTAGCAATCCTTGTTAGCTACGTTGGAAGGGGGTGCGTCGGCTAAATACAATGAGTTGGTTGGCGGTATAGAAAGACACTCGTTTTAGGGGGCAAAGTCAGCGTCGATCGTCTAGTTTGCTGCGTTGTCAGTGTTTCGTTTGGTTCGCTGCGTTGCCAGTTTTGGGTTGGGTTGGGAAAGTGGTCGCGATCGGGGACAAGGATATCTAACAATGCTGTTGAAGCGGATTGTTGAGGGGCGATCGGGGGTGGTTTCTAAGTAAAGGAATTACACAAGGCTGGTTCCAGGATTTCTCCGGTGAGGCTAAAAGGTCGCACCTCGGTAATTTTCACCTTCACCGTTTGGCCTCTGAGGGTTTGAATATCGCCAGGGAAAAAGGTCAAGCGATTGCCTCGCGTCCGTCCCATTACCTGAGTCGGATCCTTGCTGTTTTGTTCCTCGACTAGAATCTCCTCGACTCGATCGAGATAGCGCTGCGATCGCTCTGCCGCTTTCAAGCCCACTAGATGATTCAGTTGTTGCAACCGATCGCTCTTGACAGCCTCACTCAGTTGATTTTCCCATAAGGCGGCTGGAGTTCCAGGTCGAGGCGAATAGGCTGCCGTATTAACCAAATCAAAGCC
>JAYKGX010000109.1:0-2825 GCA_035285565.1 Synechococcales cyanobacterium
CTCCGCCCCGGTATGACCTTTACCATTGAACCGATGATCAATGAAGGGAGTTGGGAAGTGGAACTGCAAAAGGATGGTTGGACGGCGCTTACCCAAGATCGCAAACTATCCGCCCAGTATGAGCACACCTTAGCTGTGACGGAAGATGGCGTGGAAATCCTGACTCGCCTGGAAGATTAAGGAAATACAAAGCCAGAGAAAAATCGTCTACCCCTGCTTCAAAAATCATCAGTTCACTCACGAGTAACGGCAATCCAATGCTTTACTTCATTCTGGTCTGGTTAGGATTTGTGCCCCTCTGCCACTTGGTGGGGACTACCCTGCTCCAGATTTGGCAAGTTCGATCGCCCCAACGTCTAGGAGATAGAACGATCGCTGCGCTTTGGCTTGGCTTGGTGGTGCTGGCGATTACGCTGTTAGCTGTGTCGATTGGCACACCCTTGAATCCTGTGGCAGGTTTAGCCGTGGCGCTGGTGTGGCTGGCGGCGGGTCTCTTCTCAGGATCCGTACGTCAGGAGGTGTGGATCGTTTGGCGGCAGTTCCCTCGGTTTGCAGTGGGAGCGATCGCCCTGTTAACCCTGACGGCGGCGCTTGTTGCCAAGGGTGTCAGTTGGCATGACTCGGGCTACTATCACTACAGTGTGCTTCAGTGGCTGGGACAATATGGTACCGTCCCAGGCCTAGGTTTAATTTTTAGCAATCTGGCCTTTACGTCAACCTGGTTTGCCCTCTCGGCTCCCTTCAATCCCCCCAGTTTGGCAGGACGAGGTACGGCGGTGATGAATGGATTGGTCTTGCTGTTGATGCTGGGCCAGATGATGTTTTTAGGTCGGCGCTTACTGTTGCGGCAGATGCAGCGTAGTGATTGGTTCTTGTTGTGTTTTTCCCTGCTGTCTATTAGCACCGTTCTTCTAATTCCTCCATTGCCAGAAATTCTCGTGTCGCCCTCGCCGGATCTGCCGATGCTCTTTCTGGTGGGTCTGGTGGGTTGGAGCCTTTTACTGACGGGTGATTCCCCAGAAAGAGGCGATCGCATTTTGCCTTTGACTCTGGCAGTAGGTGCCTTCACGATTAAATTAACAGCTTTGCCACTGTTAGCAGTCAGCACGATGTTTTTTCTATGGCATCGTCGCTGGACTTGGGTTCACCTCAGCCGGGGATTCGGAGTCGTTACCCTCTGTCTTGCGCCCTTGGTGGGAGCCAGTTTGCTGATGTCGGGCTGCCCACTGTTTCCGTCGGATTTGCTCTGTTTAGATTTGCCTTGGTCTCTGAGTCCGCAGGCGATCGCCACTTCTGCCAAGGGCACCCATAGCGTTGCTCACTGGATGGGACAGGCTCCCGCTGGATTTCCGCCCTTGCTCTGGACTGCTTGGGCTTGGGTACAGCATTCTCGGGCTAGGCAAATTTCCACATTGCTCAGCATTGGGGCGATTGGGGTGGGAATTTGGGTGCTGCGACGCTATGGCTGGCGGCAATGGCGACCGGAAGTTTGGGTGATTGGCATGGGTCTTGCGGGCATCCTATTGCTCCAGGTTACCTCACCCTTTTTCCGGTTTACGATTGCCTATATCCTCTTGGTGCTGGCTTTAGGGTTGGCGATCGGCTTGCCAAAAGCGGGACGGGTGAGCTTAGCCAGAATTGCAGCTCTGGGGCAGCCCCGCCATCGCCTAGCCGCATTGGGATTTTTCCTGGCAGCGTGGATCACAGCCGTTGATTTGGCTCGCACCTCCATCGCTCAGGGATTATTGCCGCCACCCATGTATAGCCGGACTGCCATTGTGCAACGACAGGTGAATGGGATTCCCTACGCTGCCCCACGCACGGGTGATATTGCGGATGGGGATCCGGAAAAGAAAGATATGTGTTGGGCAACGCCGATTCCCTGTGCCTACGAGATTCCCCAGGATGTTTTTCTGCGCGATCCGGAACGGGGATTGGATGGCGGTTTTGAACGACGACGATCGGCACGGAAAAAGTGATCGATCGCCCACCCCCCATTCCTGTCTCACCCCAAGATACAACTTCTGGATCATTGCCGTGGCTCTAGACAAATGCTGCAACTTATGGGATAACCCATCACGTACCTTTTATTCATCCCGCAGGCAATGGATCTGAAAGCACTCATCCGCGATATTCCTGATTATCCTAAACCGGGAATTCTCTTCCGCGACATTACTACCCTCTTGCGTGATCCTAAGGGCTGGTCTTACGTGATTGATAGTCTGGCTGAAAAATGTGTAGACTTTGCACCAGACTATATCGTGGGGATGGAATCGCGGGGTTTTCTGTTTGGGACACCCTTAGCCTATAAGTTGGGTTCCGGATTTGTTCCAGTGCGAAAACCGGGCAAGCTTCCCTCAGCAGTCTATGCGGTGGAATATGAATTGGAATATGGCACCGATCGCCTGGAAATGCACCAGGATGCGATTCCACAAGGGGCAAAGGTACTGATTGTCGATGATGTCATTGCCACAGGGGGCACAGCCGCCGCCACAGCCCAGTTGGTAGACCAAGCGGGTGGCACGTTAACCGGATTTGCTTTCTTGGCGGAATTAACATTTTTGAACGGGCGCGAAAAATTGCCCCAGGTGCCATTGGTTTCTTTGATTGAATATTAAATCATGCGCCACGCAACCGTAGAGACGTTCCGCCGGAACGTCTCTACTCCATATTGGGATGATCGCGAATGAACGACATAGGAACGATCGCGGGTTGATGATCCGTACAGTACAATGCATGGGAATAAGGCTTTTTCTACCGTTCTTTTGCATCCCATTCTTTTGTTTCCCTATGTCCGCTGCCCGTCCTGACTCTTCTCCCAGCCT
>JAYKGX010000110.1:0-5745 GCA_035285565.1 Synechococcales cyanobacterium
AAGTCCCCCTTAATAAGGGGGATTTAGGGGGATCGAACGCTGGACAGGAATCGAGTTTCGTCGCACTAACGTTAAATTTAGTGATGACTATAGTGATCAATTAGGTCATAGATTGGGTTATGGATTGGGTTCAACAACCTGTAACTTTTGGGTTAACTGCCAGCAACCATCACGATGTTGAAAAATATAAGCTCCAGGATTTCCGTAGGTTTGCACCAGTTCTTCGGACTCTGTACCCGTTACATCACCTGTATATTTATACTGTGCTTGGATGTACTCAACTCGGAACTGGTCTTCGGCAAGGCGTTGGATGTCCAGTTTTAATCGGGTATAAGGTAAGTTATCCACGGTTGAAGGCACTTTCTGCACCCAGGTGTAATCCATCAGATCAATGCTAAATTCATCATCCTGACGGCGTAGGGTTCCAATCACTTGATCGGGGGCGTTGTAATCTCGCACTTCAATCCGATCGGCTGTATAAGTTGCCCTGGTTTCATTGCCTTGACGATCGCGTCCCTGCACAAATACCTGAAAGAATTCCTTGTAAGACTCTTGTGAGCAGTAGGTTGGCAGGTTGGCAGTCATCGTGCGATCGTCCTTGATTGGATTCCTAGAAACCTCTGTTGCTGGATCAGGATTGGCGGTTGCAGTGGCTGCTGGAGTGCCGATCGCCGTGGGAACTGGGCTGGGAGACGGCTGGGAAACGGAAGGTGAGAGGGTGCTGCAAGCTTGTACCAAACCTATGGTGAGGAATAAAATCAGGAACTTGCAGCCATTTTTAGTTGGGTGAAACAGAGTTTGCATGAGGGGAGGGGAGAGGGGGAGAGGGGGGGAGGGGGATGTGGTTGATTGATCTAACCACGGCTGTAAGCTTCATGGCGATCGCACGGAGGTAGATTGTGAGGTCTGCAAACTCGGAAGTTTGAACGAGGAGAAGACTGCTTAATGTTCCGGGCAGGTGATGATGCAGCCTCGGGGCCAAACGGAAATTAAATCGCCTCGCACCCAACCCGCAGCTCCATTGGGATAGGTGATGTAATGCCACTGATACCCTGTGCGACCATAACCGTTCCCCAAGGGTACAAATTTTGATTGCCCCACTAGGACTAAATCCCCCACTAATCCAGTATGCAGAACGCGTGCCTGGGTGCTGGGAGTCGATCGAATATTAATGACATCATTTGGTTCACCTGCCAAGGTGCCATAAATTTGATTGCTGGGTTGAAACCGTAGATAGCCACTCCGTATCCAGCCTTCGGTCTTCAATCGTCCCGTAGAGCGCACATAATACCAATCCACGCCGCTTTCTTGAGGTTCAGGATTATTCACAATTCTCAGAATTTCGATCGGAGTGCGATCGGGCAAAGCATCTATCACAGGCGCTTGGGAGGAAGGGCGGAGCCGTAGGTTCACTCCAAAATCAGGTGCATCGATCGTTCCAGGGCGGGCCATGCTGGGGAGCGCACCCATCACCATCGTTCCCAAACTCAATAATGCCGCGATCGCAATTTGACGAACCATCATAATTCACTCCAAAACACGCTTGATGCAGTTGAAATCAGATTGAAAGACACACCCACATTAGTTCTAATGACTTATCTACCAGTAATACACCTAGAATTCCCGAATAGATCGGGGAATTCCCAAGATTTGAGCAGCCGCGCCCCATCTCAGTTACCTACCTCAGAGCTATCTCCCACCCACTCCCCCTTATGCATTCTCGCCAATAGCTGTTGTAGGATCCCTCACACAATGAATCTCGGTTTGATTTAGTTGGTTTCAGAAAATCGTTCAAACTCCCTTTGAATCTCTCCTTCTGCTCCAAACGTGACATAGATAATCGTCTGATCACTTAGCGAGACAAAGGCGAAGGGATAGTTGCCATTCGCAGATTTCATCGCAGCATAGAGTGGAAGGAAATAGTCCTGGGTTTGACCTTGCGGATCATATTTAAAATTGACATAAAAGACGGGATACGTGCGATCGTCACATAATTGCACCGCCCTAATCTCTACCCCCCGCTCGATCATGACTGCCTTTGTCGGATGTTGCCAGGTTGCTAAATCCACCCGATCGCATCCCCGTGAAAGTTTGGGAAACAGCTTGGTATTGGGTATGTAAGGCAAAGGATCGATCGCCCCTGTTGTTTTATCTGTTGTTGTCTTATCTGTTGTTGTCTTATCTGTCGTTGCCATCACCTTATTTCGAGCTGTTGCCTGAGGGGATGATGTAGTGGCAGAAGTTGGATCAGCGTGAGCTGTCGGAGGGGCAGAACCTTCTACCTGGGGAGTTGCAGAGGACTTGGGGGACAACTGATCAGAATTCGTTGCGTTGCTACAGCTACTTCCCATCAAACTGGTGAGCAGCAAAAAACTGATCGTGACAACCCATGAATTGCGGCAGTAAGCCTTGCTCCCCATACACGACACCTCTTCAGTCATAAATTTCAGTTTCCTGTCTCCTAGCCCTTCCCACCTATGCAGTCTCAAGCAGCCTGATTCGATGTTCAAGCAGTTATTCTGGAGCGAGTTGTTGCACAAAGGTTTGATGTTCTGCAGATTGGAGTCCGGTTTGCAAAGTGGTCAGTACTGCCTGCATTTCGCCGGATAGCATGGCATTGACTGCCAACCATAAGCCGGGATAAAGGCGGCTCCGAATAATTCCTGCTTCATCCATGGGCAGCAACGTATAGACTCCATCTTCCAAGCTGAACCAATCAATGGCGCGATCGTACACCCGCCAAACAATATATTCCTGCACCCCATTACGCTGATAGACCCGCTTTTTATCCCCCAAATCAATGGCAACACTGCTGGCGGCAATTTCTGCTAATAATTCTGGTGCGCCTTCGATGTAATCATCCGGACTGAGCCGAGTTTGCCCCCCACAGGCTTCGCTGATAAATAATACCGCATCTGGCTGAGGTTCGTTGCCAATATCCAACCTTATTGTGGGTTCAATGCCCAATTCCAGACCGGGAGTGGCAATCTTGTAAGACCAGAGCCAACCCAACAGGTTGCTGTGAGGATCCGCGTGGGTTTTAAATCTTAGGGCAGCAGGCAAGTAAACCACTCCTTCAATCAGTTCAGCTTTTTTCAGATGTGGCATGGTCTGATAGCGACGCTCAAATTCAGCACGAGTCAGACGATCGCCGCTTTCGAGGGGGGGAATTGCTGGCAGGCGAGGTGGAGTCATAAGGGCAGTTGAGTCATCTGAGCGATTTGAAAATCATATCTTGCTATCTAACTGTTCTGCAAATAAGCATTAAATTCTTGCATCGCTGCGGCAGTGCTCGTTTCCCCCATCAACAAACAACGCTGGAATACTTCCAAATCCAAATCCTTCAACCCTGGTAATTCACTCCGATCGATCGCCTCGTAGCCATTGGAACGGAGGTGATAGAGCGATAAAAGCCCATCTTGCCAAAACCAAACTTCCGGCACCCCGATCGCTTGATAGCGGGCTAATTTATCAATTTCCCCACTGCTAAAGACCACTTCGATCGCTAGATCTGGGATCGGTTTAACCCCTTCAATGCAGTAGGAGCGATCGGGCTGTACGGCAGCAATCCCCTCAGCTTCCTGATCGGCACTTCCCATCCCTAAAAAATCCAGACCTGAGTGCAGCAAATACAGAGATAACAACACATGCAACAGGTCAGAAAAAATTTCGTGGAGTCTACCCGGCATCAGAATCTCAATTGCTCCATCAAAATAAAACACACGAATTCCAGGGCTTTGCTCACAGTCTTGCTGAATCAGCTTATACCTAGCCCAATTGCCTTGGATCATAACCATCTGATCCGTGGTTTTTGGAATTGGTTGATCAAGTGTGACTGTCATCTGCCGATCGCGCTTCTCGCAGTAGGATTCCATTATTATGAACCACTCCCCCGCAAGGCGAATGGGGTTTCTGACACTTCATCGAGCCTTGCTGCTTTCCCTAACATTCTTTCCCTGACATTAAGGAGTCATCTCTTCGTCTCGATCGGGAGTGTATTCGATTAAATCACTGGGAGTGCAGTGGAGATATTTGCACAGCCCATTTAGAGTTTCGCCGCCAATGTGAGGCATATTGTCTTGATTTTTAAGGTGGGAAATCGCATTTGGATGCATGTGCATGAGTTCGGACAGCCGCTTATTGGTCATCCGTTCCCTTGCCATTATTTCTCGTAGTCGCCACCGAATTGCCAAGATACTAGACCCATACGTCAACTAAAAATCCTGACTGAAAACCATCAAAATATATAAAGCCATTGAGTTAATACACAACGCTATTGTGCTATATTGGGTCTACAGCAAAATTGCCAGTGCGTCCCGTGGAAAGTTCTGCACTGGCTCGTTCCAACTCGCATTGGAGATGTACATATTATGACCTATCGCGATCGCATTACGCGATGGATTGTCGTGCGCTTGTTGCCCAATTTGCAGCGAGAGACGATCGCCCGTTTCGCCAAAGAATCTGACGCAGACGGCTATGCTAGCGTACTCCGACGGCTAGAACCCGATCAACAATTTATCGTCCTGTTCGATCCAGAAAAGACAGACTGATCCTCCTATAATTCACACGGATCCGCTATTTGATCAACCTGAGAGCGATCGGAGCCTCTGACCCATGGGTTACCTATAACCCGCCTTAGGAGGCTCTAAGGAGGTTTGGGAGTTGAGGATACTCTCAATGACCAAGTTCAGCGACGGCTAGTGACCTATGACTCCTGACGATAACTTTTATTCCGCCGCTACAACGACTGGTTATGCTGCGTTTTTTTGCCAATGGAACTGAAACCCTTTGCTGACTATTCTCTAGCAATAGTTTTAGGGGATGAAAATTCGACCAACTCCCATGTAGTTTTGCAAATCGAATAAAATCTCAATCAAGCGAGTAGCGCATCTTTGCCGATAGCTACTTTCGTCAAGTCGATCGGGGTTTGCAATCGTCAGAATTGGCAAAGAATTTGGTGTATTTTCTTCACGCATGGTCTGTTCCAGAGAATCCTCTCCCTTCTATATTGCGATTCGCTGTAATTAAAATCATCTGGTTGGTTTGGGCAAAGTGCCAGACGACGCGATCGCTACTATCCATAGGCAATCCGACATCCTGAAACGTCAAGAAACGTATGGGCAATAGGTCAAGCCATCCTTCTGCTGAGAGGGTTCCCAAAAATAGAACTGCATCACCTGTTAGGTTGCAATCAATCAAAAAGTTCATGCTTGGGCTTCGATGCGTGCCTTCCAGTCTTGAAGCTTTGCACGAAGGGCTTCCTGACCCGGCTTAGGGGGCATTGATGCAATTTGGGCAAATCGTTCGCGATTTCGCTCTTCCCAGTATTGCCGAATTTCTGCTGCTGTTTTCAGCCCCTCTTGGTACTCAGCTTCAACCTCGGTACGATGAGCCTCAATGTACGCTAGAGCTGAGTTAATCTGCCCATCGTTAAGACCAAGTTTTTCACGAATCAGCTTAGGTGGATACTGCGCTTTCAGGTAGTCCATCACATCATAAATCGTGATCCGTGTGCCTGAGATTGTCAGCCCCCGTTCTGTTCGGATAATAGGTGCCTGCCTGTTGGGTACTAAACTCATACCGTTGGTCTTAATAGAAGCCACATCTATAATAGCCTAAGGCGTTGTTGCATGAATCGGGGTTGCGGCGGTGCAACGTGATAAGTTTGAAGTACCACCTAAAAACTTTCACAGCAATGAAACGCACCATCCGCAACTGGTCTGAGTATAACGCAGGATTAAAGCA
>JAYKGX010000111.1:0-3107 GCA_035285565.1 Synechococcales cyanobacterium
CGGGGCCTTCGGGTTCGGGCAAAACCACCCTGCTGACCTTAATTGGAGCCTTGCGATCGACCCAGGAAGGCAGTATGAGGGTGCTGGGGCAGGAACTGCGGCATGGAAAGGAAGGCGGGATGGTGGAACTGCGACGCAATATTGGCTATATCTTCCAAGCCCATAACCTATTAAATTCTCTCACTGCCCGACAAAACGTGATGATGTCGGTAGAGTTGCATAAACATCTCAATGCCAAAGAAGTGCAGGAAATGGCAGATGCCATGCTAGAAGCGGTGGGATTAGGCACACATCTAACTTACTATCCAGATGAACTCTCCGGGGGGCAGAAACAGCGGGTGGCGATCGCCCGTGCCTTAGTCTCCAATCCCAAACTGGTACTGGCAGATGAACCCACAGCGGCGTTGGATAAAAAATCGGGACGGGACGTGGTGGAAATTATGCGCCGACTGGCAAAGGAACGAGGGTCGGCCGTAGTGCTCGTCACCCACGACAATCGCATCCTAGATGTCGCCGATCGCCTGATTCACATGGAAGATGGTCGCCTAGAGTCCTACGAGATGGATCAGGAAGCAGAATTGAACCGGGCAATGGCTTCTGGTTGACAAAGGCTTCTGGTTGACAAATGCTTCTGGTTGACAAATTTGGAATTCAGGGTAAACTCGAATCAGTGGCTAGGACAAATGAATTATTTTAGCTGGTAAAATATTAAACGCGGGATTATAGCACAAAGTTTTTTCATCATCTTGGCAGAGACCGATTAAACTAGACCGCAGTTCATTTTTTTAGCCTCCAAAGCTTCTGGTTGCACCTCGGTTCATCTTCCTGTCCTTTCACCCCAACCGCGATCGCCTGTGTTTGTCAAACGCTTGGAACTGACTAATTTCAAATCCTTTGGGGGGACGACGCAGGTACCGATTCTCCAAGGCTTTACGGTCATTTCAGGGCCGAATGGGTCAGGAAAATCCAACCTGCTGGATGCAATTCTGTTTTGCCTAGGGCTGGCAGGATCCAAAGGAATGCGGGCAGAGCGTCTGCCGGATCTGGTGAATCAAACCCAGGCGGGGCGAGGGCGTACCGTTGAAGCCAGTGTGACGGTTACCTTTGATCTGTCCGATGAGTTGGAACTGTTGCGCGGTGATGTGGCAGAAGCCGCACTCCAGCAAGTCAACGAGTTAGAAGCCGGAGCAGACTCACCGGAAGCGATCCCTAAATCCACGGTCGAATCCTCGATCGTCACCCAAGATGGCGAGTGGAGCGTCACCCGCAAATTACGCGTCACCCAGCAGGGCACCTATACCTCCAATTACTACATCAATGGCGAACCCTGCACCCTGACGGAACTACATGATCAGCTCAATCGCCTGCGAGTCTATCCTGAAGGCTACAACGTGGTGCTCCAGGGGGATGTGACGCGGATTATTTCCATGAATCCTCGGGAACGACGGGAAATTATTGATGAATTAGCCGGGGTGGCTTCCTTCGATCGCAAAATTGGACAGGCCAAGGAAAAACTGGATGCCGTCAAGGATCGAGAAGATAAGTATCGCATTGTCGAAAAAGAATTGATGGCCCAGCGCGATCGCCTTTCGCAAGACCGAACTAAAGCGGAAAAGTATAAAAAACTGCGGGCGGAGCTACAGACGAAGGAGCAATGGGAAATTTGTCTGCGCTACCAACAGACTCAGAAACAGGTAGAACAACTGCAAGGACAATTGACGGCTGGGGAAGCAGAAATTCTGCGCCTCACCCAGCAATTGAGTGACACAGAAACCCAAATTAAAACCACCGGGGCAGCACTGGATGAACTCAATCAAAAAGTGCGCGCCTTGGGCGAAGCGGAACAAATTGCCCTGCAGTCCCAACTGGCAACCCGCGAAGCCGAATTACGTCAACTCCAACGCCAGGAAACCGATGTAGAAACCACACGCAAAGAATTGCAAACCGCGATCGCCCGAACTCAGCAGGAAATGACTGAACAAACGGCGTTGCTAACCCAGATTGCGGAAGAACAAACGAAGCTGGAAACCCAGGAATTAAACACCCTGATCTCAGCTCGGGATCTGGCCCAACAAAGGTTGGAACAAGCAAGGGAATCTGCCAGTCAATCAGCCGCCAGTGCAGAAGCTTGGGTACAGGAACAAACCAACCTCCGACGACAGATCGACACCATTCTGACCACCTTGGAACCCCAACGCCGCGAGCAAGTTCAGCTTCAAGAACGGGTAGATCAACTGACTAAGCAGATTGAAGAACAAACCCGCAGCCGCACCCTAACCCAACAGCAGCTAGAAACCCGGCAAGCAGAACAGGCAAGCAAAACCGCTGCCCTCACAGAAGCCACCCAACAGGTGCAAACCCTCGCCCAAGCGATCGCTGCTTTGGATCAAGAGTTACAAATTCAAAAAGATACTCAAGTTCGCCTACAAAATGAACAACGGGAAAAACAACGGAAGCTCGATAAATTAGAAGCACAAAAGCAAGCCATCCAAGAAGCCCAGGGCACCTTTGCCACCCAGATGATTTTAGGACTGAATATGTCGGGGGTTCATGGATTGGTCGCCCAACTGGGACGGGTGGAACCCAACTATCAAACTGCGCTGGAAGTGGCGGCGGGGGCAAGATTGGGACATTTGGTGGTGGATGATGATGCGATCGCCGCTGCTGCGATCGAAATTCTCAAACAACGCAAAGCCGGACGAGCCACCTTTTTACCCCTGAACAAGATCCGCGCCCCCCAAATTCCCGATGCAGACACCCTACGCGGACTGCAAGGCTGTATTGGCTATGCCATTGATCTGATTGATTGCGAAGATACCTATTGGGATGTCTTTGCCTATGTGTTTGGTGGCACGGTGGTCTTTACAACCATGGATGCAGCCCGCAAGCAATTAGGCAAGTTTCGCATGGTCACCCTGGATGGGGAACTGCTGGAATCCAGTGGGGCACTAACCGGAGGAAGTTTTGGCAAATCCACGCTGCACTTCGGAACCGGACAACCGGGAGAATCCGCAGAAGCGGGGGAACTTCGGGAACGCTTGCAGCAAATTGATACGGTGTTATTCCGCTGTGAAGATGCGATCGCCCAGGCAACGATCGCCCACCAA
>JAYKGX010000112.1:0-10043 GCA_035285565.1 Synechococcales cyanobacterium
GTTTGGCATTGCGGAAAATGGGGGCATTGAAAATGGCGAGGCGCTCCACCTGCTCGGGATGATCCAAGGCATACTGAATTCCCAAATGCCCCAAAAAACCCTGGGTAACGATCGCACAGGTTTCGATCTCCAAAGCCGCCAGAAACAGCCCAAATCCCTGCATCAGGACGGAGGGGCTATAGGCAAAGTCTAGACGATCGGGCTTCTCGGAATAGCCACAGCCCAGCCAATCTGGAGCGATCGCTCGAAACCCTTGTTCTGCTAAGGTCGGTAGCACTTCGCGCCAACTGTAGCTTTGCGAGACTAACCCATGCAGCAGCAGAATTGGCACCGATCGCGCCTCTCCTGTGGGTTGCGCTTCTCGATAAAACCAAGTGTGACTTCCAGCGATAATCTCTTTTTCCTTAACCTTACCCATTGCTTTCTTCTCAGGCTTATGGAATCCATAATGATCCCCTAACCCTACCATTCTCAGCATCCCTAAGTTTTCTTCTTTGAATGATATTAATTTTTGAAAAAAGATCACCTTCTGTAGTTTTTGCTACAGAATTTATGAGTTATGATTTTCTCAGAAAGGAGAACTCAGATGGGTAATGGTTTGACAGACTCTACCAAATTCTGCCTGAATTCCTGGTCACCTTACCCTTTCCCTTTCAAGCACGATGCCCCCAAATACAATGACTGAAAGATGCAATGACTAAAAGAGGTAATGACTGAAAGTAGAATTGCGATCGTCCAAATGATATCGTTCTCAATTTTACTCACGTTAATACGAGCATTGCACTCACACAGGCATTGCCCTGATCCAACTATAGATTCGTGAGTACAAAATTAGGAGATCTTGCATTATGTCTATCGAAACTCAAGCTCGGGCACTCATGGTTCGCCATCAAAATATGGTACAGCGCCGTCAACAGGCAATGCTGAGCCGCGCCGCAGAAAATGTAGGATTGACCGGAGAATCGGTTAATACCTGGATTCACAATCAAGGTAAATCACGCCCCAGTGCTGAAATGGCAGACGGCTCAGCTCGGGTGGGTCTCAGTTAGTTCCATGATTGCTGTGCAGATGTCTTTCTGTTGACTTTGCCTTATACTAAATCCATGAATTAACGATACAGATCCGATCACTCTTTTCCTCAATTCAGGTGTGAGGCGCGGATATCCTGGCGAGCCGTTGGCGCAGCCTCCCGGAACGGGAATCCCCCTAGCCCCCTTAATAAGGGGGAACCGAGCCAAATTCAAGGGTTCAGCAATCGTCGGTTGTCTCATTCCCGTTTGCTGTTTAGTTTGAAGTCCCCCTTATTAAGGGGGATTTAGGGGAATCGGGATGTGTTGCAATGATGAGTTGATTTGGTATTAGTTCCGCGATCCAAGGGTTCATCCAATAACTCCAGGTTGATCGCTCACTCCATGTACATTAGCTACCTCAGATCTCCTGGCTGCCTCCAGTCGGGAGATTTTCATACAACAAAGCCATCTGCGACCTTAGTTTTGGATTTCTATCGCGATCGCCTGTAGCAATGGCAAATGAGATAGATCCAAAAATACGTTCAAAAGGGTTCAGACCTTGTTGCCTAAACCCTTCTAAACAGACTGAATATATTGTACGTTTGGTTCAATCAATAGAAATCCAAAAATGTGACGTTAGGTGAACATCCAACCCACAAATTTTCAATTCACTGTCTTGCGAAGTCAACCTTAGCGGTAGAAGCTATTCAGAGGGTAGGAGCGCTGTCTCAATTTGAAAAATCAGGAGCCAATGACTTGATCACGAGACTTATAAAGCAACACCCTTGCTGAGCATTTTGTAAACGCATTCTAATCAACTGAAATTTGCGCCTAGACTGAAGGTGGGAGACACAGAACCTTAATCTAGTAGCCGGTCAGAAGGTTTTTGTTCCTTCCCTGTGTCTATATTCAAGTTAGCACAAACTTTGGAGAGGGTCCCAGCAATTTATCAAAGTTAATGGCTTGTTATATTCTGCGAAAATCACAACATGTTCATTAACCTTTAGTTAACGATCGCATTTTGTGCTACCTCAATAACACGCGCCAAGTCGCTTCCCCAACAATGCCATCTGGCTCTAATTGAAATCGCTCTTGGGCTGCAATCACCGCTTTTTCCGTTTCCTCGCCAAAAATGCCATCCACGGTGCCGGATAATAGCCCGATCGCCTTTAACCGACGTTGCAGCAGCATGACTGCTTCGCCTTTGGCTTCTTTGCGGAGGATGGGCAGGTTCTCTGGGCGATCGCTGGATTGCTTAGGCGGAGTCTGCTTGGGGGGAGCAGTCGGTTTACTGGGGGATGGAGTTCCTCCAGGATTGGCACCGGCTCGATCGGGTATGGCTGGCAGGAGTTTTGCCCAAGTGGCATTGCCCACCACCCCATCTTGGCTCAGCCCCGCCGCTGCTTGAAATTGGGTGACCCCAATCATGGTTGCCTCTGAATACAGACCATCGATCGCCCCTTCATAAAAGCCCAGGAGGGTTAAGAGGGCTTGCAATTCTCGGACTTCAGTCCCTTGGCTGCCCAACGTGAGGACGGAGCGGGCGGGCGGAACGATTGCCTGAGCGATCGGTTGGGAGGGGGGGAAGGGCTGCCAGGGCAACTCGCTGAGAAGACTTAAGGCAAGACCCGAGAAAACCGTCAGGGTGAATTGTGCAACAGGCGATCGCATGGCTCTTTTCCTAGCAAGCTTTTGAGCAAGACCGACGCGATCGTTATCTCCTTCTCTCCACCAGGTCAGGAGACGAGAAAACGATCGAATTCACGTTTTATTAAAACAAATTTAACTAACTTCTGACTCATCATTAAAAAAGCGGTAGGGTCTTGCACCACTACCGCCGTTTCTAAGAAAACTGACTCAGTCAAATCGCAGCTAGATGCTTGCTACTACACTGCAGCCAGTAGAGCCGCTGCTGCCGCCTTCAGAGTATCTGCCTTGTCGGTTTCTTCCCAGGGCAGTTCTAAATCAGGCCGCCCAAAGTGACCGTAGGAAGCCACATCCTGGAAGAAGCGACCCTCCCGTTCCCCTGGCAGACCCCGCAGGTTGAAGGTTTGGATAATACCCGCCGGACGCAGTTCAAAATGCTGACGGACGAGTTCGGTGAGCTTCTCTTCATCAATCTTGCCCGTACCAAAGGTTTCCACCAACAGACTGACGGGACGTGCCACACCGATCGCATAGCTGAGCTGCACTTCACACTTATCCGCCAACCCAGCAGCAACGATATTCTTCGCCACATAGCGAGCTGCATAGGCGGCACTGCGATCGACCTTGGTGGGATCCTTACCCGAGAAGGCTCCACCCCCGTGACGAGAGTAACCACCGTAGGTATCCACGATAATCTTCCGTCCGGTCAGACCTGCATCGCCTTGGGGCCCGCCAATCACAAACTTGCCCGTGGGGTTGACCAGATATTTGGTATCGGCATCCGGCTTGATGTCAATGTCGGCAAAGCAAGGCTCCACGACAAACTTCCACAGATCTTCCTTAATCTGCTCCTGGCTGACATCCGCATCATGTTGCGTAGAAATCAACACCGTATCAATGCCAACGGGCTTGTTGTCTTCATAGAGGACGGTGACTTGGGTTTTGCCATCGGGACGCAGGTACTTGACTTGACCTGTTTTGCGGACAGCAGCCAATTTGCGCGCAATCCGGTGGGCCAAGCTGATTGGGAGGGGCATCAACTCCGGCGTTTCGTTGCAGGCAAAGCCAAACATGATCCCTTGGTCGCCTGCGCCGATCGCATCTAGCTCTTCTGAACTGAGTTGGGTGCGGGTTTCCTGGGCTGTATCGACTCCTTGGGCAATGTCTGGAGACTGTTCATCAAGTGCGACTAACACGGCACAGCTATTAGAAGCAAAGCCGTTGTCAGACAGGGTATAGCCAATTTCAGCGATCTTTTGGCGCGCCAAATCAATAAAGTTGACTTGGGCGTTGGTGGTGATTTCGCCAGTGATGAGAACGAGACCTGTGTTGACCACAACTTCTGCCGCAACCCGACTTTTGGGGTCTTGGCTCAGCACTGCATCCAAAATCGTGTCAGAGATCTGGTCACAAATTTTATCGGGGTGACCTTCAGTAACGGACTCGGAAGTAAAAAAGTATCGACGTGACAAAGGAAATACCCTCTCTTTCGCTTGTTAGGGACAGTCGAAAATCTAGCAGTAATCTTACCAGCAGTTCATCGTACCAGGTTAAGAGATTAATCTCGCTGGATGGAGGCAACTCTCTCCATTAGAATGCCTGTCAAAACGAATAGCTGAATCTCTCAGTACGACATATTAGCTGTTTGTATAAGTTGTTCAGAATACTAGCAATTCTACGGAAGGGGCGACTATCCCCCAACCGGAAACTTTACTCATTCTTTGAAAACGAGTGGACATAAATGGCGGCTTGGGTGCGATCGCGCAGTCCCAGTCGCCCTAGGAGGTTGGTAACATGGTTTCTCACCGTTTTCTCAGAAATATAAAGTTGCTGGGCAATTTCTCGATTGCTGGCTCCGCTGGCGATGTAATGCAGAATTTCCTTTTCTCGGGGAGTTAAGTCATCAAAGGGACTGGGCGATCGATCGGGGGCTAGGCTATCCGCTAGGCTGGAGGGTGCCTGAGTCACCTTGGGAGCAAGCTGGGGGACAGTAGGGGGGGGTGCCTCAGCGGCAGACTGGGGTTCCAAGAGTTTTTGTGCCAGACCCGGAGCTAGTTGGGTATAGCCTTTGTGAACGAGTTGGATGGCTTGAATCAGTTCTTCCACGGGCGTGTCTTTGAGCAAATAGCCAGAGGCCCCGTACTGGAGGGCTTGGGTGACATATTCACGATCGTCAAAGGTCGTCAAGATCAGGACTTTGACCTGGGGGAACCGTTGGCAAATTTCACGGGTGGTTGCCACTCCATCCATCACGGGCATTCGCACATCCAGCAGCACCACATCCGGCAGCGGATCCGCTTGAGTCAAAAAGGCGATCGCCGCTTCTCCATGCTCGGCTTCCCCCAGAATTTTCAGGTCGGCTTCTGGTTTGAGGAGGGCTTTTAAGCCGCGACGAATCAGCGTTTGGTCATCTACGAGGAGGAGGTTAATCATGGGCAATTTTCGTTGGGTGGAACATTTTTTTGGGAGGGGGAGAGGGGGAGAGGTGGAGAGGGGGGGAATGTCCTTGGCTTCAATGGGGTACCTGAACTTCGATCACGCAGCCTTGGCCTGGTTGCGATCGCACTTGCCACTGCCCGCCGAGGGCGATCGCTCGTTCTCGCATTCCCTGGAGACCAAAGCCGCTGCGAGTTTGTTCTGGCAGGAAACCTATCCCATTATCCTGAATCCTGAGCTGAATCTGGGTGGGGGAAGGGGCCTGAAGACTGATTTCGACTTGGCTGGCTTGGGCATATTTGGCAATGTTGGTGAGGGATTCTTGAACAATGCGGTAGAGCGCTGTTTTCACTGGCAGGCTGGGTTCAGGGCTGAGGGCGATCGTTACCCTGGGCTGCACTTGAGTCGATCGCTGAAAGTCTTCCACCAAGCGTTGAATTGAGTCGGCTAGGGATTGATTTTGCAATGGATCCGATCGTAGAGTTGTCACGGACTGTCGCACATCTTGCAGGGCTTGGGACCCCAGTTGTTTGGCTTCCCGCATGAGATCTTGGGCTTCCTTGGGGTCAGACTGAAACAGGCGGAGGGCTGCATCTAAATGGAGGTTAAAGGCGGTGAGGGAATGACCCAGGGAATCGTGAATTTCGCGGGCAATGCGATTCCGTTCTTGGAGGGTTGCCAGATCTTCCACCCGTAGGGCATAGCTGCGCAGTTGTTCATTGGCGATCGCTAGTTGTTGACGACTGAGCCGTTCCGCCAGAATTGCTTCAATCGAGGCTTGAATAAAAATCGCCAGGAGTGCAAACAAAATCAACAGGACGACGGAGGTGAGCCAAGCGCGATCGAGGGCAAATTCATCAATCCGACCCCGCCCGACACGACCGACACGACCCAGCCGTTCTAGCCGTTCCATCTGACGATTGGCAATCAGGGGGAGCTGAAACGCCATGGTGCGATAGAGCTGCACGAAGGAGACGAACAGAACGGTGCCTCCGGTGATCCAACGATAAATTTTGTTAGGAAATAATAAGCAACACCGGGTAATGAGGGCGATCGCTAGGAAATGAAACACGCGCAAGCCCAGACCCAAGGCTCCAATTCCCAACAGACCCCCCATTAGCCCCAGGTAGATCCAGCGATGTTTGGCAGGGTTGGTGGGGAGCCGTAGCCCCATGGCGGCAAAAATGACAATGATCAGCAAATTTAAACCCGGACTGCGCGGTGCTTCCCGAGGGAAGGGTGGAATTTCTGCCAAGAAGGCGATCGCTAGCAAGACCCATTCCGAGTACAGGACAAATTTTAATGGGTGATTGCGAGGGGTGATCATAGGGTCAAAGAGGGTCAAAGATTTCTGAAGATGGAATATGTCTAAAGTTAACTAAACGTTAAAACATACTGCGAAGACAGTTGTTCATTTCTAAGATTCGAGATAATCGAAGCCATAGGCAACGCTACAGTCCTAGCTGCAGCCCTAGCTCCAGTGCTAGCTCCAAACCCTAGCTGCAGTTCTACATGTTTGTTAGGAATTGAGCGGATTCCTCTCGTTCACTTCATTTCATTATCACATCATGTAATTTAGGAGGGATTTCAAAATGACAAACCAATTGTCGGGCATCAGAAGTGTGGCGATCGTGGGCCCCTATCTGAGTGGTAAAACGACGTTATTAGAAAGTATTCTGGCGGTGACGGAAGCGATTTCTCGGAAAGGGAGTATTCAGGATAAAAACACCGTGGGGGACAGTTCCCCCGAAGCCCGCGATCGCCAAATGACGATTGAGATCAACGCCGCCCACACAGTTGTAGGTGGCGTTCATTTTACGTTTTTAGATTGTCCGGGTTCCATTGAATTTAGTCAGGAAGCACTGAATGCTTTAATTGGCGTGGATGCGGTGGTGGTTGTGTGCGAACCCGTCGTCGATCGGGTATTGAATTTATCGCCTCTGTTTAAGTTTTTAGACGATTGGGAAATTCCCCACCTGATTTTCCTCAACAAGATGGATCGGGCAGATCTCGATTTCATGCAGGTTTTGGTAGCGCTGCGGCGTGTTTCCAGCCGTCCCTTGGTGCCTCAGCAATATCCGATCGGACGGGGTGAGCATTTAGTGGGCTTTATTGATTTAATTACCGAGCAAGCCTACCACTACCATCCCGGTGCGCCGGCCGATCCAGTGCCGTTCCCAGTGGAGTTGAAAGCTCAAGAACAGTCGGCCCGCATGGAAATGTTGGAGACCTTAGCCAATTTTGATGATCACTTGTTGGAAGAACTGCTGGAAGACATTGAACCGCCGACGGATGAGATTGTAGACGATCTCAAGTTGGAGTTGGGTTCGGATCAAATTGTGCCAGTTCTATTTGGGGTAGCCGATCGCGACTTTGGGGTCAGACCCTTGTTGGATGCCCTGCTGAAGGAAACTCCGGAACCCGAACTCACGACCAAAAATCGTGGCATTCCGGTGGGTGAGGAACCCCTGGCGCAAGTGCTGAAAACCTATTACACGCCCCAGGGTGGCAAACTATCGCTTGTGCGGGTTTGGCGGGGAGAAGTGACGGATGGGATGAGCCTGAATGGGGTGCGGGTTGGCGGGATGTATCGCCTCATGGGAATGCAGCAGCAAAGTGTGAATCAGGCGATCGCAGGCGATATTATTACCCTGGCTAGATTAGAAGGGGTGAAGACGGGAGAGACGCTTTCTGCCAGCGGACAGGAATTAGAACTTCCACGGGTTGATGCAGTTGCCCCTGTGTTTGCTTTAGCGATCGCGCCGGAAAAACGCAATGATGAGGTTAAGCTGACCGGAGCATTGGCAAAACTGTTGGAAGAAGACCCTGGTTTACGGTGGGAACAACATGGTGATACCCATGAAATTATTTTGTGGGGTCAGGGTGATATTCACCTACAGGTTGCCCTCGATCGTCTGCGCCGCAAATACAATCTACCGATGGGAACCCATCAACCCCAGGTGCCCTACCGCGAGACGATTCGCAAAGCAGCCCATTCCCACGGGCGCTACAAGCATCAAACGGGCGGGCATGGTCAATTTGGCGATGTTCACCTCGATATCCAACCGCGATCGCGTGGAGAAGGGTTCCAATTTTCAGAAACGATTGTTGGTGGCGTAGTCCCTCGGCAATATATTCCGGGTGTGGAGCTAGGGGTGCGGGAATACCTGGATCATGGACCGTTAGGCTTCCCCGTGGTGGATGTGGCCGTCACCCTCACCGATGGCACCTACCATAACGTGGACAGTTCGGAACAAGCTTTCCGCCAAGCCGCCCGTATTGCCATGCAGGAAGGGATGAATAAATGCGATCCCATTTTGCTGGAACCGATTCTGACGGTCACCCTGTCTATTCCAATTGAGTTCACCTCTAAGGTGTTGCGGTTGGTGAGTGGTCGGCGGGGTCAGATTATGGGCTATGACAGTAAACTGGACTGGGTCAATTGGGATGAGGTGCAGGCGCAAATTCCCCAGGCAGAAATGCATGATTTGATTGTGGAACTGCGATCGCTCACCATGGGTGTGGGATCGTTTGATTGGCAATTTGATCATCTACAGGAGGTTCCGGATAAATTAGTCGATCGCATTTTGGCGACTACTAGTCCAGCCGGCAATTCTGGCAAGAAGTAGGTAAGGGTTGGGATTAGGCTGTTAGAGGCATGGGGGGTGGTTGACCCTAGGATTCCACTCCTTCAGCCTCCCTTATATGCAAAAAAGCCTTGTTGCAGGAGGGTGGATGGCTGATAATGGGGTCATCCCTTATGTCCTCCTGTTTTGCCATGGCTGCCATTCCCAAACAATCGATTTTTGCGAAAACATTCCATTGGCTGAATTTGATCAGTGTCTTCATCATGCTGACCAGTGGATTGCAAATTTATAATGCCAATCCGGTCTTTGGGGGGCGCGGTGGTTGGGATGTTCCAATTATTTTTTTGCTGGGGGGCTGGCTGGCTGGCGGACGAGATTGGCACTTTGCGGGGATGACCTTGTTTGCCTTGAATTTGCTGTGGTATGGCATTTATATTGTGCTCAGTCGGCGCTGGAAGATTCGCTATGTGAGCGATCGCGATCTCAAAGCCCTCCAAGTCGGCACCAACCCCAAGCGGAAAGCCTATGCATGGCATCGCATTCTCTACACGTTGATTTTACCCGTTTTGCTAGCAGCCATTCTCAGCGGCGTGGGTATGTATAAGCCAGCCCAGTTTCCTTGGATTGTGGAATGGTTGGGCGATGACTGGCAAACCCTGCGGGTGATTCATTTCCTTACCGTGCCGATCGTTTTGGTTTTTACAGCCATCCATGCTTGGATCGTTCTACGGGTGGGTGGTGGGCGCTTGATGGAGTCCATGTTTTGGTGATTGTTGGGGTCATTTACAGGAGTGTGAATGACGATCGCCCCTCCATTCCTCCATAAGTCCGATCGCCCAGGCAATAGGTTAAATTAGCAGATATTTGTTCAAGGAAGCTTAGGTGACGGGTGGGGTGAGATGGGAACGAGACAAACTGCGATCGCACTGCTCTTGACCTTGTTGAGTACCGGATCGGGGACGCTGGGGCTGCCGAGGGTTAGTTTGGCAGAGGTTGATCGCAAGCCAGCAGCTACTTCGGTTGCGTTCCAGTCTGTCCTTGCTCAGGCAAAACAGCATTATCATCAAGCAGAATTTCAGCCAGCGATCGCCCTTTATCAACAAATTTTGGCAGCTCCCCAGGCAACGGCAACGGCAAAGACGGAAGCTCTGCTCCAGCTTGCTACGATCGAGTCTTGGATGGATCAGAAGGAGACGATCGTGCCAAAATTGGAACAGGCGCTGAAATTAGCCAGACAGAGTGGCGATCGACGGTGGGAAGCGCGAGCATTGGCGGCTCTGGCACACAACCAGCAGCAAGATATGAAAGCGGTGGAATTGCTGCAAGAAGTCTTGGAACTGAGGCAGGCGACAAATCAGAAAAC
>JAYKGX010000113.1:0-32080 GCA_035285565.1 Synechococcales cyanobacterium
CCAGACCTTCCCCCAGTTTTGGATCCCCGATCGTCGCTTCATCGAGTTGAATTTCCGGTAGTGTTTCTGTTTCTGTTTCTACTTCTTTTACAGTGTAGAATTCTGGCTTAACTCGACGAATCGGTAAATTAGCCACTAAAGCTGTCATGCGATTGTTATTTTCCAGCGTCATCTCCATCGTATCCGCATCTAAATCCACATAGCGAGATAAGACTTCTAAAATATCTTTGCGAATCGCTTCCAGCAGTTCAGGGTTGAGGTCGGAGCGATCGTGGGCCAAGACCAACCGTAGCCGATTTTTTACCTCTTGGCGGCTATTGCGATCGTTCATCCGGGGAAAGACCCGTTCTAGCAGTTCTTGGATCATAGGAGTTTAGCGGGGGAAAACAGAGCAATCAAAGCACAGAGCAATCAAAACAAATCAAGGGACAGGGAAATCATCTTTATCGAGAAACGATCGTCAGTTGCGAGTGAAGCCTTGAGATGGGGTGCTGCAAGTGATTAACCCATCGGTTTTGTGAAAAAGCTTTTGATCTTGTCTAAAAATCCTTCCTTCACATTCAAATCCAAGAAGGGCACTTTTTCCCCTTCAATCCGGCGGGCAATATTTTCAAAGGCAGTTCCTGCTAATGTCGGATTGCCGGAGAGCACCAAAGGTTCACCTTTATTCGTAGAGACGATCACCTTCTCATCATCCGGCACCACCCCAATCAAGGGCACTGCTAAAATCTCCTGCACATCCTCCACCGACATCATGTCATTCACTTCCACCATCTTGGGGCGAATGCGATTCACGATCAGATTGATCTTGCGGATGTTATTGGCCTCCAGCAGCCCAATCACCCGATCGGCATCCCGCACCGCTGCAATTTCTGGAGTGGTGACAATCACGGCTTCCTGGGCTGCTGCGATCGCATTTTGAAAGCCCATTTCAATCCCCGCTGGGGAGTCCACGATTACATAGTCATAAACCTTTGCCAATGCCATCACCACCTGTCGCATCTGGGCAGGATTAATGGCATCCTTCGTCCGATTCTGCGCCGCAGGCAAGAGCACCAGATTTCCTCGCCGTTTATCCTTCACCAAGGCTTGCTCTAGCCGACATTGACCCGCCAGCACATCCACTGCCGTATAGACCACTCGATTTTCTAGCCCAAGCAGCAAATCCAGGTTCCGTAGCCCAAAATCTGCATCGACCACCGCCACCTTCCGCTGACGTTGGGCAAGTGCCATCCCGAGATTCGCTGTTGTGGTGGTTTTGCCAACTCCACCTTTTCCCGAAGTAACAACTATTACGCGCCCCATGAGCTGAAATCCGTTAAATGCTTATTGACTATATACTATTCCGTCCCACCCAAATCAGGGCTTTATGGCAGGACGGGCAAAGTCACTGGCACGGGCAATGCTGATCTTGCCTTGGGGGGTGACATAGGCCACTTCGGGAAAGAACTGACTGGGTGGATGGGAAGGTCCCCGAGCCACAAAGTCTGCAATACGGATCTGGGCGGGTTCCATTTGCAGTGCCATGATGGTGGCGCTTGCATTGCCCTGACAGCCCGCATGAACGATTCCCCGCATCCGCCCCCAGACTAAAATATCGCCCTCCGCCACGATCGAACTGCCAGGATTCATATCTCCCATCACCACCACCGTGCCATTGTGCCGAATTTCTGCCCCCGATCGCAGGGTCATCTCTAGATATAACGGTTCTGCTAAGGCTGTTTGGATCGGAGCAGTGGTTTCAGGCGTGAGCGATCGATGGATCACCTGCATTTGTTCGACCGAATAGCCCGCCGTTGCTGCTGCCACCGCCGTTTGCCTGCGTCCAGTATAAACCCGTTTCAGCCGGAGATTTGCCTGCCCCAGCACCTCACCCAATTCCTGTAATTGAGCTGTATCTAGCAAGCGATCGCGCACCATGAGACGGACTGTTGTGCCAGCCGCCCAAGTTCGATTATCTCCCTGGAGGCGCTGTTTCAGTTGTTGCACCAATTCCAGCCAGCTATAGCCGAGGGTTGTTTCAGGCTGCTTTTCGGAGGGTAAGATCAGCCATAGTCTACCCGCTTCAGCTTTCAGCCGCACTTGGGCATTGGGTTGTTCTGCCAGGGTCGGTTCCCCATCAGTCTCCGGATCCGTGGTGGTTATTGGTAGATTGCTAAGCTCTGCGGATATGTCTGAATTGGGGAGATCGCAGGGCAGGGACGGGTCTGTGTCAGCGATCGGGCTGTTGCTCTCCAGCAGGGAATCCTCGGGGGCGGGCGGGCTATCAGCCGGGATCTCGGTAGAAGCGGTCAGAGAGGCATCTGTTGCCTGAGGATTCGGTGCTATCTGCGGATCACGTGTTGGCTGCGGATCACGTGTTGGCTGCGGATTTGTTCCACCCTGAGGATCCGTCTTTGCTTCAGCTTGCTCACTATTCCCGCCAGAAAGGTGATTGATGCTCAGACTTTTGACACTCTCATCATCCGAGGATGGGACTGTCTCTAGCATGGTCACAGGACGGGGAACCGCCTTAGAGATCTCTGCTACCATTGCCTCGGAAGGACGATGGGGTGGCAGGCGATCGGGGGATAGGCGATCGGAGGACATGGAAGGCAAAGAATCAGAAGTCATGGGCTTTCCCTAGGACAAAAGAAAAGAACCGCAGAGCATATTCAAAGAACTTTACCGCTCCGGATGCTCAGACACAAGCGACAATGGAAAAATGACTCTGGAACAATAATGCTCTCCCCCCAGTCCATCCTCTCCCCAGTACCTTCTATGGGAACCTCGATCTATGGGAACCTCGATCCTCGTTAATCAAGACACCTTTGCTCAAGCCGTGCTAGAACAGTCCTATACCCAGCCTGTGCTGGTAGACTTCTATGCCACTTGGTGTGGTCCCTGCCAGATGCTGAAGCCGATCCTAGAGACGCTGGTACAGGAGTATGATTTTGTACTGGCAAAAGTGGATATTGATGCGAATCCAGATTTGGCGAATACCTACCAAGTGTCCGGGGTGCCGGATGTTCGTGTTGTGATGGATGGACAGGTCAAACCGGGCTTTGTGGGTGTGCTGCCAGAACCCCAACTGCGGCAACTGTTGGAGCAACTCAATCTGAAGTCGCACCTGAATGAAAGCCTGGATGCTATCTATGCCCAAGCCGAAGCGGGAGACTTGGCAAGTGCCGAAGCTCAGCTCCAAAGCCTGCTCAGCCAATATGCCAACGACTACGGTCTCGTGCTAGAGGCGGCGAACTTTTACCTCGAAGCTGGGAAAATTGAAACGGCTGAAACCTTGTTGGGCAAAATTCCCCAATATGAAAAGGAATATGCGGCTCGGGCTAGGGGGCTACAGACCTTGATTCTCTTTACCCAAGTTGTGCAGGCTGAACCCGCTAGCGAACTCGATCGCATTTACCAAACCGCCGCCCAAGCAGCCCTAGATCAGGACTATGAAGTGGCTTTGCAAGGATTTCTCTCCCTGGTGGAGCGCGATCGCCTCTACCGCAATGATGGTGGACGGAAAGCGATGTTATCCCTGTTTGACCTGCTGGGAAATGACAATCCTCTGGTGCATCAGTACCGTAAACAACTTATGATGCTGATGTACTAATTGGGCGCAATCACGAATTGGCTAAATCGCTCAACCGCGCAATCCCCCATGGGTTCAATCACAGGTCTCGCAGCGGCAAATGGATTAGAAATTCAGTTCCCTCATCCGGTTTGGAGCAGCACTTCAGTTTTCCGCCGTGCTTCTCCACAATAATTTGATAGCTAATGGACATCCCCATGCCGGTTCCTTTTCCGACGGGTTTTGTCGTAAAGAAAGGTTCAAAAATCTTCTGTTGCACCTGTTCAGGCATCCCAATGCCATTATCGGCGATCGCAATTTCTACCCAGGGATAGCTGTTCCCTTGTGGCTGGATCAGGGAAGTGCGAATGGTAATGTGATAGAGATCGGATCGGGATGGCAAATGAGTTGACAGACTTGCCTTAGCTTCTACAGCATCGATCGCATTGGCTAAAATGTTGACGAAGACCTGGTTAAGCTGTCCAGGATAGCAAGGGATATTGGGTAGCTCGCCGTAATCTTTCACGACATGAATGGTAGATGGCGCAAGCTGATCTTTGAAGCGATGTTGCAAAATTAAGAGCGTACTATCAAGCCCCTCGTGGATATTTGCCAGTTTGAATTCCGCTTCATCCAGGCGCGAGAAGGTTCGCAGGGAACTGACGATTTCCCGAATCCGCACCGTGCCGATTTGAATTGAGTTTAATAGCTTAGGTAAATCTTGCTGCACAAACGCCAAATCTTCTTGCTCAATCACCGTTTGGATAGCCGCTACCGGATGGGGATAGGAATGTTGATAGCACTGAATAATATTGAGGAGGCTGTTGGCGTATTCCTGCATATGGCTGAGATTGCCATGGATAAAGTTGACTGGATTGTTAATTTCGTGAGCCACTCCGGCTACCAGTTGCCCCAGAGAAGACATTTTTTCACTTTGGATCAGTTGCGCTTGGGCAGAACTTAGCTCTTGGAGTGCTCTTTCTAATTCCTGCGCCTTTTGCTCTAAACTGTGGCTGTACAGGGTTGATTGATCCCGAGACCGCTTGAGCTGCTGGATCATATTGTTGAAATTTCGCGCCAACAAGCCAACTTCATCTTCGGTGAGGATGGGGGCACTTTGATCTAGATTTCCCTCAGCAACCTGAGTTGCCGTCTGGGCAATTTCTAACACAGGGCGGATGATCCGACGTGCGACCCAATATAGTCCCCCAGCCAAGACTCCCGCCGAGATCAATCCGATGAACACAATCTGTTTCGCCAATTGCTGGGCGGGTACATCTGCAACCGTTTGGTGTTGTTCCACCAAGAGGGCTAACCCAAGCTGATTTAAGCCTCGGTAGGCTCCAATCACGGGGACTTGAGCATAGTTTGGATAAAGACGAATTCCTTTGCGCCCCTGCATGGCAGCATCAATTCCTGCACTAGAGACGAGTTGCCCGATCGCCTGATTGTTCGTTTTGGACACAAGCGTATTCTCCCCATCCACGTGGCTCACCAAGTAAGATTCCACTGCTTGTCCGATGCTCGTCTGAGCTTGCACAATTTCTCCTAGGCGATCGAGATTGAGATAGGTAATCACCATGCCGATCCGTTTCCCTGTGTGGGTTTGAAGGGGGGTGGCAAAGGTGACTACCAATTTTTGGGTTAAGGGACAGTTATAGAAGATGGGAGTCGTCGGATTACCAGGTTTTACATCATTAAAATAGGTCAGATCCGCTGAGGATTCATAGTTGCCCTGACGGGCTGCATTGGTGGAAAAAATGACCCGATCACTGCGATCGACGATCGCAATTTCAGTGAAACTTCCCCGCTGCTTTGTGATAGCACCGAGATATTCCTGCAGACTCGCTTGAGTGTCGGCTAGCTTTTCGGGAGGGGTCGTGCGATCGAGGAGCACTTGACCTTGGTGTTTGATTAGGGGAGATTGGGCGGTGGATAGAAAAATGCGTTGTTGATCTTCAAACCAACGGTTGATCTCGGTTTCTTTCAACGCTACCGCCATCCCAAGCTGGTTAAATGCCGATTGCCGCAGGGCTGTTTGAGCACGGTAAAAAGTAACCCCTCCCATGATGCCAACGGAAACAAGAGACAGTGCAAAAATGTAGCCTGATAATCGAGCCGTCAGATGTCTTTTCCACCATGTCACTGGAGTCAAGACGATACCCATTTGGCGAAGATCTCCTTGATGGTTTGTAGAGCTTGGTCTGCACCCTGTTCAACGGTGATCTGATTCGCAGCAATCTGGCTGATCACTTTGCCCCACACATCTTGCTGGAAAACTTGACTATAGGCTGGATTTTGGATGGAGTAAAACAGGCGAGTGGGGCGATCGCGCAGGGTTTTGGCTAAGATGGGGATATGCGGATCAGAAGCATTCGTCCAGAAGGGATCCTGCCAAGCAGTCAACCGAACTGGAGCAAATCTGCCTCGGGAGCTTTTGACAAACTGATTGAGGATCTGTGGCTGCATCAGATGAGTTAGGAAGGTTTTTGCCATCTCCTGCTTTTGAGAAGTGGCAAGAATCACTACTTGATTGACGGAAACTAAAGGATCCAGGGGTGTTCCATCTGGTTTGGTTGGGAAATTGACCGTTCCCAGTTGCTGGAAGTACGCCTCTTGATTTTCCCGCTGGGAGACTGGAATCGACATGGAAGGATTCACAGTCATGGCAATGCTGTGATTGAGCAATGCCCGATTGTTGTCTGGCGTGAGCCATTTAACGGCATTCGGAGGGACATGCCCTTGTTTAAAAAATTGGGTATACCATTCTAAACATTGGCTAATTTGTTGACGCAGCTTGGGATCGTTCAGTTGTAGCTCACCCTGACTGTTGAGAAGTTGCACATTGTAAGCTTGCAGTACATGTTCAAAAAAGACGTAGGTATCTGAATTTCCAGATGACATCGGAATTCCCAACCCGTAAAAATCCGATGGCTGTGGGTTCATTTGTTCTTGTACTTGCTTCCAAAAATTCCAGAACCCATCCCAGCTCTTCGGCAGATCGTGATCGGAGAGACTCGCTTTTTTGAGGCAGTCCCGGTTGTAGAAAATATAGGTCGCTTCTTGACTCAGGGGAATGGCGTAGGAACGGCGTTGCTGGATCGCGGAATTATAAAAGGAGACCGCTTCTAGTGCTGTGGGCAGACAGTCCGATTTGACGGATTCAAGAATATCTGAAACATCGACGAGCTTCCCTTCCCAGGCAAAACGGGGGTTGAGTGCCAAATCTGCTTTATAGGCGTAGAGAATATCAGGAGGATTTCCAGCTTGGTAGGATCGTTCTAGTTTTTGCAGGATGTCATCTTGTTTATGAAATGACAAATTCACGGTCACCTGCTGCTGCCGTTGCCAATCTTGGACAATTTTCTGGATGGCTTCATCTTCGGCGAGTACTAATCCCTTAGTCCACCAAATTTCAAGGGTGTTGCTAGTAGAAGGGTTAGCTGTTTGGGATCCCTGAAACCCTCGGGTCGTACAGGCTGTCGTCAAGGTGCCTAAGCTCATCCAGAGCATTTGCCGACGATTGATTCGCATAGAGCACAAGTGGGAAGAGCGAATAGTGTTTTTGTTCATGAGTAATCGATGCAAGGTGTGCAGCATCAATGGGGAGCATAGCCAGAGGAACTGAGCAGTGGAGCACAACTCCAAATGATGTGACTCAAATGGAAATGACCGGCTACGAAGAATGCAAATTCATGAAAGTCGGAGTCTGACAATAAGTGCGGTAGAAAGATGGGGGTAGGGATATGGTGCCCTCATCTGGAGAAAAACTAACGATCGAAGGTTGACTGAGCTAATTTTTGGTTCAATTAAACTAATTTTTCTTCCAAGGAACTGCGATTAGATCCTCAAATTGTACTTGCCGCTGCCGCTCTAGCTCTTGAATGCGCTGGGCTTCTGCGTAGGCTCTTTGTTGATAATGCTGCCCCACTTCTGGAGAGAGTTTCAAATCTGTGGTTTGCCAGAGTTCTAAAAAGTGACGACGACGTTTTTCGCATTGCACCTGCTCCATCACTGCTGCGGCCGATCGCACCACCAGTGCTCCCCGCTGAATATCATTGAGACCTTTCTCACTGAGTTCAAACAGGCGAAAGATGGAAGTCATATCTGCGGGAAATTCTGTGCAACGATCGCGCAGTTGGGAGAGTAAATCGGGTGCATCTACGGAGGCGAATTCTGCTTGTACTGGAGTATTGGCTTCCACTTCTAGAATGCGATGCCAGAGAAAGCGATGGTGCGAATGACTGAATTCTAAGTCTCGCTCTTCTAGAATTTCCACAATCAAACTCCGATATTGTGGGGCATGGAGATAGAGGGAAAGAATGAGGAATTCTGCTTCTTCTAAGCGTGTGCGATCGCCAGGAGTTTGCCATTTTGCCGAACGTCCATGCCAGCGTTGTCCTTTCACTTGAAGTCGTAGATTTTCCTCAATTTGAGGTACCAGACGTAAATTATCCTGGGCTAGAATTTCAGCACATTGATGAATATAATACGTTCGCAAGGTGGGATTGGGTAAATTACCGAGTAACTTAACGATCGCTTCCGTTGCCGCTTGCAACTGATCGGGACGTTTTAAATCTCGTTGGGCGATCGCTTGCTGAATTTGCCAATCTAGCCAGAGCGGTGCTGTTTCTAATAATGTTGTATATTCTGTTGCAGAATGGGTTTTCAGGAATTCATCGGGATCTTTACCATCCGGTAGATTTAACACATGCAGACTGAGCTTGCCTTGATAGGCATGGTTTTCCACATCTGGTTCACAAATAACTCGCTGTGTTGCCTTCACGCCAGCCCGATCGGCATCAAAATTAAAAATAATCTGCTTGGATTCAGTAAACTTTGCTAACTGTTTGACCTGGTTGACGCTTAAGGCTGTGCCCAAAGAGGCCACCGCATGGTGAATCCCAGCGGCGTGGAGCGCAATTACATCAAAGTAGCCCTCCACCACCACCGCCTGATCCTGCTTGGCGATCGCTGCTTTTGCCTTATCCAGCCCAAATAATGTCCGCCCCTTATCGAACAACTCTGTTTCTGGGGAATTTAAATATTTTGGTTGCTCATCCCCCAGTGCCCGACCGCCAAAGCCAATCACCCGCCCTTGACCGTCATGGATTGGAATTATCAAGCGATCGCGAAAGCGATCATAATAGCCTGCCCCTTCTTTACGCGGTACCAGTAGCCCCGCCTGTTCCACCAAGGCAACGGGATATTGCTTTTGTTCCACCAAGTAGTGATACACCGTTTCCCATCCCGGTGGTGCATAGCCCAACTGAAATTGCTGAATCGTCACCTGAGAAAGCTTGCGATCGTCGAGCAAATAATCCAGTGCTGCTTGCCCCACCGATTGCCGTAGCGCATGTTCATAAAATTTCCCGGTGATGGCCAGAATTTCATACAACTGCTCCCGCACCGAGATCTGCCGTTGTAGTTCTTGCCGTTGTTCCACATCCAGGGTTTTGATCGGCACCTGGTACTTTTTCGCTAGATCCAGCACTACTTCGCTGAAGTTGCGCTTACCAATCTCCATCAGGAACTTAATGGCATTTCCCCCCGCTCCACAGCTAAAGCAATAGTAAAATTGTTTGCTCGGAGAAACTGAAAAACTAGGATTGCGCTTATCGTCATGAAACGGACAAAAGCCAACGAAATCCTTGCCCTGTTTTTTCAACACCACATGTTCAGAAACCACATCATAGATATCTGCCCGATCTTTGACAGCAGCGATCGTATCTGGATGGAGGCGCGGAACGTTCATAGGGAGTTGGGAATGAAGAATTCCAAGGTGGCACTACTTTAGCAGGATCTTTCTCGGATCGATCGCTCCTGATAAAATTATAGCCAAATTAGTATATATGAACTTAATCCTGATCCGACAATCCAGGAGGCTCGGGTATACTGAACAGAGAGCGCAGTATTCCATCGGTTTAGGCAGCACTAAGGGGGCGATCGCCTGATGACCGTTGCAAAAGCAGCACCATTTCAAAGTTTTGAACAATACCTCTTGGCGGATCCATCTGAGCTGCCAGAAGGACGCTATGAATATGGGGATGGAGAACTCATTTCAGTTATGCCTGAATCACTGGGGAATGGCTCGATCGCAATTTTTATCCAATTAGCGCTCATTGCGAGTGGGGTCCCCTTTCAGTTAATCCGCTTTGGCTGTGAGGTGGAGGTACCTGGTCATCCTAAAACTCGCATTCCCGATCTAACACTGCTGAATCAAGCCCATCTTTGCCTACTTGCAAAACGCACCACCATCACGGAACAAATGCCGCCCCCTGATTTGATTGTGGAGGTTGTTTCCCCTGGTGATGAGGCTTCTGATAACTACCAACGGGATTATCATGACAAGCCTGCCCAATATGCGGCGATTCGGGTTCTGGAATATTGGATTGTCGATCCCGTGCGATCCTGGATCCAAGTGGGCTTGCTCACAGCAGGTGTCTACCAGTTTGCGACCTTCCAAGGGGATGAGGCGATCGCTTCTTCCGTTTGCCCTAACCTGAAGTTAACCGTGCAACAGGTTCTGCAGGCTGCTTTATAGGGGCTAGCTGGGGTGCAGTCACTCCTGCAATGCACCCAAGATCCACCCCCAAATCTATCCAGGGGGCGATCGCAAAATTACCCGGAGACCCGACAAACTATCGCGGAAACAGGTAGCATAGGTGGAGCATTTTTTGGACGGTTCTATGCAACTGACTACGGGCAGCAGTCTCCAAGCAGGCAAGTATATTCTCAATCAGGCGTTGGATCGGCAAGGGGTGGGGCTGACCTACCAAGCAACCTATACCCCCACGCAAAAAACGGTTGTGGTGAAACTGCTCAATGCTGCCCTGCAAGTGCGCCCTGATTTTGCCAAGTTGCGCCAACGCTTCATCGATCGCACTCGCCTGCTGGCTCGCTGCCAACACCCCTGTCTTCCGAAGGTGCTGGATTTCTTTATGGAGGGCGAGATTCCCTGTCTGGTAATGGAATGGATTGCTGGAGACAGCTTTGCCGAATTGGTTAAAACGGGACAAGGTCTGTCTGAACGAGAAGCAATCTACTATATCCGTCAGGTTGGGCTAGCGCTGGAACATGCCCATCAACAAGGTCTTCTGCATGGCAACCTGTTACCTCAGCATTTCCTTCGGCGATCGGGTTCGAGTGTGGTTAGCTTAGTGGGCTTTGAATCGCTGGGTTTAGCCCACCCTAAAAGTCCCTACAGTGCGCCAGAACGGCGATCGGGGCAAGCCAATCACCCCAGTACCGATCTCTACGCCTTGGCAGCGATTTTGTATCATCTCCTGACAGGTCACCCCCCGCTGTTAGTAGCATTAACGGAGACGGATGCTGAATCGGGGCAGTTGCTAAAGGGGGACACCCGTTTAATTGACCAACTCCCCTTGCTGCCGTTATTGAGTCCTGCAGCGCAACAAGCGATTCGGTCTGGCATGGGGGAAGAGGTTCAACAGCGACCTGCAAATATGACAGTTTGGTTGAATCTCTTGGTTAACCAAGCCATGCCCAACCCGGCTCCCGCCAAACCGATTTCTGCAGCAGCCACAGCTGACTCACCAACTAGCTCAAACCCAGCCCACTCAACCCAGAGGACGGAGCCGATCCACGCGACAGCCCATTCCCCTGCGGCTCCGCCAGTGCCAGCGATCGCGGCTCAGCTTCCCCGGTTTCGTACGGAACCCCTACCAGACCCAAAGACTGTTCCAGAGGCGACTTCAGAGGCTGCTCTCAATGTGCGCCCGGTTCCTACTTCCATGGCTGAATCGGGCATGGCTGAATCGGGCATGGCTGAATCGGGTTCGCTTGTCTTGCTTGAGCCTGCTGGAACAACGATCCATGCCAAACCTGACCCTGTAAAAAAATCCAAAGTGCCTGTAACTACTTCTCTCTTTCCTAAAAAAGTGCTGATGCTGACGGCTTGTGCAGCCACGGCGATCGGGATCAGTTTTGGTCTGGCATTGCGGTTTAAAGCAGCTCAAACACCGGGTTCTGGTATCTTTCGAGTGGGACAGTCGTTTCCAGAACGGGAATGGAAAGGCACCTTGGAACCAACGATGGATGTCGATATTCCCATTGAACAGGCTGGTGGGGCATTGGGTGCTAAAGGTCCTCAGGTAAACGAAGATATCCCTTTTTTCCCAGAACCGAAAGAATCTCCTCTACCGCCACGCACACGTCTCACCCCCCAGATGGTGGAACGACCTTTACCAGAGATACCAGCTCCAGCACAGCCCATTGAGCCTCCAAGCTATCGCCAACCCGCTGTAGAACCAGAGCCAGCCCCCGCCGTAGAGCCAGCTCCTCGGCGTACAGCTCCGGAACCAAGACCTGCTGCCGCTCCCGAGCCGATCGCCCCCCCTGCTGTCGCTCCCGAACCTGCTCCCCCTGCTGTCGCTCCCGAACCTGCTCCCCCTGCTGCCGCTCCCGAACCCCCTCCTACGGCTGATCCCCTCCCGCCCAGCAGCAGTCGTCCAACTTCCTCTGAAGCGGTTCCCATTCCGTCTGTCAATTAGGGTCAATCTAGTCAAGAGCTGCAGTTCCATCCGTTTCAGCTTGGTTTACCATGAGTTCGACGAATCCTGGCGAGCCGAGGACCCCCTAGCCGCCTTAAGAAGGGGTAACCGAGCCAAATTCAAGGGTTCAGCGATCGTCGTTAGACTCCTTCCTGTTTGCTTTTCGGTTTGAAGTTCCCCTTATTTCTAGTGCAGCGGCGCATTAGTGCGGGGATTGAGGGGGATCGAGAGATTGACGGGAATCGAGTTTCGTCGAACTGACGTTGGATAGATAAGGAACTCACAATAGAAAGGTACTCACAGAACGCAGTGGGAAATGTTACCGGGCTATAATCTGGTGGAATACTCGACATAATGCCGTTTTGTTAACAAGCTGTTTTGCTGAGCAGCCGTTTTTGTTGAGAAACCGTTTTGTTGAGCAATTAGATTTGTTGCAGCCTCTTGTGATGAGCCATTTATGAGTAGCCCCCTAATTCATGCTTTTTTTGTAGGTCGTGCGATCGCCGAAGTCTTGTCTGAACAAGCAGAAAGAACCTTCAATGAGATCCTGAGTGACTTGGGCAAGTTTGATGCCGAACAGCGAGAGCGAATGCGCAATTTTGTGCAAGAAGTGAATCACCGGGTCAGCCAAACGGAAAGCTCAACCTTTCATTCAGGGGGAGATGGGGCGATCGTTCCTCGCCCCAGTGCAGATTTACAGGCGTTGATCGATGATCTGCGAGCCGAAATGGCGGAAGTTCGGGCTGAACTGCAACGTTATCGGAGTGGAATGAATTAAACCCATGGGGCAGTCCTATACCGATAAAGCTTACCGTTGGAATCGTGAAAACTACTCCCGGCAGCGTCGCTTTGTGGATGTCTGGGCGGCTGTAATTCGGTTGCTGTATGAACGATGGCTGTTTGAAAAGCCCTGGAGCTATCGCAGTGGTATGACCGATGTAAGGAAGGCTGCGCGGAGAAGGGCGATCGCCGTTTGGGTGCGGGAGAAATGTTTAGATCTCGGTCCCACGTTTATTAAAGTTGGGCAATTGTTTTCTACCCGTGCCGATCTGTTTCCCACGGAGTTTGTTGAAGAGCTATCCAAACTTCAGGATCGCGTCCCTGCCTTCGGCTATGAACAGGTGGCTGAGATCATTCAGCAGGATGTCGGCAAAACCATTCCCCAGCTTTATCGTAGTTTTGATCCCGTGCCGATCGCGGCTGCCAGTCTTGGGCAAGTCCACCGGGCCCAACTGCACAGTGGGGAAGAAGTGGTGGTGAAGGTGCAACGACCGGGTCTGCGCAGGCTCTTCACCATTGATTTGGAAATTCTCAAGGGGATTACCCACTACTTCCAGAACCATCCCCAGTGGGGGCGAGGACGCGACTGGTTAGGCATCTATGCAGAATGCTGCAAAATCCTCTGGGAAGAAATTGACTACCTGAATGAAGGCCGCAACGCTGATACCTTTCGCCGCAATTTTCGGAATGAATCCTGGGTGCAGGTTCCCCGTGTGTACTGGCGCTATGCTTCCCCCCGGACCTTAACCCTAGAATATATGCCGGGAATCAAAATCAGTCACTATGAAGCCCTAGAAGCGGCCGGACTCGATCGCAAAGAATTAGCGCAATTGGGGGCAAGGGCTTACCTACAGCAAATTTTGGATAAGGGCTTTTTTCATGCGGATCCCCATCCCGGCAATATTGCGGTCAGCCCGGAAGGGGCGCTGATTTTCTACGACTTTGGCATGATGGGGCAAGTGCAAGCCATTACCCGTGACAAACTCATGGGCACGTTCTTTGGTATTGCTCAAAAAGATGCCGATCGGGTGGTGCAGTCCTTGATTGATCTAGGGGCTTTAGTCCCAACCCAGGATTTAAGCGCGGTGCGGAGATCGATTCAGTACATGCTGGATAATTTCATGGATAAGCCCTTTGAAGCGCAGTCCATCACCGCCATTAGTGACGATTTGTATGAAATTGCCTACGATCAACCCTTTCGCTTTCCCGCTACCTTTACCTTTGTGATGCGGGCTTTTTCAACCCTAGAAGGCGTTGGTAAAGGGTTGGATCCAGAGTTTAACTTTATGGAAGCGGCAAGACCGTTCGCGACGCAACTTATGGAAAATGAAAATCCCTATTCAGAGGCGGGTAATCTGCTCAATGAACTCAGTCGCCAAGCCGTGCAGGTGAGCAACAGTGCGCTTGGGTTACCCCGGCGCTTGGAAGAAACCCTCGATAAGCTCGATCGCGGTGATTTACGGGTGCGGGTCAAATCTTCTGACACCGATCGTGTGCTGCGACGGCTGAGTGGGGTTAACATGGGCACTAACTACACGTTGTTGACTTGCACTTTAATCTTGTCAGCAACGGTGTTGCTAGTCACGGGTTGGGCTTGGTTAGCGGCGATCGTGGCAGGGCTGGCTTTGCTTCCGGGCTTTGCATTCGTTCGCTTGATGATCAAACTCAATCGACTGGAGCGATTTCCCTAGCCGTTTGCCACCAGTGATCTGCGGGCGTAATTTTCCCAGGGAAGTTCCCCAAGCATCACTGTCTGCTGAATCAAGGGTGGGTGATCTGACCGAGACTAATTTGCTGAGACTGAGCTGAGACTGATTTTGTGCATGAAACTTTTTTTCGCTGGAATGACTGATCCTGGACTGGTTCGCTCTGTGAATCAGGATGCTTTTCTGCTGGATCCAGAAGGGCGTTTCTTCGTGGTTGCAGATGGCATGGGTGGTCATGCGGGGGGGCAAGAAGCTAGTCGCTTGGCTACGGAAGCCATGTATGCTCATTTCATCCGGTCTTGGGATACCTCTGATTCAGCGCCTGATTTGTTAGAGCAAGCTTTTCTCAAAGCGAATGAGGCGATTGTCCACGATCAAAAATTGCATCCTGAGCGATCGGATATGGGAACGACTGCTGTGGCGCTTCTGTTTCGCCATGGGGAAGTCTGGTGTGCTCATGTGGGTGATTCTCGGCTTTATCGGCTACGAGGCGCTAAGCTAGACCAAATTACGACCGATCACACCTGGATCGCTCGTGCTGTGCAGTCTGGAGCTTTGACGGCGGAGCAGGCTCGATCGCACCCCATGCGTCATGTTTTGTCACAATGCCTTGGACGCGAAGATCATTCTGAAGTCGATATTCAGCAGATTGAAGTCAAACCGGGCGATCGTCTTTTGCTCTGTAGTGATGGTCTGACTGAGGAACTGAGCGATCCTCTCATTTTGAATCAAATGAAAACGATTCGTTCCTGTGATATGGCGGCTATGGCGTTGATTAATGCGGCCAAGGAACGGGGTGGGCGAGACAATATTACGGCAGTTCTAGTAGCGGTCGATTCCAACAGCTTGTCCAACAATGCGACCCCTAGGAGTGATTGAGTATCAAGTCAACAACCTCACCCATAAGGGGATGAGGCTTGCAGTTCCAATTCCCATGCCAGGGCAGACTGCAATAGGCTGACTCGACCGAATTACTTCGCCATCGAAGAGTGGCGGCGTTGTTTGCGGCGGGCTATCGCCTTACGTTTGCGTTTTTCGATTGGCGTTTCAAAGTAGCGCTTTTTGCGCATATCGGGAAAGATACCTGCTTGAGAGACTTTACGTTTGAAGCGTCTCAGTCCTGATTCAATTCCTTCACTTTCACCAAGAATTACCTGAGCCATCATTCTCCTTATGAATGGACAAGATCTATGAGCAAGATGAATCAGCATAATAGAATTCCGGAAGCGACCTGCAAATCCACAAATTTAACCAGCCGCATTCCGCTCAATCCTTGCTCTTAACAATGCTCGGTGGGGAAATGGAAGGCGAGAGATCGAGAAGACCCGATCCGCACGAAATATGACAACTCATCACCCCAGATCTAGAGGATAATCTGGGGTGCCATGTTCCAACCCGATTGTGACTAAAGCTTAGCTGGAATGAAAGTAGATCTGTAAGCTATCTGCAAAAGATTTCCTTCAAAGCTGTAGCTTCAGCCTTTCGATGGTTTTTACTGGACGAAATTTCTAATAGCGACGACCACCGCCACCACCACCTCGGTTCCAACCACCGCCACCACCAGCATTGCGATTATCTTCCCGAGGCTTCGCCTTATTCACTTTGAGATCGCGCCCCATCCACTCTGCTCCATCCAGAGCCTCGATCGCTGCATCTTCCTCCGCATCTGTGCTCATTTCCACGAAGCCAAAGCCTCGCATCCGCCCTGTCTCACGATCGACAGGAAGTTGAACCCGTTTGACGGTGCCATACTCAGCAAAAACCTGGGTGAGATCCTCAACCGTAGCATCGTAAGACAGGTTACCAATATAGATAGACATGAATGAAGCCCTTCCGAACTCGATAAAGTGTGGAGATTGAAATTCGGAGGAACGTTAAAAGAACGAGGCGCAACCGAAGATAATTTCCATATCGCTTCTAGCCTATCACGATTCTCGCAGTACCTGAATGGTGTACCGTGAAAAATGCATCATTTCCGATCGATCCATTCATTCACGATCGGTCTATCAAGATTCTTCGCAGGACTCCAACCATAGCCGAAATCTAGGTTGGGGGTGAAGCGGAGCGCGACCGGAGGGCGCAATCTTGCAGGGTCTACAGGGCGAATGATAGAGTGCAGATATGCTAAACACGACCTGGGAATTCAAGCTAGAACCAAACCCTGAGCAGGTTGCAGAGATCGATCGCATCCTAGAATTGTGCCGCAAGGTCTGGAACTTTGCTTTACGGGAACGCAAGGGCTGGCTGAATTCTCGCAAGTCTCCCATCAATGCCTGCTCGATCGTGTCAGAGTCCATTCTGCCGGTTGATGCCCCGTTTCCGACCTACCCGGTTCAGGTAAAACGGTTGACCGCCGCGAAGCATGACTTCCCCGAGTTGCAAACCGTCAACACTCAAGCCCTCCAGCAAGTGTTGAGAACCTTGGACAGAGCGTTTGAGGCAATGAAGTCCAAGGGCTGCGGATTTCCACGTTTTAAGAAACGGGGACGAATGCGGAGTGTTGTCTTCCCTCAGATGCTCAAACACTGTGTTTCAGGAGCAGGCATCAAACTCCCCCAACTCGGTTTTGTGCGGGTGCGATGGTCGCGGGACATTCCTGCCTTATTTGCCATCAAGCAGGCTCGGATTGTGCGCAAGGCCTCGGGATACTTTGTCCTGCTGAGTCTGGAAGCTAACGTGGACATTCCTAGCCCGATCGCTCAGGGGCATCCCCTGGGAATTGATGTCGGACTCGAATCCTTCCTGTCAACCTCCGATGGAGAACAAGTTAAACGACCCCGCTTTTTCAACAATTTGCACCGCCAGTTGAAATCACTGCAACGCCGATTGAAGAGAAAGCACAAGGGGTCTGCCAACTGGCTGAAACTGCAGAAAAAGATTGGCAGAGTGCATCAACGGATGGCGGACACTCGCAAGGACTGGCACTTCAAATTAGCCCATCATCTCTGTGACCAAGCGGGAATGGTGTTTGTGGAAGATCTAGATTTCCGCATCCTGGCGAAAGGAATGCTAAGCAAACACACACTGGATGCTGGACTCGGGCAATTTGTCAATCAAATCCTGCCGTGGGTCTGCTGGAAGCGCGATGTCTATTACGGCAAAGTAGATGCAAGGGGTACCTCTCAAACCTGCCCAGACTGTGAGGCTGCGGTCAGAAAAGACCTGAGTGTGAGACTGCATCACTGTCCTGAGTGCGGCTCAACTAAACCGAGAGATATTGCCGCCGCCCAAGTAGTTAGTACCCGTGGGCAACGGGGAATGGAAACTGCCTGTGGAGTCGAGGTGACGGGGGCATCGGTAACGGTGTCTAGTCAACTGGCGCTGAAGCAGGAACTCTTTGGGGTGACTCAAAGAATCTCCAACCATACCGTTAGGTTGGTTGGATGAGTATGTCAACCCACTGTCAATAATTTTCCTCTGAGACCGCTCATGTCGCACCCTTGGGATCGCCACCATATCCTATCTCTGTCAGACTTTCAGCCTTGGGAATATGATACTGTGCTCCAAACGGCGAACAGTTTTCGAGAAGTTCTCTCGCGTCGTACCAAAAAAGTCCCTACCCTGCAGGGACAAGTGGTCACGAATCTCTTTTTTGAGCCTTCCACCCGCACCCGCAGCAGCTTTGAACGGGCAGCAAAACGGCTCTCTGCCGATACCTTAAATTTTGCACCGGGCAGTTCATCCCTGACTAAGGGGGAAACGATTCTTGACACCGCCAAAACCTACCTGGCGATGGGGACGGATCTCATGGTGATTCGTCATCAACAATCGGGGGTGCCTCAGGCGATCGCCGTGGAGATGGATCGGTTGGGGGTGCGAGTGGGGGTGCTGAATGCGGGCGACGGACAACATGAACATCCTTCCCAGGCTTTATTAGATCTGTTTACCCTCTGTAGCTTGCTCGATCCTAAGAATCCGCGTCTGGCTTTATTGCGGGGAAAAAAAATTGCGATTGTGGGGGATATTTTGCATTCTCGGGTGGCGCGATCGAATCTTTGGAGCCTGACTGCCAGTGGTGCAGAAGTTCATCTAGCTGCTCCACCTACGCTCTTACCCAAAACCTTTGCAGACTATGTCACTTCAGATGCCACTTCGGCGGCTACTTCACTAGAACAGCTTCAGTCTGTCAGCCTTGCAGGTGCTTCTCAGTCAGTTGCTTCTGAGCCGATCGATCGGAAGTTATTCATCCATTGGTCGCTCGATCGTGCCTTGGAGGGGGCAGATTTTGTCATGACCCTCCGCTTGCAAAAAGAACGGATGACGGATCATCTATTACCCAGCCTGCGAGAGTACCATCACCAGTTTGGGATTACTCGGGAGCGGCTGCGGATCTGCCAACCCAGCGTGAAGGTTCTGCACCCAGGACCTACCAATCGCGGCGTAGAAATTACCTCTGATGTTATGGATGATCCGAGCCTCAGTTTGATTGCAGAGCAAGTAACCAGCGGGGTCGCGGTGCGCATGGCGTTGCTGTACCTGATGGGCGGTGGCAAAGAACGCTAACCAGATTACGGCTCGCTAGCGTCCCATCCTAAGAATTCCATCTTCAAAGATCCCCCCAGATCTAAAGGCAGGGCAAACCTGGTAGAAATGCGGAGTTTAGGGCAATCTAGAGCAAGACCTGCGACAAGACCTGCTATGAGTTGAGACGAGTAGCGGTTTTTACGCTATCTTTTGTGATCTGTCTTTTGCTATCTAGTGATCTGTCTTTTGCTATCTAGTAGTCGGGGTAACTGTGCAAACTCGTGATCGCCAAGCTCGAACCTCTGGCAAGCCTTTGAAATCTTCCTCAAGAAAATCTGCGGAGACTGCTGTGTTGCATCCACCAATTCTTTGTGTGGGGAGTCAGCAAGGGCTGCCCTTAGATGCGAAACTGTCGGATTTGCCGCTGTATCGATTTCAAGCTTCGATGGATTGTTTGGGCAAAGAGGTGATCCGTCTGTTGGAAGCTTATCCCCAGTTGCCGGGACTGGTATTGCTCGATCGCGATCGGGGCATGAGCATGATTTCCCGCCAGCAATTTCTGGAATACTTATTGCGGCCTCAAGGCAGTGAACTCTTTCTAAATCAGCCCCTGCGAGTCTTGCACAGCTATGCCCGCCCGCTGCTCCTGACGTTAGCAGCCGACACGCCGATTCTGAACGCAGCCCAACAGGCGCTTCAGCGACCCCATGACCACCAAGGCGAGCCGATCGTGGTTCATATGGGCAATCAGAACTACTGTCTACTCGACAGTCACACTCTCAATTTGGCCTACTCGCAACTGCGGCAACTGGAAACCCAAGCTTGGTATGAACGGGTGCAGACCCAGATGATTCGCAGTGACAAGATGACAAGCTTGGGCAGATTGGTGGATGGAGTTTCCCACGAAATTTTGGATCCTGTCAGTTTTATTTGGGGGAATCTTAGCCACCTCTCGGGCTATATTCGCGATCTAGAGACGCTGCTCGCGGCTTATGAAGCACAAGTGCCTCAGCCCCCGGCAGCCCTCACCACCCTGCGGGAAGAGATTGAAATTGATTACCTGCGGGAAGACATTCCGAGAACCCTAGACAGTATCAAAACCGGAGCCGAGCGCCTTTCCAAGCTGGCCAGTAGCCTACAGAATTTCTGTCATATCGATGAAATTTATCCCAAATCTGCTGATATTCATGGTTGCCTGGATAGTGTCTTGCTTCTGCTCAAAAGTCGTTTAGGTAGCGAGCTTCACATTATCAAGCAATATGGGCATTTACCGCCCATTCCTTGCTTTATTGGGCAAATTACCCAAGTGTTTCTGAATCTGATTACCTATGCTATTGATAAACTCTTGACTTCTGCAGTGACTGCCACCATGGCTCATACCTTATCGGTTCCACAGGCAGGATCCCCGGCTTTGATGATCTCGGGTGCGCTGGCTCAACCTTGTTTAACCCTTGCGACCGAAACTTGCTCCCTGGATGGCAGTGGGGTTCGCTGGATCATGATTCGCATTGGGCATAATGGTGAGGCGATGTCTTTGGAAGAACAGCAATCCCTCCTAGCCAGTTCCACCAGCCCTGCCTTACTCACCCAGGAAACGAGTTTACTGACCAGTTATCGCATCATTGCTAGTAAGCACCGGGGGCTATTTCGGGTACGATCGCAGGCTAACCCTGACGATAGCTTAAATGCACCCAATACCACGGAGTTTGAGATCTGGATTCCTTTAGCCTAGGGGCGAGTTAGGTAGGAGATGGGGCAGGTTCTAGGATTTCAGGGGGACGAACGAGTTCTAGATATTTACTGTCAAGTAAAAAAGCCCCTTTGTTAAATCGAATTCCCCAATGATTGGCTGGGTAACGTTGCAGCACTACACCTTCTTCGCCCACCTGGAGGACAGTGGGGGGGCGCAGCATGGGCTTGGCTTCGGCGGTTTTGACATAGGGCGGCACCGCAACCACACGAACGATCGCCCCAATAGGGAGTTCTGGGGCGAGTTCTGGGGCGAGTTCTGGACTGGGGGCGAGTTCTGGACTGGGGGCGAGTTCTGGACTGGGGGCGATCGCAGTGTCTCCAACTGGGGGTGTGGCAGGATGGGGGGGCACAGAGCTAGACATGGCAGTATTCACAATACTTTCTACTATCCTAGGGGGTTAAGGGATACACATTCAACTCTCACGAGTCTCTCACGGTCATTCCACCCAAATGCGCCGTTTAACCTAAATGGGTCGTTTAGCCTAAATGGGCCAAGGTGTCCTGGATGGCGGGATGGATGATTTGCCCAGCACTAATATTTAACCCTTGGGCTAGGGCTGGATTTTGCTCTAGGGCCGCCAGACCGCGATCGCACAGTTGCAAAACATAGGGTAAGGTACTGTGATTCAACGCTTGCGTGGCAGTCCAAGGAACGGCTCCCGGCATATTGGGGACTCCGTAGTGAACCACGCCTTCCACGACCTCAATGGGTTGACTGTGGGAGGTGACGCGTCCTGTTTCAATACAGCCCCCCTGATCCACTGCCACATCCACAATGACCGAACCCGATCGCATTTGCTGCACCAACGATCGAGAGACCAAAGTGGGCGCTTTACGACCGGGAAGCAATACGGCTCCAATCAGCAAGTCCGCTTGAGGAACCCATTGTTCAATCGTACTCGGTTGGCTATACAGCAACTGCACCCGCGAGCCAAACAGCGTTTCTAAGTAGGCTAGCCGATCGACATTCACATCCAAAATGGTCACCTGTGCCCCCAGCCCGATCGCCATCTTGGCAGCCTCAGTTCCCACAATCCCCCCGCCGAGAATGACCACCTGCCCAGGTTGCACGCCGGGTAAGCCACCTAATAACACGCCCCGCCCACCCTGCTGGCGTTCTAGAAACCTTGCACCAAATTGCACGGATAATCGACCTGCAATGATACTCATGGGGGTCAGCAGGGGTAAGCGCCGATCGGGCAACTCCACGGTTTCGTAGGCGATCGCATGGGCTTGTGCCATTAGCAGATGTTTGGCTAATTCTGGATCCGCTGCTAAATGTAGGTAAGTGAACAGAATGAGATCGGGGCGCAGGAAATCATACTCTGCTGGCAAGGGTTCCTTGACCTTGACCACTAAGTCCGCTTCCCAAGCTTGCTGGGCGGTGGGAACGATCGTTGCACCCGCCTGTTGATAGGCGACATCCTCAAATCCCGACCCAACCCCTGCCTGGGTTTCCACCAAGATCTGATGCCCTTGCAACGCGATCGATCGCACTGAACTCGGACTCAACCCCACCCGAAACTCTTGATCCTTAATTTCCTTTGGGACACCAACTTGCATAAATCCTCTCCATTGCTCCTATGCAACTCACCACTAGCTTAGAGAAACCACACCGATAGAAAGTTTTCTAAAAGACGGTTGTGACGTTTATCAGACAATAATCTGACAATGATTTGTGTCAAGATGGGAAAACCTTGATTTGATGCGTGATTTAATGCGTTTGTGTTTCCCGCTGCTGTGAGATCTGTGCAGGTCATCTCTGTTGTGAGATCTCGCAAGAATTGACCAGCCAGAGTGAGATTTTAGATCCGAGCTGATTAGACTAGAACTTATTAAACAAGAACTGAGTTATATGTGCCGTTTGCTTGGTTACTTGGGTCCCCCCCTGCAACTCGATCGCATTCTGTTGGAACCCGAACATTCCCTCTTGGTGCAGAGTTACCAGCCCAAGGAGATGACAGCGGGCTTGCTCAATGCTGACGGATTTGGGGTGGGGTGGTTTCATACCCAGAAAGCTGGAGAAGCCTACACCTATCGGAGTACTCAGGCCATCTGGAATGATCTTAACCTCGTAAGCCTCAGTCGGTATGTGGAGTCGCCTTGTATTTTGGCAAATGTGCGTAGCGCGACCCCCGGATTGGCGGTTGATCTAAGTAATTGCCAACCCTTTCATCAGGGCAATCTTCTCTTTGTCCACAATGGTTATGTGGAGCAATTTCGTAAAACCCTGTATCGCCCCTTGCGCAATCGTCTTTCTGATTTTGCCTACCAAACCGTTCAGGGTATTACCGATTCGGAACATTTATTTGCCCTGTTTTTGGATGCGCTCAGTGTGAAGGGGGATTTGCTAGCTGCGTTGCACCAGACGATCGAGGAGCTAGCCCATTTGAGTACAGCTTGTAAGACTGATTTTTCGGCCAATTTTATTGTCAGTGATGGTCAACAGATGGTTGCTAGTCGGTATGCCAGCCGCACCCCCTGTCCTACCCTTTATTGGCAACAGCAGGAAGAGACCGTCTTGATTGCTTCTGAACCGTTTTTTGAAGGTTGTTGGCAGCCCTTTGAGCCACAGAGTTGGTTGTGCTGCGATCGATCGGGACGATGGGAAATCGGGCTATTTTGAAGGTCTGAATCGCTTACCCTACCTTTAATCTCATCCATTTCCATCTCATTCAAGATTGCACCCAAGGGCGTACAAGCCGCTAAACTAAGAAAACATCCCGGAAGAAATAACCTGGAACACCATTCCTTCACTTGTTGATTAGTTCTTCAAAATTTGTCTATGGATGCTTCGATCGCGGATTTGCGCCGAGACTATACTCTCCAGTCCCTTTTAGAAACCGATGTGGATCCTAGTCCGATCGTGCAATTTCAGTGTTGGTTTGCCCAAGCGGTAACTGCCCAGGTGCCAGAACCCAATGCCATGACCTTAGCCACTGCTTCTCCGGAAGGTTTCCCCGCCGCTCGCATTGTGCTGCTCAAGGACGTAGACGATCGCGGATTTACATTTTTCACCAATTACAACAGTGATAAAGGCAAGGAACTTGATCGCAATCCTCAGGCAGCGCTGGTGTTTTTGTGGCATGAATTAGAGCGACAAGTGCGAATTCAAGGTCAAGTTGAACGGGTGAATTCCCAGGATTCCGATCGCTATTTTTACAGTCGGCCTCACAACAGTCGGCTTGGCGCATGGGCTTCCAATCAAAGTGAGGTGATTCCCGATCGGCAGATTTTGGATCAACGGCTTGCGGCACTCCAGGTGGAATATGCCAACAAAGAAGTCCCTCGCCCGGAATATTGGGGTGGGTTTCGGGTGATTCCTCGGCTGATTGAGTTCTGGCAAGGGCGATCGAGTCGTTTACACGATCGAATTCGGTATCAATTCCAGGATGAGGTCTGGCGGATTGATCGGTTATCCCCCTAACTGGGATAGGATAGGACGACCGGGATAGGATGGGACGGCAATGGGAGGGCAGGGGATGATGCCATTTTATTTAGATTTAGGACCCTTTGCGGTTCCGATCGATCCTGTTGCGATCGCAGCGGCGGCTCTGTGGTCATTAGCGCTGTATCTTGGGTTTTCTCCGATTGCAGATTGGTTGATTGAAAAGTTAGTGCAATGGCTCAATTACGCAGAACGATCGCTCTACACCTCCGCAGAGGAATTTGAACGAACCCGGCAGGCTCGGGAAGCTCAGAACAGTTTTTCGGCTTCTCTCCTGAGCATCTTGCCCTTTTTGCTCATGGGCAGTCTCTGTCACTATTTGCTAGAGCAAGGGTTGGATCGCAGTTGGTCGATCAGTCTAGGGATCCTAGCAGTGATCAGTTGTGGAGTTTATGAACTCGGACGGCAGCAAGGGCGATCGGATGAAGACTGATGCTGACTGAAGAAGTGGGTCAAATCCTCGGTCAGCTAAATGGGTTGCCAAAGTTCTCAGGGCTGCTGGCGAGAATTCTTGTGAGAAATTCTGTGCCAAAATCCGCAACAGAGATGAGAATAAAGGGGCAGTTTTAGGATCTTCTGCAAGCGGGTATGACACTTCCTCCCAACGATGTTCTCTCGAAAGGCTTCTCGGCTGGCATTCAGGTTTGGTTAACCTTTCTGTTGGCATTTTACCTATTAGGGTATCCAGCCCCTCTGAGTATTGTCCTTGGAGCAATCGGCGGAATTGCTGGCGGCATCATCATTGCCTGGTGGGAGGGAGGCGGTTCCAAGAAAGAAGAGAAGAAAGAAGAAATTGAAGAAGGCAGTGTGGAAGATATTGCCGAAGAACGCAAGCGTCGCCGTCGCCGGTATGCCAGGATGCGCCATGCCCGCCGCAAAGAAGAATTCTCCTGGGATAGTCTGTTGTTTTGGAAGCGATCGTAGGTCATCTCCCAGAACAGTGCATGGCAACGGATCTGCTGAATGTGCTTTGGATCTTTCGGTTTCCCTAAGCTTCGATCGCCCCACATTGGCCCCGTTGTCTCAGCAGATGATCGCAGAGAACGAGTGCCACCATGGCTTCTACCATCGGCACGGCTCGAGGTAAAACACAGGGATCATGTCTCCCTTTGGCAGCCAGGGTGGTTTCTTCACCCAAGTTGGTCACCGTTTTCTGCTCTTTACGAATCGTGGCTGTGGGCTTGAAGGCAACGCGCAGGACAATATTTTCACCATTGGAAATCCCGCCTTGGATGCCCCCCGATCGATTGGTTATGGTGCGAATGCGATCGCCGTCGGTGTAAAACTCGTCATTATGTTGGCTGCCCGTCAACAGGGTGCCTGCAAATCCTGAGCCAATTTCAAAGCCTTTGCTAGCTGGGAGCGACATCACTGCTTTCGCCAGATCTGCTTCTAGCTTGTCAAAAACTGGTTCCCCCAATCCCCGAGGCACACTGCGAGCCACGCATTCCACCACGCCCCCGATCGAATCGCCCTGATCGCGGATTTGTTCAATCAGGTCAATCATTCGCTCTGCCATCTCAGGATTGGGACAGCGGACAATATTGCTTTCCACTTGGTCGAGGGTCACCTGATCTGGATCAATCGCAGCCTCTAGATCCTTGATGCGCTTGACATAACCAATGATTTCTACTCCATAGGCTTGCAGAATTTTTTTGGCGATCGCCCCCGCCGCCACGCGCCCAATGGTTTCCCGAGCAGAGGATCGTCCCCCGCCAGCTACAGCTCGAATTCCATATTTGGCATCATAGGTGGCATCGGCATGGGAAGGGCGATATTTGACCTGCATGTCCGTATAGTCTTGCGATCGCTGATCTTTGTTGCGTACCAGAATGGCGATCGGCGTTCCCAAGGTTTTGCCATCTAGCACCCCAGAGAGAATTTCGCAGATGTCCTCTTCCTTGCGAGGCGTGGTGATTTTGCTTTGACCGGGGCGACGGCGATCGAGTTCGTATTGAATTTCGGCTTGGGAAATTTCAATCTGGGGTGGGCAGCCATCAATCACAACCCCTACACCGCCCCCATGGGATTCGCCAAAGGTGGAAATCCGAAACAAATGACCGAAACTGCTACTCATAGGACTGTCTATTCAGTAAAGGTTGAGGGTTGCAAAAAAGGATGGCGAGGGGAATTGTGGTTCGATCGCGGCACCCGCTTAGCTTGTTTAAATACACCGAAGACCCATCCTACCAAGGAATTACGCTCCTAGGAACCCACCCACCGATCGCGACCTGGGCTACAGTAGAGAATAAATAGTACGGGTTGTCCAACTACAGCTCACGGGCAAGGACGATCAACCAATGACAGTCACGAGCACTCGATTCAGCAGCCTAGAAGAATATCTCAGTGTCGCTCCATCGGAGTTGCCAGAGGGGAGTCACGAATATTGGGATGGGGAGTTGATTCCGATCATGCCTGAGTCGATCGAGAATCTGGTCATTGCTAGGTATCTTTTTCTGATGCTGATTGCTGCCGGGGTTCCCTTCCAGCTTATTTGCCCCCATTCCTGCGAAATTGTTGTGGCTGGCAGACCTCGAACCAGGATCCCAGATCTCGTCGTGTTATTGGATGTACACTTGCAACTTCTGAAACAGCGAGCCACCCTGACACCCGAGATGCCGCCGCCTACCCTTGTGGCCGAAGTGGTTTCTCCCGGTGGAGAGGAGTCCGAGAATTACCAACGGGATTATGTGCAAAAGCTACACCAGTATGCAGATTGTGGGATTCCTGAATATTGGCTGATTGATCCAATGCGGCAGGTGGTCTGGGTATTCAACTTGCAAGCGGAAACGTACCAACGATCGGCATTTCGAGGGGATCAGGCGATCGTTTCTCCCCAGTTTCCCAAAGTGAGTCTGACGGCAGCCCAGCTCTTGAGTGCTGGAGGCAATGCTTGACGCAGCCCGACTTCCTTAGAGAAAATATGGATCAAAAATGCATGATTCTTAGGGAATGCTCATACTTAGAACAGTAATTAAGAGTGAGAACCGTCTCTGCTTCATTAGGGGAGACATCCTGTACCGCATCCACCTTCTTCACCTGATTTAAGTGACCAACAGAGATCATGCTAGAAACCTTATTGGCAATGACCGGGCCTTGGGGCATCGTAGTGCCTATTTTTTGGGCATGGATGATTTTTGATTGTGTGAAAAACGAACCCGATCGCCAGACTTGGTTGTGGATTTTGCTGTTTCTCAATGCCTTTGGGGCGTTGATCTACTTCCTAACCCGTTGGTTACCCAGAGCCAATCTGCCCCAGTTGAAGCGCTTTCAATATCGGCAAAAGTTGTGGAATGCCGAAGCTGCCGTGCGAAACCTGGGGAAAGCCCATCAGTATGTCGGGCTGGGGGATGTGTTGGTGGAGATGGGCGAGTGGAATCGCGCGAGGGAAGCTTTTCAGCAGGCTCTAGACAAGGAGCCGAAGAACGTCAATGCCTTATGGGGATCTGCGCTTGTTGCCATGCATGATAAGCAATATGCGATCGCCCGTGATTTATTAGCAGCGATTCTGAAAACCGATTTTGAAGCCCGTTTTGGGGAGGTTTCCTTGCTCTATGGGCAGGCCTTGTTTGAGTTGCCGGATTGGCAAACTGCTAAGCCCCACTTGGAAAAAGATATTCGCTTCTGGAGCCATCCCGAATCTTCCCTGCGGCTCGCCCTGATTTTGAGCCAAGAAGGTCAGAAAGCTGAGGCACGCGATCGCCTGCAAACCATGCTCGATCGGATTCAAGCTTCCCCCATGTACCACCACCGTCGCCATCGCAGCACCATTCGCCAAGCGGAAAAACTCTTGCGATCGCTCTGAACCCTGCATCCCTCTAGTGGATCACCTACAATGAGCCTATCTCACAGCCTATCTCGGGCAGGTGGACCCATGAACTTACAATCGCGGCGATTGAGCTGGCAAGAGGCTGACCCAACTCAGCTTCCCACCATGGATGACTTACCTTCAGAAGATCCGCAGGAGTCTGGGTTGCCCGATGAATTTCATGGTCTGCAACCGAATTTACTCAGCATGACCTTAGCCCTGACCCAATATTCCAACTACCAATGCTTCCATGGTTTTGACCTGAATATTTACTATGAACCCAATCGTCCCCGGTGGCACAAGCGTCCGGATTGGTTTCTGGTGGTGGGCGGACCGCGACTGTACAAAGGCAAACGTTCCCGTGCCAGCTACGTCATGTGGGATGAAAAAGTTGCCCCGATCGTCATTCTAGAATTTCTGTTCCCCGGCACCGAAGCAGATGATTTAGGCCCCTTTGCCGATCGCCCCAAGCTGCGCAAGCCTGGTCAGCCACCGCGCAAATTCCAAGTCTATGAGCAGATTCTGCAAGTACCCAACTACATTGTGTTTGACGAAGAAACGGGCAGGCTCTGGTTTTTCCGGCTGCAACAGGGTCGGTATCAACCCCAGGCGATCGCCCCCAGCAACCCCCAGGTGTGGATTCCGGAACTAGAGATGGGACTGGGGATTTGGTATGGCAACTTTCAAGGACTGACCCAGGATTGGTTGCGCTGGTGCGATCGGCAGGGGCATTTCCTACCGACCGAGACAGAGGCAGAACGGGCTGAAAAAGAACGGGAACGGGCTGAAAAAGAACGGGAACGGAACCAACGAGAGGCGATCGAGCAGCAGATGCGGCAAGCGGTGATGAACCTGCTACAAATGGGACTTTTGGTGGAACAGGTGGCGATCGCTCTCAGTCTTTCCCCGGAAGCAGTGCAAGCGATTCAACAGGATTCTTTAGACGCTTAATCTTTTAGCCATGACAGGGTCAGAACTGGGAAGCGATCACAGATCTTCGATCACCCGTGCTTGTTTCATCTCCTTCGCTGCCTCAATCACATTGGTTGACACATCCACGACCTGCACATCCACCACCTGCACATCCACTGTGCCTTCTGGGGCGATGCGTTGAAACTTGCCTTGTGCCCCTTGCAACGGCTCACCACAACTGGGGCAATTAAACTGGACTCCGTTTAAACCGGAAAGTTGCGTGTGGCATACGGGGCAGTTGTCCTGGATGACATTTTTCTTGACCCACCATTGCAACGCAAGAATCCCCACGATCGGCAGCGCAATCAGCAAAGCTAGGAAAATTAAAGCCCCTTTTAAGAGCAGACCGCCCCCTAGGGTCAAGAGCCAAATGATCAGCACCAACCAAAAAAGACGCTGCATCCCACCACTGAGGCTGGCAATCACATGCTGCAAATTGTTGGAATTCATAGCTGGCTCCTTCACGGTCATTGAAGATCACGAGATCCATTTTGCATCGGATCTGATAGTTCTAGGATAGGAGAGAACTCCAGCTTTGCAGGGCGGCATTCACAACTCTGTAAGATTCGTTTTTCCCCCCTTCAAGTTTCTCCCCTGATCGCTGAAAGGGCGATCGCTTCTTCTGTCCTTCTTCTGTGCTTCTTTTTCGGTTCCTCCACTAAGGCAATGGTCGTTTTGTCTGTAGTTGTTGTCTGAGTTCGAGTTCTGCCGCCACTTCATCTTGAAACGCCAGTTCTAAAAATTGATACAGCTCAGTTTTCTCCATCATGGGGAAGGTAGGCGATCGATCGGATGGCTGATAAGTCCCCGCTTCCAAACACAAAATCTGAAGTTCTTTGCCATTAAACCGCCAAAATTCCGGCACACCCAAGTTGGCATAGAGCCGATTCTTATTCAGGTCACTCCGGGTAATATCGACTTCTACAACCAGATCAGGGGGTGGATCTTGCCGCAAATCAATCGTGTGATCTGCCACGGCGGCATAGTTTTGCAAGTAATAGCCATTGTCTGGTTCGGCACTCTTGAGCAAATCTTCGCGATCGAGGGTTGTGGATCCCATCGTTTTAATTTTCATGCCCAATTCCACAACCAAGATTCTGATAAATAGTTCAATGAGGCGGGCCGATCGCTCATGCAGTTCTAGGGGCATGGTAATTTCTAGGGTGCCGTTGTCGTAGCTAAACCGAGCACGGGTGCGCTCAGCGAGTAAACCTTGAATTTGCTTAAAGGCTTGCCAATCCAGATCATGAAAGGTCATGCGCTTCTCTCCCACGGGCTGGGTTGGAGTGGCATATCCCGTCTTTAAACCCATTGGAAAATCCCCTTGGCTGCATGGACTCTTTTCAATTTTAGCGCTGGCGATCGGGTGATTCTCTATCTCTCACGGTGCGATCGTGGCTTTGTCCAATCATTGATCAGCATTTTCCAGGCCAGCCCGATCAGAATGATGCCTAATCCCACGAGCCACACCTGCCATTCCACCCAAAAAGCCAAGGAGAGGCAAGCCAGGAAGCCAATCCAAGTCGTCCAGCGGGGATATTTGCGTTCTGAACGAGACAGGCGTAATGCAGCCAAATTGGTTAAAGCGTAATAGCTCAAGACGGTGAAGGCACTAAAGGACCAAGTGGTTTTGACATTCCCCAACAGAACGAGGACACCCGTCACAGTTCCCATGACGATAACTGCGATCGGTGGTGTGGTTCGGTTGGCATTAACTCTGGCAACCGCCCGTGGCATATCTCCCCGCCGCCCCATCGCGAGCAACACCCGTGATAAGCCCAAAATCAAATTCAGCAGTACGCCTAACATGGCTGCGATCGCCCCCACCGTCAACACCACACTGCTCCCAGGGATGCCAAACCGCTCAGCCGCCACCGCTAGAGGAGCCGCCTGAATCAATGCCCCTTGTTGCAGGGTATCCACCCCCACCGCTGCCACCCCCACTAGGGCGATGCTCATATATAAGGTCATTGTGATGCCCAAGGTCAGGAGAATGGCACGGGGAATTGTAATTTCGGGCTGATGCACTTCTTCGCCCATGGTGGTAATGCGTCCGTACCCCGTGTAGGCCACAAACATCAGGGCACTCGCTTGCAAAACGGCAGCCCAGCCCGGATGGTCACCCCCAAAAAAGGGAACTAAGAGCATTCCCCCTTGACTGAGCGCTAGGGGCAGACCCGCCAGCACGAAAAAGGTGAGAGAGACAAACGTAACCGTCAAGATGGCTAAGTTCACCTGATTCGATCGCTGTATCCCGTTGAGCACAATCCCCGTCATCACCACCACGGTGGCCAAGGCAAGGGGAACAATCCAGCGATCGCCTAGACCTAAGATATTCAACAAATAACCTGAAAAGCCCAAGGCTGCGGTGGCCGCTGAAGCTGATTTTGCCAGCAGAAAGAGCCAGCCCGCTGTGAAACCGAGCCAGGGATTGAGATAGCGATAGCCATATTCATAGGTGCCCCCGCTGACAGGATGATTGGCTGCCAACTGTGCCGCACTGAGACCATTGCACAAGGCCACCCCTGCCGCGATCGCCACCGCCAGCACCACACTGGGACCAGTAATGCCCGCTGCTAGCCCTAAACTGACAAAGACCCCCGTTCCAATAATGGAACCTAACCCCATGATGACGGCACCACTCAAGCCTAATTGCCGTTTCAGCAAGGTGTTGGACATGCGATTCTCCCCTGCATCTCGTTTGAAATACCCTGGCAAGTATTATCCCGAAAAGTGGAACCGTTCCATGCTAGCTAGAGCACGCGATCGTCCCAGTCCCTACAAACTTTGACCATACCAACCATCCGGACTGGCATCCTGGGGCAGAGGAGATAATGCTAATTCTCATGGCTGATGACTGACAAACATCGATCAAAATTGTGCAACTATCTTGACAATTCGAGCTGAAGAGTCGGGTTTAATAGGTTGAAGCATCCAGTTTGAAGCATCCAGTTTTCAAGATGAGGAGACAGGAATTAGAATTCTCATAGCAGAAGGAAAACAACGTGTAGTTTGACGAATCCTGGCAAATCGTTGGCTTTGCTTTTCGGTTTGAAGTCCCCCTTATTAAGGGGGATTTAGGGG
>JAYKGX010000114.1:0-5571 GCA_035285565.1 Synechococcales cyanobacterium
AGGACATGCTCAAATAGGACGTTCTAAGGCGATTGCCCCCAATTTACCAATTCTGAAATCATTTAAGATTAAATTAGCGGCTTGTTCTTTCTGACCATGATTTTTAAGGTCCGCCAATGTTTCAATAAAGGTTTCTCCAGTGACTTCTTTTGCATTAATCTGGTAGCGATCGGTGAGAGTCTGTTCTTCCCGCAAATCTTTCAGGAGATCAATCAAATGGGCGGCGATGCGTTGATGATCGTAAGCTGCTTGCCCAATGTCATCACAAATGGCGAGTTTGATCGCAGCAGCTTGGTCATCCAGTTTATTAGGCAACACCCCCGGCGCATCCAACAACTCCACCTGATCGGAAATTCTCACCCACCGGAGCGATCGCGTCACGCCTGCTTTGCGCGCACTTTCCACCACTCGTTTGCCCAATAAGCGATTAATAATGGCGGATTTTCCCACATTGGGAAACCCAATCACCACACAGCGAATCGGTCTGGGTAACATGCCTCGCTCTTTGCGCCGTTGATTGATGGCTGCCCCAGCTTGCTGAATCGCCCGCGACAGTTCTTTAATCCCCCGTCCACTATGCCCATCGGTAAATTGGGGATTGATGTCATGCCGTTTCAGCCAAGCTTGCCATGCCAGCCGCAACTCTTCAGGAATCATATCCATCCGATTCATTACCAACACCCGCCCGCGATTGCCCACCCATTGCTGAATATTGGGATGGCAGGTGGAGAGGGGAATCCGCGAATCCCGGACTTCTAGAATCACATCCACCTTTTTGAGTTGATCGGTGAGGAGGCGTTCCGCTTTGGCAATATGACCGGGATACCATTGGATGGGAGGAGTAGACATGGGAAGAGGGCGATCGCGCATCAAGGGGAGCAAGGGACTCCTGATCTTAACGCACAATGATGCCAGAAACTAAACAACTTTGCCCCGGCGCGTAATCACGAGGTTATCCCGATGAACAACCGTCTCTTCCCCCGGATGACCTAACAACTCTGTAATTTCATCCGATCGATGACCCCGAATTTTTTCCAAGTCTGGACGGTTGTAGTTAACAATGCCACGAGCGATCTCTTGACCATGTAAATTACAGAGTCTAACCGTTTCTTCAATTTCAAATTCTCCTTCCGTGCCAATAATGCCAGCGGGTAAGAGCGATTTGCCCCCATGCCGAATCGCCCGCACCGCGCCATCATCCAAATAAAGCTTGCCAGTGGGCACCATACCATGGGCAATCCACCGCTGACGAGCCGAGATCGGACGAGCATGGGGTTCAAATTGGGTGCCGATCGCCTCACCGGCCAGAATTTTCACCAAATTACGAGGATCTTGCCCTCGGGTAATCACCGTCCGCACGCCAGCCCCCGTGGCAATCTGAGCGGCGGAAATTTTGGTGATCATGCCGCCTGTTCCCCATTGCGTTCCAGAACTGCCTGTATCCACCTGCAGATCCTCGATATTTTTTACGAGAACGATCGGCTTAGCATCAGGATTGGTACGGGGATCAGCCGAATACAGGCGATCGACATCGGTCAACAAAAATAACCAATCAGCATCTACTAAGCTAGCCACCAGAGCAGACAGAGTATCGTTATCGCCAAATTTCAACTCATCCACGGCAACGGTATCATTCTCATTAACGATCGGCACAACTCCCAATTGCAGCAGTTCTTGAAAGGTCCGATAGACATTGACGTAACGATTTCGTTCGACCAAATCTCCACGGGTTAGCAACACCTGGGCGATCGGACATTGCATCGCTGTAAACAGATCATCATAGATGCGCATCAGCCGCCCCTGCCCCACCGCTGCCACTGCTTGTTTCAGGGCAATTCCCTTCGGTCGTTCCGTCAACCCCAGCCGCGCACAGCCCACACCCACCGCCCCAGACGACACCAAAACCAACCGATGCCCCTGGCGCTTCAGTTCACAGACCACTTCCACCAAAGCGGCGATCGTGGAAAGCGCTAAGTTCCCTGTTTCCGGCTGGGTCAAACTGGAGGTGCCAATTTTCAGGACGATTGTTTGGGGTTTAGGAGAGAGGGTCGGGGTGAGTGAAGTCAAGGAGGAAGTAACCATGAGTTTTCAAAAGCAAACCATACTATCGTACCAAACAGTTCTAAACAGCGTGATGTGCTCTGAACCAATCCACGGCTTCCTGTAGAGCAAGGGCGATCGAGGTTTGGGGTAAGCCGAGTTGTTGAATGGCTTTGCTGGGGTCGTAAAACATCTTTTGGCTAGACATGCGCACCCCATCGATCGGAATGGAAGGAGATTTCCCTAGTTTAGCTAGTACTTTTTCATCCATCCAAGCAACCGTTAAAGGAATCCAATTGGGAATGCTACGCGTGGGAGCGGGAAGTCCAGTGATCATTTCTAAGTGATCGAGAACCTGCTTCAATGTTAAATTTTGATGACCGAGGATATAGCGATCGCCCGACTGACCTTTTTGCAATGCTAGTAAATGTCCCCAACACACATCTTGCACATGGATAAAATTTAAACCCGTATCCACATAAACAGGCATTTGTCGGCGAAGAAAGCGTAGGACAATATCCCCGGTGGGTGTGGGTTTGACATCCCAAGCTCCGATGGGACTGCTGGGATTAACAATTACCACTTGCTGACCTGCCTGGGCGGCTTGCACCGCTTCCTGTTCTGCCCAATATTTCGACTGTTTATAGACACCAATCAACTTTTCGGGGGGAGATTGGTAGGTTTCATCCGTTGGCTCCCCTGAGGGATTCACCCCGATCGCTGCCACAGAGCTAGTGTAAACGGTTTTTTCCACCCCTGCCTGTCGAGCAGCTTGCAGAATATTCCGCGTCCCTAGCACATTCGCTTGATACAACTGATCGCGATCGCGTTGCCAGAGTGAATAATGGGCTGCAACGTGAAATAAGGCCTCACAGCCCTGCAGCAATTGCGCTAAGTGGCGATCGGTTAAATCTCCCTGTACTAGTTCTAGAGCGGTATTTTGGACTAAATCCTGTAAATTGCTCAGGGAACTACTGGAACGCACCAAGGCTCGAACTTCATACCCCTGGGTGAGCAGTAAGCGAATTAAATTTGCGCCAACAAACCCCGTTCCACCCGTCACAAACACCTTCATTGACAAACACCTTCATTGACAAATACTTTTATTCGCAAACACCTTTATTCGCAAATATCAATTTCTCTAATGGCAAATCAGTTGGAAATCGCTTCCCGATTAACTTCAACAATGATGTCAGATAAAAATTCTTCTCTTATAGTGAATGAAGAAATGCAAACTTTATCAAAATCCTATCCATTGCTACAGATTTCCCCCAGAGATGATCTAAAATTTTACTAGAAGGAAAGCCTAACCCTCCAATGACCTAGCCCTCTCAATTCAACCTCATCCTATCATCTCTTCAGAGTCTTATCGCTTCCAACTCCGACCCTAGCTCCAGTCTGACCCGGTCTCGATCGCGTTCTTCAACCTGTGTTTTCTTCACCTTGTACGTTGCTTCGTGCTTTGATCTTCAACCTCTTCGTGCAAACCCGTTTTCGTGCAAACCTGTTTTCATGGAAACCCGTGGATGTCTCCAGTGATATTGCTACCCGTGAATTGGACGACAGCCGTCTGGTTACCATCATCTTCATAACCCTCGCAAGCCTCACTCAATCGTCTCGTGGCAAAAGGTTCGGTTTAATCCTTTACTTTCAACCGTTTCATTGCTAGCAGGAGGATACTATGCAACACAGATTTGATTCCATGACCGTGCGATCGCAGTCCCTGGGGTTGAGTCTACTGGGCATTGTTTTGCTGGGTAGCTCGCTCTTCGGTGGAAGTTTGGTTGGTGCATCCAAAGCGATCGCTGAACCGCCGGATGAAGGATTTACCCCCGACTTCATATTTCCCCCACTGATGCTGCAAGACTTTAAAGATTTAAACGATCAAACGCTGAATGGCACCCCAGGGACGGCAGCCCTGCTCCAGGGAACTCAAGCCATGAATCCAGCCATTGCTTTCCCACCCATTCAGCCGATTCTCGCGACCCCTCGCCAAGATCGTCCGATTGGGGGAACTGCCGATGACCTCCAATTCACCTCACCGATCGTTTTGGATACCAGCAGTTTCAGAAGCACCACCCTGTCCAACACTGATGCCCGCACGATCGCCGACATGCTATTCCCCTTTGAGTCACGATCGAGCGCCAAGGTTGTTTTCAGCGTCCCATGAGTCGGTCACCGGATTCTCCCTATCAGGTCACCCATTCACGAAAGATTTTGCTCAGCCGCGATCGTATCTTGCAGATTGGAGATGCGATCGGGGTTATTTTTTGGCGAGACCAAGCAGTAAAGATTTCTATCGATGGATTTATTTCATACATATGTACTATAAGATGGATTGATGAGTCAAAATCATCTAGGGATTGTGTGCATGGTTAGGAGGATCGAGGATGTCCGTTGAGTACGTTAGCAGATGAAGATCAGTATTGGGATTGGGAGCGGAAAAAGCGGATTTATATACAGGGGGATAACAGAATTTATGAAGGGTATGCGATCGAGTACGAGCAATTGACACAGGGGATGATGATCATTAAGATGGGTGGGCATCGATCGTGGGTGGATCCGGAACGACGATTAGTGTATGTACATTCGTTAGGAGGAGCAGGCTATGGAGTTTAAAATTTCTGAGGCACAGGTCAGGGCGATGGCACGGCTTGAGCAGGAAGCGGGATGTGATATTAGCGCAGGTTCAGATTATGGGATTCACCTGGGAAATGTAATGGCAATGGCGTTGCACCAGGTCGATCGTGAAAAATTGATAGAACTTCTGTACGATTAGCTTGGAAATGTGCTATCACGAGAAGAAATTGAGGAAGTTGCCTCTAGTTTTCAGGCACAGCTTCAAGAGCCGCTTGCTGAAAAGGTGCTTTCTCAAAAATCGGCATAGCATTTCTGGTATTCCGTGATGGCTTTAGCTTCTCGGCGGGAAGCCCCGCGCTCTATGCGAAGCATGAGCGTCGGGATGAGAGCCAGGGCAGTATGGATATAAAGAAGCAGATCCCGGTCTGGAAGAAAGAGTATGAGTGGCTCACCGAATGCTATTCCCAATGTTTTTTGATTGATTTTGCTGTGACTTCTGACGGTTCTAAGTTCAATAATCCGAAACATCTTAAGAAGCACGAACGCAATCTGCAACGGAAGCAGCGTAAATTATCAAGGAAGAAGGATAAGACCACAAACAAACGGCGTAAAGCCAAGATTGCACTTGCAAAAGTGCATAGCAAAATTTCACGAGTGAGAGAAGATTTTCTGCACAAGCTATCGTGCAAGATAGTCAACGAGAACCAAGTGATTGTGGTGGAAGATCTGGCAGTGAAAAACATGGTGAAGAATCACAACCTAGCCAAGTCAATCTCTGACGCAGGCTGGGGAATGTTTCAAACCATGCTGAAGTACAAAGCACAACAAGAAGGTAAAATCTATCTCGAAATTGGGCGATTTTTCCCGTCTTCGCATCTGTGCAATCTAACACTGCTACCGATTCCAAAAATGGATCTCTCAGTCCGCGCTTTTCTCTGTCCACACTGCAAC
>JAYKGX010000115.1:0-9813 GCA_035285565.1 Synechococcales cyanobacterium
ATTGAGTGGTACGGATACCATCGTCAATCGCAAGAAACTGCTTGGGTTTTCCGTAAGCCTTGAATTCTAGGACTAGCATTGAATCGACCTCTTCAATGGTTTTATGCTGCAACTATAGCATAAAACCGTAGGGTAGTGAAAGATGTTCCTGAAGATTTTGTTGTTCCTTCCCGTTGGTCAGTCACTCGCTATCCATCCCCACCCTGTAGAGGGATGGGGTATTCCGCGAATTTGATAAAGCGAAAATTAGACCCTGCAAATTGAGGGTGTTAGATTTTTGTGGAATCCGCTGAAAACTCATTGACGAAGTGCTCTTGAATTTTCTTTCCCTTCATTGTGATGCAGGTGGATGGGGCTGTATACGTCATGGTTCTCCGTTCTCCCAGAGTCGCCGCATCAGTCATAGTACAAGCTGAAGGGCTTGCCGCATGGCAGACGTGTTCAAGCTGCTGGAGGTTTGTAGTACTTGACGCAAAAGCTACTGCAAGGTCTGTGCCAAATCTCGGAAACTTGTGATTCACTTAGAAAGCCGATGATGAGATTTGAACTCACGACCGCTCGATTACGAATCGAGTGCTCTACCACTGAGCTACATCGGCAACTCGGATAAAATTGTAGCAGATAATTGCAGCATTGCATCAACTTCTTTGACGAAACTTGTGAAGCTTCTTGGTCGCGACTGGCGACTCTCTGTTACGCTGATTCAAGTATCTGCCCATCACGAACTGCAACCTGAACTATGCCTCAGCCCGATCGCGTGAAACCCCAACGCTTGAACACCCTCAGAGAAACCGACCCTGAAAAATATGTGCGACTCCGAGCGGAAGCCCAGGCTCCCTATCGCGGCATGCGGCAATTTATCTATGCTGGCTCTGGGATCTCTGCTGCGATCGGTGGCATGGTATTCTTTTTCCAGATTTTGGCAGGACGAGACCTAGAATCTGCCCTGCCCAACTTTGCCCTCCAAGCAGGTGTATTTGCCCTCATGGTTTGGCTCTATCAGCGGGAACAACTTGCCAGGGAAAAAACGATCGAAATGGTGCGCGATCGTGAAAAATCCCGATGAATTTTTGTGATGGGTGTTGTGGTGAATAACAAATTGGGTAGAGACGTTCCGCAAATGGGGTAGAGACGTTCCGCCGGAACGTCTCTACGGGGAAATTTATGGATTCACAATATAGGGGGAAGGAATCGGTGCCAATTTGCCCGCATTCACCAACGCCTGATAGACAAACGCCGCCACTTCTGCACGGGTCGCTTCTCGGTTGGGGTTCAACTCCGCCAAATTGGGATAATTCACCACCACCCGCCGTTGCGTTGCCGCCGCGATCGCCCCACTGGCATAGGAAGGAATCGCCGAACCATCTTTGTATTTTGCCAGAATGGCCACATTGCCCGCCCCGAATTCTAAACCATTGGCGATCGCGACTAAAGCTTGCACACGGGGAATCCGCTGTTCCGGTTTAAACAGACCACCGGGATAACCTGCCATAAACCCGCCACGGGAAGCCGTTTGAATCGCCCCATAGCCCCAGAAATTTTTCGCCACATCGCTGTATTCCACGGCAGCGCGACGCGGAGCCGGAGTAAAGGCTTTGTTGACGATCGCCGCAAATTGGGCACGGGTAACTGGGGCTTCTGGTTTAAACGATCCATCGGGGAATCCGGTAATCACATTCGCCGCCGCTAAGCGCACAATATAGGACTCAGCCCAATGCCCTTTCACATCTGCAAACGTGGTGGTATCAGTGGGTTCCCCCGTATCCTTCGCCACAAAGATGACTTTGCCCGCAATTTTCTTGGCATCAATATTGTTGCCGATCGCCGAGACCTCTAGAGTCCCAGCATTATTGACATCTAGCTTGCCATTGTTGCGGATAGTGTTGCCGCCTTCATCCCCCGTAGTGCCCAAGTCTGGTTGCGCGCTGGCGGTAATGACCACCCCATCCCGGCGATTATTTGTAATGACATTCTTGCGGATCTTGGGACGCGCAGATTTATTCAGGTAAATGCCGTCTTGGTTATTGGTAATGCGATTTCCTTCCACGAGGGGCGTAGCGGTACCGCCGATCGCCAAACCAAACCCAGTATCTTGCATGATGTTATTGCGAATCATCCCCTGGGCATTGAAATCGATAGAGATACCATTGCCTTGGTTGTTGAGGAAAACGTTGTCTTCGATCGTGGGATTCGATCCCCCCGACACAAAAATCCCTTCCCGTACACTATTGGCAAAGGTACTATTGACAATAGCGGGACTCACACCTTCCACCCAAATCCCCGTACCTCGGCTGAGCGGATTGGTGACATTGACTCCGCGAATCTCACCCGTAGAAGCTGCGATCGTCACATTTTGGCGGGCAAAGGTAGGGCTGATCAACGCACCCCCCCCAATAATCGTCGTGGTGGATCCCTTATTCGGTTCATCCCCCAGCAAGCTCACACCGGGCGTCATCCGCAGGGGAAACACTTCACCACTGTCTTTGGTATAGCTACCGGAAGCCAGTTTAATCACCGTTCCGGGCTGAGCTTGTTGGAGGGCAAAGGTGATGGTTTTGAAGGGTGTGGCTTCGTTGGTACCTGCAGTGGCGCTATCTTGCCCCAAAGCAGAACTAACATAGAGCACCGTAGCTCCAGCAGGAATTTGTGCAAGTTGCACCCCCTCAATTCCTCCCAAGGCTCCAGAATCTGCTGGCAGGATTTGTCCAGCCTGGAGGCGCGGTGCCGCGATCGTTGGCAGACTGACTGTACTTGCAACCCCAACCCACAGGCTACCAAACCAAACCATTGCCAAGCCAGCCCGTTGCATGACCTGTCTGGGGCGTTCCATAGACCGTTTGCACCCGTTGCCCTGATTAACCATAGGTAAAACCTTTCCCACGTCAATACTGAATGTTGATTGGACTGAATGATTTGTAACTGAAGGATTTGTAACTGAAGGATTTGTAAGAGTCTGATTTGGAATGACCCGCTGGAAGGCTAACAAGTTTCCAGAGGGATTCTGAAGAAATATACCTCGATCTGTCCAATTCGAGACAATCTCGCTAGGGTGGAAGAAAGCGAACTTTTATAACAACCTGGTTGCCCACTCTCCTACATTAGAACAGATGATCGATTTGGGACAGGTTTATCAGTCAGGAGAAGACCATGAATGATTTTCAAGATTGCTTAATGCATCGGGTCGCCCATGTGACGATCGGGGAATTTAAAACAGGCAAGTTTGAAGAGGCTCAAGCCTTGTATCAAGAAGCGATCGCTACCTATGGGGAAGGTTTTCGAGGTGCTTATTTACTGCGGGAACCGGGAAGCGATCGAGGGATGTCGGTGATTTTTTGGGATAGCGCTGATCAAATGGCTGCTAGTGACAGTACCCAGCTTCAGCAAATCCTCAAACATATGGCTCCGTTGTTTGCCAGCCATCCTACCAGTACCGATTATGAAGTGGTGACGGAATGTGAACCCAGTTCCCTAGCCCCCGTTTTGGTCAATTAGGCGATCGATTTTTCCTCGATCGGGCGATCGATTTTTCCTATGTCGTACAGACGTTCCGGCGGAACGTCTCTACCGCCTTACCATTCATGAAATCCTTGAAATCTATCCCGCTGGCTATCTTGGGGGGGATTGCGATTATTGCTGGCGCGTTCGCCCCCACAACGGGCTAGGCTTATAAGACGATTCGGTATCAGATTCGGTATTAGACCCTTTGGTGCTTTTATCCCTCCCCAGCAATGTCACTCCCTCATTCCTCGTTTCCCATCTACTCCTTTATCATTCCGGTTTACAACGAAGAAGATACGCTATACCCCCTCTACCAACGATTGCGATCGCTGCTAGAGCAACTGGATGGGGCAGCGGAAATTATCTGGGTCAATGATGGCAGCCGCGATCGCAGTTTATCCATTCTCCGAGATCTCCAGCAGCAGGATCCCCGCAATCTCTATTTGAGCTTTGCCCGGAATTTTGGGCATCAGATCGCGGTAACGGCGGGGCTGAATTTTGCTCGGGGACAAGCAGCCATCATCTTAGATGCTGATTTACAGGATCCACCTGAACTCATTCCCCAACTGATCCAGCAATGGCAACAGGGCTATCAGGTGGTTTATGCGCAGCGCATTCAACGCCAGCGGGAAGGATGGTTCAAACGCTTCACGGCCTTTGCCTTCTACCGCATTCTCAAACAGTTGGCCGATGTGGACATTCCCACCGACACAGGCGACTTTTGCCTACTCGATCGCCGGGTGGTAGAAGTCCTCAATGCTATGCCGGAGCGCAATCGCTATATACGAGGCTTGCGATCGTGGATCGGATTTCAGCAAACCGCTGTGCAGTATGTACGGGATCCTCGATTTGCAGGGGAGGTGAAATACACCTTTGGCAAGTCCCTGGCTCTGGCGGTCAATGGTCTCGTTTCCTTTTCCAAAGTGCCACTGCGCCTGTCTACCTACCTCGGTCTCTTTTCCGCCTTAGTAGCCCTGGTGATGGCGGGTTTAGTGATTTACTGGCGTTTAGTGGCTCCCTATGCTCCCTTGACCGGATTTGCGACGATCGCCGCTGCTGTTTTTTTCCTAGGAGCTGTGCAACTGGTTTGTATTGGCATTCTAGGAGAATATATTGGGCGGATCTATGAAGAAGTCAAAGGACGACCGCTCTATACCCTGAGCGAAATAGGCGGATTTGGAACGGTTGAGAACCGGCTTGGCGAGCTATCCCAAACGCGATCATCCATCTCTGCTCAGCAGCAAGCTGATCTCCTCAACAAACGGTTATAGAAAACTGTTACAAGCAGGGCAACCAGCGGCACACTATAAAATATTTTATTTGAAAAGCAAAACCTATTCAACCAACAACAAGAGAGCGATCGCTTAGGGAGCAATCGCTCTGTAATGAGTCGATGGGGAAAGGATACCGATCCCAGACTTGCTCACCCCCAACTGGCAATTAAACCGAGCCGAGGAGCTAATAAGCCAGGGTTTCCAGAGTCTCCCGCAAATAGAGATGCACCAGAAAATCAAGGGTTACTTCCGGCGATCGTTGATCAGCACTGCGTTCTAATTTCCAGCGTTGAAACCCAGAGCTTTGAGAGATCGCCTGCTTCAGGCTCTCCCACATGGCGGCATCGGGTAAATTGTCATTTCGGTACGAGCTTGATGAAATTGACATAGCTACCTTCATGAAAACAACTAATACGAACCAGAAATCTAAATCAGACTGCATTACCCGCTGAAGCGACTTTTTTCCAAGGCAGCGTTTTTCAACCTACCGCACTTTACAATGGCGCACCTCTCTAGAACCGCTTTGTCCAGCAGAACCGCGAAGGATCAAGTCACCCGCTACAGTCACACCATTACGAGGCCTAACCTTTTAAACACCCAACTGAAACCTTGATTCATTCCCAATCAAGCATCCGTTAGACTAGCCTCTTGCTCAACCTTTGCTTCTATCGTCATTGAAATTCTTCCCTGATGTTGTATTCTCAACAACAGTTACCAGAGTTGCTTGTGCGGCTAACCAGTTCCCTTGGCCGATAAGACCGATCTGGCAGCACAGGGCTAATTTGTAGATAGCGGAATGAACCTAAACTCACATGCCGTCCCCGGTCATGATAGCGTTTTTAACTCCGATCGGGGAATGACTTGTATCACTTTTAAACTGGGCGCAACAAAAATTCGTAGGATCCATACGCCCAAGCTTGCCATAAAAATGATCGCCAGGGGCTTGGTTGTTGCATCCCGGCGATCGCTTGCCCACCAAAGGCGGTTAAAAAAGGTTGTTGAACGGTGAGTGAACCTTCCATTCAAAGACAATTAATTTAAAGCCAGGTTGAAAAAACTAGCTCGATTCAAAAGTAAAACCCAGTCTTAACCCCTAGCCTGTGGTGAAAACCATCTCAATTAGTTCTGAGAGAGGTTATTCAAGGTGGTTGAACCCAGACGTTCTGCTTTGATAGCTTGAAGCTGTTCTAACAAAGAGTCAGCCTCAGCTTGCAAAGTCATGAACTTGATTTGTTGGTCTTCTTGGTAGAAAGACTTGGCGGAAGAGACAGGGCGATCGAGCGTAGCAGTTGCGGTCAAAGTTGAAGATGTCATAGCTGATTTTTTCATTTTTCTAAACTCACACCGAGGTTGATTTTAACGCAAGGCTTCCTGAGATTTGTATCTTTGTGTTGCATTTTCGCCATAGTTGGCGCACTTTGTCCATCCATAGGAGAGAAAAATGTTGCGTTCGATGAACAGTTAGCAGCTTGCTGTATTGGTTGTAGCAAATTCCACGGAATTGCGTTGAACTTTTCAAGCCAATTTTTTTTCTGGACACCTTAGCCATTAGAATTTTCTCTTTGGGATCCATGACTGTGACAATAGAGCCATAGATGATCGGTCGATGTCAGTATCGAAGTAGACTAAGATCTACATCTGTTGAATTTATCTAACATAGACCGTGACCTTAAGCTTGCCTGCCAACGAAGCCAGTCTGCGATCTCCAACGGCGATCGCCTGGAAAGGGCTGATCCATGCCTATCGCCGTTATTTGCCTGTGACGGAAACAACTCCGATCGTCACCCTACACGAAGGCAATACACCCTTGATTCCAGTTCCCACGATCGCAGCCGAAATTGGACGGGGCGTGCAAGTCTATGTGAAGTATGACGGGTTAAATCCCACGGGCAGCTTCAAAGATCGGGGCATGACCATGGCAATCACCAAAGCCAAGGAAGCCGGGGCTAAAGCTGTCATCTGTGCCAGCACGGGAAATACCTCAGCCGCTGCCGCTGCCTATGCTCTACGGGGCGGATTGCGGGCTTTCGTCTTGATCCCAGATGGGTATGTTGCCCTTGGCAAGCTCGCTCAAGCGCTCCTCTATGGGGCGGAAGTGTTAGCCATCCAAGGAAATTTCGATCGGGCGTTGGAAATTGTTCGGGAAATGGCGGAGCAGTATCCAGTCACCCTGGTCAACTCCGTCAACCCCTATCGCCTCCAGGGTCAGAAAACCGCAGCCTTTGAAGTGGTGGATGTGTTGGGGGATGCCCCCGATTGGCTCTGTATCCCGGTGGGCAATGCTGGCAATATCACCGCCTACTGGATGGGCTTCTGCGAATATCATCAGGAAAATCGCTGCACGAAGCTGCCTCGCATGATGGGTTTCCAGGCGGCTGGCTCGGCTCCATTTATCACGGGCGCTGCGGTAGAACATCCGGAAACGATCGCGACTGCTATCCGCATCGGGAATCCTGCCAATCGGGAGAAAGCGTTAGCGGTGCAAGCCGCCAGTGGGGGAGCCTTTAACGCAGTGACCGATGAGGAAATTATCGCGGCCTATCGCAAACTGGGAGCCAATGAGGGCATTTTCTGTGAGCCTGCAAGTGCGGCTTCGGTGGCTGGACTGCTGAAGTGTAAGGATCAGGTTCCTGCAGGAGCCACAGTAGTTTGCGTTCTGACAGGCAATGGGTTAAAGGATCCCGACTCAGCCATCAAGTACAGCGAGAATAATTTTTACCAGGGGATTGCGCCCGACCTAGAGGCAGTTGCCAAGGTCATGGGATTCTAGTCATGGGATTCTAGGGTTGGGAGTTCTGGGTGCTTTCTCGCACCTGCTTTAAAGTATCCATCGCATCCGCTAGGGCCATTGTTAGATCCTGGCGGGTTTTTTGGTGGGCAAGGCGTTCTTGTTGCAGATCCGCCAAGGCCTGATCCCTGGTATTCCAAACTTCCGCTAAGGTTGCTTTCAAGTCCGTTACAGTCGCTAGACCCTCAATGGACTGACTGGCAGCGGCATCCAGTTGACTCAGGGCTTGTTGAGGGGCTGCCTTCAGGTGTTCAATTTCTTGGTGCAGCGTGGCGATCGCCTGTTCTGCCTGCTGGGTTTCCTGGCGACGTTGGGTCGCTTCTGTTTCATAACGGGTTTGCCATTCTTGGATCCGGCGATCGCTTTCTAGCAACCTTTGTTGGAGTTCACGCACTTCCTCCTGAAGCGCTTTAATTTCGTTCAGCCACTGCACAACTTCTTGGGACATTGCCACCACACCCACGAGAGACTAGACCACAAAATCTACCCTATTTCCCACCCTGATTTCCAACCCTTTTATTTCCAGCCCTTTTGAGCTTGATCCAGCACATAGGCGGCTACCTGGTTAATCTCCGTTGGCGAAAGGCGATCGCGGTAGGCTGACATGTTACCTTGCCCAGTTTGCACCAGTTGGGCGATCGTCGCGATCGTATCTACATGATTGCGCTGCAAAGCCTTCAATTTTAAATTTTTGCCACGACGGACAATATTTCCCCCACCCCCATGACAGCCAGCACATTGGGCTTCAAATACCTGTGCTCCTTTCGCCAGATCAACTTGCAAGAGATCCACAGACTGGCTGCTCGGTATGGAATCGGCGGAAGGGCGATCGATGGGAAGGCGATCGGGAGGAAGGCGATCGGTGGCTCCGCTGGGTAATGCATAAAGCAATAGACTGCAGGTCATGATCACGCCCATCAGGAATCCCTTTAGCCGACCTTGCCAGAAATCCCAACGCGATCGTTTTCCTCCAGAGTCTCTTCCAGTGGCTTCTCCCAGATCTCCGCCCAGTTTCCAGCCCATGAGTAATTCTCCTGATGTTAAATGTGTGAGATCAGCGCCCATTCAGGATACCGAAAATCGGGATGGGTTATCCTGAGAAGAGTTGTGGCTCATTCATTTTGGCGAGAGGAGTGCCTGCATGGTGTTACGGATACTGGTGGATCTGGGTTTCTTGGCGGGTGCGTTTGTTTTAGCCAGTTTGGTGGAGTATTGGGTTCATCGCCTCATGCATCAGCCCTACAAACTGGGCGAGCGCCATCGAGATCATCATCGTCGCAACGAAGGACAAGGGGTGATTTGGGAATTTCGAGACTACGTGGTGGGGACGATCGCCATCATGCTGATTCCATTTTTTTGGTCCCTGGAAATTGGGTTGTTCTGGATGGCAGGTGGGATTGTCTTTGCGATTTTTTCTGCCTATGCCCACCAATTACAGCATGAAAATCCTCGCAAGTGTTTCTGGATGCCGATGCCCGTCCACTACGTCCACCACAAATACGGCATGTGGCACCACAATTTTGGTCTTGCCCTAGATTGGTGGGATCGCGTTTTTGGCACCTACAAGAGGGTGGATTGGCTGGATGAAAAGGAGTTAGCCCGTCCAGAGCTAGGGTTTCTAGCACTTCGTTGGTGGTAACTGGGTGGTAGCCAAGCGCAAAGTAACCAAGCGCAAATTTGATGCATCCTAGCCAGCCGATCTCCCTAACTCCCTTGCCAGAGGCAGCCGAGTCATGATTCAGGGGTTGAGCGATCGCAAACCGGTTCCGATCGCAAAACTGCATAGTGTAAAAACACTTCCTGCTCCTGCGATCGCACCTGAAGTAATTGCAACCGAGGCGCCAACTCTGCTAGAAACCCCTCCCCCTGCACCGGACTGGGAGCGGCTTGTCCCCCCAAAATCAACGGGCACACCGTCAGCCATAGCTCATCCACCCGATCGGCGACAAACAAGGTTGCCACAAGCTGCCCCCCCCCGAGAACCACCAGATGTTCAAATCCTTCTGCAGCGAGTAAATTCCACAGCTTGTTGCCCTCAAAGGTGCCTTGGCAGTTCGGTAGAGTGAGAACGCGATCGAAGCCGGGATAGGGTTGCTCAGCGGTCTTTGCGGGACCAGTCTTTGCGGGGTCAATCTTTTCGGGGTCAGGCAGTGTGGTGATCAGCCAACGGGGAAAGGGCTGCCTAAAAAAACGCCATTCAGGATCAAACCCCTGTGGTTCCAGTGCTTGAGACGCAAATTGAGCCGATCGCGA
>JAYKGX010000116.1:0-2979 GCA_035285565.1 Synechococcales cyanobacterium
AGACTTTTAACAGCACTCTTTAGTCTACCCCTATTTGCACCAACACCCATTTAAATTGGTATCAGTACCCCCCCATGAGGGACTATTGGAACTTAATGCAGCCATCCTTGATTTCAATTTTCGATTCATCTTTGACTTCAACTTTCCCACAGGCGGTTTCGATCGTCGCCACTTTGCCACTGCCCTGAATCGTTGCGGCTCCAGTTGTGCCAGCATTAAAGGTCACTTCCTTGGAGAGTCCATCCATTTGGACTTTCATAACGTGTTTTTGAGAATCCTTATTGTAATACTTGATATAGACCGCTGCTAGGGATGGGCTGGCAAACGCAAAGGTCGGAACAGCAGACAGGACAATCAGCAGGAATGCTTTTTTCATGGTCAAACTCCACTAAGGTTATTGGTCATCTGGACTGTACGGTGATTTCTATGCATCGTTGAAATGAACTTATGCAATTACCGTAGATGTTTTATTTACAATTTAATCCTAGTGTTTATACGGATTTTCCTGGAATATATAGCAATCCTAATTGATTGGTGGGGCGAAATTCTACCTGCATAGGCTAGAAGTCTGTCCCACTTTTACAACTGAAAAAAGATTGCTATATATCTATTTCCAGCAGGATGGAATACGCACTTTGCAAATGGGTTGATTCTGAATGTGTCAAGTTATACTTGAATTGTGCAGAACTCGATCGCTGCTTCTCTACTATAGACCCCGCTCAATGAAGATTCCTGTATTTCTCAAACTCCTCACCCCGCTCTCAGCGTTAGCCCTCCTCGGCAATCTCTCTACCCAGCCATCTACGCTTGCTCACACGCCATCGATCGCCTCGCTCCCCCATCAACGGGTGGGAGCCTCTGACGTTGATGAGGTGTTTGCAGCAGGAATGCGCCACCTCCAAGCAAATCAACTTCACAATGCCTTCGAGCAATTTCAGCAAGCCTACAAACTCTATCGACAACAGCGCAATACGAGGGGCGAAACGATTGCGTTAGCAGAATTAATTCGGCTGTCAATCCATTGGCAGGACTATGAAAGTGCGATTCAATATAATAAGCAACTGCTGATCCTCCACCAAGGCATGATGAATCAACAGGGCACTGCCGAAGCCTTGGAAACCTTCGCCCGCATCTATCAAGCTTGGCCGCGTTACCAGTCTGCAATCAGTTACTACACCTTAACGCTCAATACTCGCCGTCAACTGCGCGATCGCCCCGGCGAAGCCAATGTATTATCCCAACTCGGCTCAATTCACCAAACGATCGGCAATCTTCAACAAGCGCTTACTTACCATCAACAAAGTCTCGCCATCCATTCGGAACTGGGTGACTCCCTGGGTTTACGACAATCACTGCACATTCTAGGCAACGTTTATCAGGCATTAGGCGATTCACAAAATGCGATCGCCTATTACGAGAAAAGCCTCAACCTCGCCGATAAACTGGGGGATCGTTCGGGCTATGGCAAAACCTTAGGGGATTTAGGTCGGTTGTATGAGTCACGCAACCCAAAACAAGCCCTCAACTACCAGGAAAAAAGTCTCACCATTGCCCGTAACCTGAAGGACAAACTTGCCGAAGCCGAAGCCCTCAGCAATCTTGGAAATGCCTACTATGCCATGGGGGATTGGCCTAAAGCGATCGACTACCAGCAGCAAAGTTTCGATCACTCTGTCTATCTGCATCATCCCATCGGACAAGGGATTGCTGCCCATCATTTGGGTCGTGCTTATTTCAAAGCTAATGATCTAGAGAATGCTGAAATCTATCTACGCCATGCGATCGAGAAATGGAAAATATTCCGTCGCGGTCTGTCAGATATCAATGCAATTATCATGGCTGACACTCAAGAAAGTACCTATCGTTTGCTGCAAACCGTATTAGTCCAACAAAAACGGGCAGAAGATGCACTTGTTGTCGCTGAAAATGCCCGTGCCCGTGCTTTTGCAGAATTGCTGAACCATCGATCGCGCTTTGCCCCCGGTGAAAACACATCATCCACAGATTACACCCCTGCCCTCAGCCAAAGTCTCAAAAATCTTCGCATTACAGCCCATCGGCAAAATGCAACCCTGATGGAATACTCGCTCATTGACGATCGAACTCTATATATCTGGGTGATCAAACCCACTGGTTATATTATGTTCCAAGAGGTTGACTTAACTCAGTTCCCAGGGGCAATCGAGGAACTGGTAGCCATGAGTCGTTTATCCATGGGAATTCGTAGCGCCCGCAATCACACAATACGCAACACAATACGCAACACAATGCATCACACAATTTATAAAAAAAGGCATCACACAATACATAATGCAATGCTTGACCAACATACACCACACAGGCAAACTATTAAGAACAACCCTCAAAATGCTAATACTCAGAATACTAATACTCAAGAGGAAAAGATTCAGGAGGACAATACTCAGGAGGCTCATCCCCATCTTCGCCAACTCCATCAAATGTTGATTGAACCGATCGCTCAGCATCTGCCCACTGATCCAAATCAACGTGTGGTCTTTATCCCACAAGGCTCCCTATTTATGGTGCCTTTTCCGGCTCTCAAAGATGGGCAGGGCAAATACTTGATCGAACAGCATACTCTCTCCACCGCTCCCTCCATTCACACGCTGGTATACACCCAGGAAATTCGCAAACGTCAAGACTTCATTGCACAATACCGCAATCCCAACCATTCCTGGCCTCTACCGTTAATTGTGGGAAATCCGACCATGGCGACGATCGCTGATATGACACTGTTACCCCTGCCCCATGCCGAGCAAGAAGCAACCACAATCGCCAAACTTCTAGGAACTCAGGCGCTGTTGGGTAGGCAAGCCACCAAGCAAGCTGTGCTCGATCGCATTTCCCAGGCTCCGATTGTTCATTTGGCAACCCATGGACTCTTGGATCTCTCAGAGGGGGGGATTCTTGGAACCATGGTCTTATACCAATTTAAATGGGTGTTGGTGCAAATAGGGG
>JAYKGX010000117.1:0-10396 GCA_035285565.1 Synechococcales cyanobacterium
TGGGTTTTGTGGACGGAAAATGAAACAACACAACTGCCCCAGGATGGAATTCTCTGGTGGAGCGGGCGGAAATTATCCGGGCGGCAACGACAACAGAAGCCTCCGTGGAAACGTTTGAAAGGGGCGATCGCCTATGGACGACTCAATCTAGAGATGGGGAAAACGTTGGAAAATCAGCAGGTTCCGACCTATGCCATGCAGCAATCTGGCGCAATCCAGTGGACTCCTGAGCAAGGGTTTATTCCAACTCGGGATTCTGGTGAAGCAGAAACGGCCAGGCTGTAGTATATTAAAAAACTGAGGTCAACATAGGCTGATATCAAGCGCTTGATAGGCAAAATGCTTGGGAATCAATTATCCTATGTTTATCCCTGGAGAGGTGGCAGAGTGGTTGAATGCGGCAGACTCGAAATCTGTTTTGGGGTCAAACCCAACGGGGGTTCGAATCCCCCCCTCTCCGTTCCTGAATATGGCATGGATTAGCCGCTGACTGATGGAATTGATACAAACCTGCTGGCAAGCTCTAGCCCAGCGTTTCCAAGGGGGGATACGCCGATCGCGATCGCGGGTGCGCAATCCAGGTTCCCTACCGCCTTCTAACGAAACTGAGATTTCGTTGCAACAGGAAAATGAAGCGCTCCGCCAAGCTTTGCAGCAGCAAACCTATCTGCTGCAACAAGCAACTCAATTTGAGTCGATGCTCAAGCGGATTACTGATAAGGTGCGTGAGAGCCTGGATGAAGGTCAAATTCTGCAAACCGCAGTTCGAGAACTAGCGAGCGGATTACAGGTAGAATCCTGTGAAGCCTATATTTACAACCCCACCCGCACAACGGCAACTCTCTGCTATGAATACAGCCGATCGCTCCCTTCCATCCAAGGGCAGATGATGCCAATGGACGCTATGCCCGATATTTATAGGGAGTTGTTGCAGGCACGATCGGTTAAATACTGTTCTATTATACGTCACCCTTTGCGATCGCGATATCGACGATTTGCCATGTTGGTCTGCCCGATTGTTGGGACGGATGGTGTATTGGGGGATGTATGGCTCTATAAGCCTGCTACAGAGATTTTTACGGAAACGGAAATTCGTTTAGTCAATCAGGTGGTGAATCAAGGAGCGATCGCCCTGCGTCAGGCTCGGTTATATCAAGCTGCACAGCACCAGGTTGAGGAATTAGAGCGGTTGGCTCGCTTGAAAGATGATTTTCTCAGCACGGTGTCCCATGAAATGCGAACGCCAATGTCGAGCATTAAAATGGCAGTGCAAATGTTAGAAATCCTGCTCTTTAGAAATATCCAACAACAGGAAAATTTATCAGGCAGTATAGAAATTTCCAGCACAACGCTACAGCGAACAAGCCGCTATTTTTCCATTTTGCAAACAGAATGCGAACGCGAAATTAACTTGATTAATGATTTATTAGATCTTTCTAAATTAGATGCGGGCGAGGTGTTGCTAACGATTAGTGAGGTAGACGTTGAAGATTGGTTGGTTGAGTTTCTACAACCCTTTACTACCAAGATAGATCAACAACAGCAGACCTTTGTTTTGGAGTTACCAGAACAGTTACCCCGTTTGCAAACTGATTTACCAAAACTAGAACGCATTTTGAAGGAACTGTTGGAGAATGCCTGCAAATATACACCAGCTCAGAATTCCATTACGATGGCTTTAATCCAGAAGCCAGAAGTGATCCAGTTTCAAGTGAAAAATTCTGGAGTGAATATTCCTGCCCTGGAACTGCCATACATTTTTGAAAAATTCCATCGGATTCCCAGCGATGATCCTTGGAAATATGGAGGAACTGGGCTAGGATTGGCCTTGGTGGAAAAATTGGTGGAAAAATTGGGGGGCAGAATTCGAGTCACCTCGATCACCGATGAAATTCAATTTACGGTGGAATTACCCTGGCAATTGAGAACAATACTGGAATCGCCTGAAATGGAGTCTACATCGGAATTCTAGCCGCAGGATGGTACAGATTATCTGAAGGGGGAAACCATGACCCTCATCATTTCGATGGAGCCGATCGATCGCACCCTGACCGATGGCGAAACTGAAGGCTTTGTGAAAAGCGTAACTCTAAACTCCAAAATTGGTATTAAGCGCTTATCCCAAGTAAGCTGCTAGCACCTGTTGATTGGACTGTACCTCTTCTGGACTGCCCACTGCAAGATTTTTACCCTCCGCCAACACCCAAACACGATCGCACAGGGACATAATCACATCCATATTGTGCTCAATAATCAGAAAGGAAATACCTTCACGATTCCAAGTTGTAATGTAGTTGCAAATTTGGTTGATCAGGGTTGGATTCACACCTGCTGCTGGTTCATCCAGTAAAATCAGCTTGGGTTGGGTCATCATGGCTCGCCCAATTTCCAGCAACTTACGCTGTCCGCCCGAAAGTCCGCCCGCATAGTCATGGGCTTTATGCACCAGCCCAATCGAATCCAAAATGTCCATTGCCCGTTGGGTGGCCTGCCGTTCCTCCGCCCGAATTTTGTTAGGCTGTAGCCACACATTCCAAGCTTTTTCACCGGTTTGTTTTTGGGGTGCCAGCAGCAGATTTTCCAACACCGACAGCCGGGAGAGGGTACGTGCCACCTGAAAAGTCCGTACCATTCCTAATCTAGCAATGCGGTGGGGTTGCATCGTGGCGATCGCCTGCCCATCAAAGGTCACCTGCCCTGCATCCGGACGGATGAAGTTAGACAGCAGGTTAAACAGGGTCGTTTTTCCTGCGCCATTCGGTCCGATCAACCCTGTAATGCTACCGGGAGCCACCTGCAAATCAGCGCGATCGACCGCCGTCACCCCGCCAAAGGTTTTGACCAATCCGGTCGCTGAGAGTAATGTGTTCGTCATTGGATGAAATTCCTCAACCTTAGTCCCTGTGTAATCAATCCCTGTGTAATCGTCATCTTAACCTAACCCAGACAGCGTATAGCTTCTAACATGCCCCTCGCCTTATTCAAGGTCTCCTCATATTCACTTTGTGGCACAGAATCCGCCACCAACCCTGCCCCAGCCTGTACCACCACTTGATGTTTGCCCTCTTCTAAAGGTCGCACCACCATGGTTCGGATGGCGATCGCACTATTCAACTGTCCTTCAAAATCGTAATAGCCATACACCCCGGAATACACCCCTCGGCGATCGGGTTCGAGATCATGAATGATTTGCATTGCCCGAATCTTGGGGGCACCACTGACCGTACCCGCTGGGAAACAAGCCTTCAACACATCCCACGCTGTTTTGTCTGCTCGTAAATTGCCAACCACGTTACTGACAATATGCATGACATGGGAATAACGTTCGATCGTCATGAGTTGATTCACAGCAACACTACCATTAATACAAACACGACCCAAATCATTACGCCCCAGATCCACTAACATCACATGTTCTGCCAGCTCTTTGGGATCGCTGAGTAAATCCTGCTCTAAGGCTAGTTCTTCCTGAGCCGTCTTACCCCGCTTACGAGTTCCTGCGATCGGACGCACGATCGCCACTTTGGGTGCATTGGGATCTGGGGCATTTTCCACCTTTACCATAATTTCTGGACTGGAACCAATAATTTGCCAGCCGTTGAAATTAAAGTAAGACATGTAAGGCGATGGATTGATTAACCGCAGCGATCGATATAAATTAAACGGATCACCACTATATTCTGTGGCAAGACGCTGGGAAATCACCACCTGAAAAATATCCCCTGCCCGAATATGTTCCTTGGCTGTTTCCACCGCTACACAGAAACTGTCTTGAGTGAAGTTGCTGGTAAAGGTCACCGCAGAACTCGTGGCTGGATGAGCATTGGGAGGATTCCAGTCAAAGCGCTTTGCCGTTTCCGAGAGGGGAGATTGCAGCTTACCCACCAATTGCCGCACGCGATCGCAAGCCCCTGCATAAGCGGTTTGTAAATCCACTTCTGGATCCCGGAGGTCGGCGTAGGCGATCGCCCAAACTTTGCGCTTGACCTGATCAAAAATCAACAACTGATCAATCTGCATCCACAATCCATCTGGCAGATCCCCTTCCTGTGGTGCATGGATCGTGACCGTCGGTTCAATCCAGTTAATCAACTCATACCCCCAAAAACCAAACAGTCCACCAATTCCCGCTGGAAGTTCAGGCAACTTCACCGGATGTACAGGGACCAAAGCCGCTGCCAAGGCTTGCAAAGGATTGCCCGTAAAGTGCTGCTGGGTTCCATCTCGGTAGGTTTGCGTTGTCTGATCGCCTCTGGCTTCCATAACCCACAGTGGATCACACCCGAGAAAACTATAGCGACCGATCGTTTCGCCCCCTTCCACCGACTCCAGGAGAAAATTATAGGGATGCCCTGCACAAACCCGATACCAAGCGGAAACCGGAGTATCCAAGTCTGCCACCCACTCCTGATAGACGGGGACAAAGTTACCCTGGTTCGCTAGCTCGGTAAAGGTTTGAAAATCTGGAAAAATCATGATGGATCCTGGTGGAGAAAGAAGATAGCGATCGACTCCCAGAATTTTATCGCACGCCTTTCCCCCCGGACTGCTCTCTTCGAGTTTCACGGGAAATCAGCCTTACAGTTGCCCTCTCGTTTCGCCTGTGAGCATTACTCAACTGCCACTTGCATTAAAAAGTTCGATTAAAGTAAACTAAGTTTATAGACTTAGCTCTATGAGAATATGGAAACTGTAAATATCCATCAAGCTAAAATACATCTCTAACACCTGTTATCCCACGTAGATATAGCAATCCTCTTTCAGTTGTAAAAGTGGGACAAGCTTCTAGCCTGTGCAGGCAGAATTTCGCCCCACAAATCAATTAGGATTGCTATATCACCACCCGTTCACTGTAATCCGTATGCAGTTTCATCGTGGTCTTACAAAAATAAGGTTACCATGAGCCAAATGGCTCTAGAAACGGGGAGAACTCCGGCTCTGACCAACGCAGGGGAAGACTACCGACTACTCGATAACCTTTCTGGAGGTGAAAGCGTAATAATCGTTCTGCTCCGGCATAGTGCCGAATTTCGTCACCCTCCCAAATCACTGCTGCTGTTCCTGTGAGATACAACAAATCACCCTGCTGAAAATCAATCAACAGTAAGCCAGCATGGGGATTTAGCTCTAAATTGCCAAACGTGTTGAAGTGGTTATTTCCAGAGAAATCAGGAATCGTTAGGGTCTGATCATCATCAATTCTGACAAATCCTGGTTTCCCGCCGCGATGGGAAACATCCACGCCACTGGCCATCCCTGCTGATGTTGCCTGATAAGCAGTGGCGATAAAGAAGGTGTCTGCCGTTGTAATCATTGCCCGCTCTGCCTCTCCCAGGTGCTCCACCTGATGGAGCAGTTTAGGAGAAGATGTATCGAAGGGCTGCAATTCAGACTGGCGAGCTTGAATATATTGGGGACAATTCCCAAAGCTTTGTCGCACTTGCACCTCAAAGCCATCGCTGCGAACGCCTGTGACCCTTCCATTCATACGGTTACGGCGGCGACTGGGTAATTCGATCCCCAGAAAACCAATGTCGATGTCTTCTGCCAGATTAGTCCCCAACGGATCGCCAAATAAAGGCTGGGTAGCAACTTGCAATGTGCGATCGTCCGGAGAGGCAAGAAAGCCGGGATTCCCCACCAGAATAGAAGCCCAGGGATGTCCTGCTGGGTCTACCGTGCCCACAATCACATAGGGCAGTTGGGCAAAGAACTGCCGAAACTGATCCGGCAAGTATTCGCGGATCACCCGTCGTCCTTGCTTGTCCATTCGCGCCTGTGCGCCCAGCCGTGCTTGAATGGCGAGTTCGCCTGCATGAAAGGGCGATTCGGTTCGTGTCCAGCCTGGGTTTGCCATGGGGCTTTTCTCCTGAGATAGGGTTTCAGACTCATCGATCCGACACCACTAGATGCCTGCCATGGGCAGATAGCCGGGGAGTTGCTTCACGCGATCGATCCAGGCCAATACGTTGGGATAGGCATCCAGTTCGATTTTGCCATCCCGCGCCAATGCGACGTAAGGGAAAACAGCGATATCGGCGATCGTCGGACGCTCAAATTCCAACCAGGTATGGGTACTCAAATGCTGATCCAGTTGGGTCAGAATATGTTCTGCCTTTTGATGAGCACGCTCAATGTTGATGGCGGTTGCACCAAACAAATAGTGTAGTCGTGCATTTTCTGGTCCCTGGCGGACTTCTCCTGCCGTCGTAGACAGCCAGCGCACAACTTGAGCCAGCGGTAAAGCCTCCAACGGCAGCCATTGATCGCCACCATACTGCCGTGCCAGATACACCAAAATCGCCTGAGCATCGGCTAGCTTGGTCTCACCATCAATCAATAGTGGCACCTGCCCAAAGGGATTGAGCGCTAGGTATTCTGGCGATTTGTGTTCGCCGGTCATCAGATCAACTTTAACCCATTCGTACTCAATTTTCAGCAGTTCTAGTAGCAGGCGGGCTTTGTAGCTGTTGCCAGACATTTCGTGACCGTAAAGCTTAATCATGATGATTCTCCTACTGTGTAAAGGGATGGTTGACAAAAATCTCTTGGACGTAATTCAAACCTGAGGAATTAAAGCAGCGTGAATTCTCCTTTTTTCCACTGGGCATCAGCATTGGCGCGGATAGTGACTTCGTCGGCTTCCCACTGGGGTTTGGTATTGCCATGTTCACCGTTGTAGAATAGATACAATTTGCCATCGGTGACTTTATAGGTTTCAGGATCAATCGGGACAAGTTTGCCTTCAGAAACTGCAACAGCACAAAATCCACCGTATTGAGGCAGATATTGGTCTGGATTAGCTTCAAATTGGGTTTTGTTTTCTGGAGTTGAGAAGTGATAGATCGCCCCATTGTGAGTTGTGCTGATGGTTGGATTCCCTTTCACTGGGCGATCGCCAAAATAGGAAATTGGATCGTAGCCTTCAAGGGCAACATTTTGGTCATTCGCATTGATTGGATTAGCCATTGTGGTACTCCTGGGGTAGATCATCTGAATAATGGGTGTCCACTCAACTCAGTTGAGGATTGGCTCAAAAACGGCTCTTAGATATTTGTTGAGCACAAGGACAATACACACTGGTTACGAAGGGAATCACAAATCCTAAGCTTGTAGAAAACCAACGGTGGAATGTCATCTCACCTTTGAGAAGTGCTGCTCCATGATTGATTGTGAACAAAAAAGAACCAATGATGACTGCTGATTTGAGGGCATTAGAGTTGAATTTAGATAATGAATTTATCATCGCGATCGCACCTCATTTAGCCCTAACAATTCATCCAGTTTGCCAGACTGCTCCAATTGATAAAGATCATCACTACCGCCAACAGGTTGATCGCCAATGAAAATCTGTGGCACAGTGCGTTGACCATTCGTTCCCCTTGCGACCATGGCATCTCTGGCAGCTTCATCATCATCAATGTTGTGCTCGGTATAGGTCACACCTTTTTGATTCAGCAGTTGTTTGGCCCGACGACAAAACGGGCAGGTGCTCCAGGTGTAAATTTCAACGGTTGTCATAGAGACCTCTAATGGGGAAACGAAAATGACAAAACTTTTCAGGCAACAGTAACAAGGGGCGATCGCCGAGTTCCCTCAGCGCGGCGAATATCCCGCCAGATTTGAGTCGCCGCTAATGCCCCATCGGCAGCTGCAATCACAACCTGATTCATGCCCAGTTTTAAATCACCTACTGCAAAGATGCGAGGGTGTGAGGTACGATTCATCGAATCTGTCACCAAGTTACCGCCCTTATATTCCAGGTCGATGCCCTTAAGATAATCTGCGTGGTATTTGGAACCCATTGAAACTAGCCCCGTATCGAGTTCCACCACCGATCCATCCGACAATTGCACCCCGGTCATTTGGTGGTTCTCGCCCAGAAACTTTTTGATGGGTTGTTCTACTAATCGATAGCCTTTTTGAGTCAGGCGATCGCGCAATTCTTGACCCACTTCAAATTCACCATTTGTGAACAAGGTAATATTCGGTGTAAACCATCCCAAACTAAACGCGACTTCCAAACTGGATTCACTACTGCCGAAAACGCCTGCCCGTTTATCCCGCATTTCATAGCCATCGCAGATCAAGCAAACATGCAGATTATGTCCAGCATAGTCAAACACATTTTGCATATCGTCCAATTTGGGCAAGTGATCGATAATGCCACTGGCAGCAACTAGATAACGACTGCGAAATACAGCCTCAGTGGGGGATTTGCGACCCATCTGCACATGCACCGCAAAGGTTTCGCCTTCATCAATCACCGTTTGCACGTAGCCATTGAGATAATCGCCCTCAAGAGCAAGATAATGTGCCTTACCTTGTTTCAGCACATCCCGACCGGGCGTATTTGGCGGCAAACCCAGATAGTTGTGCAATTCCTGCATCCAGTGCGATCGCGCTTTACCCTTATCGATAATCAAGGTAGAGAGCAGATAGCGTTGTAAGTAGATGCCAGCAGACAAGCCAGCGGCTCCACCCCCGATCACCAGAACATCATAAACTTGCTCAATCGGTTGATTTAGAGGTTGACTTAGGGTTTGTTTTGAGAGTTGCATTTGCGCCTCCAAGGCTAAATCAGATGTCTTCTGGGTTGTACAAGGGTGAACAATCGGTTGTTATCTTTATCATGCGCGATGCCTGAAAAGCTGTCCAAGACCTGTTTTATGGTAATCTGATACCCAGAAGGTATCAGCGGTGAAGCCGATCTTCAAACGCCCTAGCTTGTCGTTACATCAGGTCGAGTAATTCCCAATCAGTAATTTATCCGAAGGGTAATTATGGAACTTCGCCATCTCAAATACTTTATTGCTGTTGCTGAAGAGCTAAACTTTCGTAAAGCTGCCGAGCGGCTGCACATGGAACAACCGCCCCTCAGTCGCCAAATTCACCAGTTAGAGGAAGAGTTGAGTGTAGAACTCTTTATCCGCGATAAACGGGGCGTTTCGTTAACCGAAGCCGGAGAAGCGTTTCTCGGTGAAGCACGGTTAACAATTGCCCAGGCTGATCGCACTGCGCGGATTGCCCAGCAATTCAATGGGACGCAACCGAAACGATTGACGATCGGGTATTTGATTTGTGCCTTCGATCGCCTGCTTTCCCAAATGATCCAATCCTTTCGTCAAACATCCCCAGGGGTGGAGATCGTTTTAAAGGGAATGCATACAGCTCCCCAAATTGAAGCATTGTTCGCAGGTGAAATAGATGTTGGATTTGTCTACTTTCCGGTGACTCAGCCGGAGCTTTTAACTCAACTGGTGCTGCGTGAGCCTTTGGTTCTCGTGTTGCCCAAAGCCCATCCCCTCGCCGGATTACCCACTATTCCCCTCGCGGCATTGGCCAGTGAGCCGATGCTGATTTATCCCCGCTTTGTGAAGCCTGATTGCTACGACTTGATTATTTCCCTGTGTCATGAGGCGGGGTTCCAACCTCAGATTGTGCAAGAAGCCACACCACCGGAATTACTCGTTAGCCTTGTGGAAGCGGGCGTTGGTTTGGCGCTGGTGGAAGCCAGTGTGGAAAGTCGTCACGATCAGGGTGTGGTCTATCGACCCATTGCTGAATCAACCCCTTATTTAGACATGGGAGCAGTCTGGCACAAGGGGCGATCGGGGGCGATTGTCAATCAATTTATCAGTGTTGTCAGACAGTCCATAAATTTTGATGAACACCATCAGGGCAGATAATTTCGTCCAGGTTTTCCAAAAGATGCTAGCCACATAACGCCAAGTTCACCCGCTACGAGTTGATTTGGCTGAAAATAGTCTAATACCAAATCAACTCATCATTGCAACATATCCCGATCCCACTAAATCCCCGCGCTGACGCGCCGCTGCGCTAGAAATAAGGGGGACTTCGAACTAAACAGCAAACGGGAATGAGACAAACGACGATTACTGAACCCTTTAATTTGGCTCGGTTCCACCTTATCAAGGGGGATAGGGGGATCTGCTCGCCAGGATATCCGTGTCTCACACCTGAATTGAGGAAAAGAGCGATCGGATCTGTCTCGTTAATTAATGGATTTGGTATAACATGGCTCAGTCGGGTGCGACGACGGGTTAGGCTGGGCACATCTTGAAGATTTTCTATCATTTAGGCTCAAATCAACTGCCCACGAAACACACTGAAAAGCCGATCGCCCTTGCCTTGACCAACAACTCCTAAAAGCCGATCGCTCTTACCCTTCACAACAATCTCCATCCGATCGATCCTCCCACACACACACCAACTTGCCTTCGCGGACGGGATCGAGGTCGATCGCACCCACCCAATTTGCCCTGACTCCAAGCGATCGCTCTCAGCCACCAACAAACCGATCGATCTTGCTAAAACCTCAACCGACAAGTCCGCGCCGAATATTGACGAGCAGTTACTTTTGCAATGGAAGAGC
>JAYKGX010000118.1:0-4682 GCA_035285565.1 Synechococcales cyanobacterium
GTACCCAAAAAGCAGTTTATCGCACCCAGTTAGGATTGAATCCATAGCCTAGTGATCTGGAATAAAAGCAAATGCGAAATTGGAATCTAAGTACCAAAATTGTCCTGGCATTTTCTGCCTTGATCACGTTGACGGCAGGCAGTCTTACCTATGGTCAATACTCACAGCTACAACTCAGTTTGCGGCAATCGACGAGCGATCGACTGCTGGAAATTATGCAGTTAGCCGAGCCTCAAATCGACAGCGACTATCATAGTCTGGTGGTGCAACCGAAAGACAGTCGCACGGCATTTTACCAAAGTAACACCAAGCAGTTGCAGCAAATTCAGGCGGCGAGCAAGGATATCCAGCGCATTTATACCGTCCGACAACAGAAGGATGGGGGATATACTTATGTTCTAGATTATGGGTCGGATGGCAAACCCCCCGCTCAGGTCGGCGATCGGGCTAATAATCTCCCTCCACTCTTGGTTTCTAAGGTCTCGATTAAACAAGCACAGACAGAACAGCAGATCCTCTCAAATCATGCTGGAGTTCCGGTGCTGTATGGCTATGTGCCCATCACCGATCGATATAATCGCCAGGATGGACTGCTGGTGGTTGAGTTGGATGCTAGATCCATTCTCAAACGGGAACTGGAAGCAAAACGGATTGCTTTAGTCACCTTTATCGGGATTTTGCTCCTCACCCTAGGGGTGGTTTGGTGGCTGGCTCAATCCCTCGTGGTTCGCCCAACCCTCAAACTAAACGAAGTGGTAAAGCGGTTGACTGAGGGTCAATGGGATGAAACCTTGCCCACGGAGCGCAGGGATGAACTCGGTACCTTGGCTCGTTCCTTTAATCACATGGCTCAGCAATTGAAAACATCGTTCCAAGAATTAGAGAGTTTTTCACAGAACCTAGAACATCAGGTTGGTGAGCACACAAGGAAACTTTCCGAGTCTGAGCAATTGTTGAACTTGGTGATGAATAACATTCCTCAATCTATTTTTTGGAAAAATCGGGAGGGTGTTTATCAGGGGTGCAACAAAAGCTTTGCCCAGGTGGCGGGCATGGTGCGTGAAGATATGGTGGGCAAAACCGATTATGAATTGCCCTGGAAAAAGGAAGAAGCAGATTTCTTTGTCGAGTGCGATCGCCGAGTCATGAATGCGAATGTGCCGGAATTGGGGATTGTCGAACCTCAATTACAGGCGGATGGCTCTCAACACTGGCTAGAAACCAGCAAGGTGCCACTCCATGACAATCAGGGTAACGTGGTGGGGATCATCGGCATCTTCCAAGATATTACCCCCTACAAAGAGGCTGAAAAAGCTGCTCAGCAGGCGAACCAAGCCAAAAGCGATTTCTTAGCTAACATGAGCCATGAACTGCGCACTCCCCTAAATGGCATTCTTGGCTATGCCCAAATTCTCGGGCGCTCTGCAGCTCTACCGGACAAAGAAAGACGTGGGGTGAATATCATCCACCAGTGCGGCGCTCATTTGTTGAATCTGATCAATGATGTATTAGATCTCTCCAAAATTGAAGCTCGTAAGCTTGAACTTTCCCCCACAGCACTGCATCTACCGTCTTTAATCCAAGGTGTTGTTGAAATTTGCCAGATCCGGGCTGACCAAAAAGGCATTGATTTTCGCTATGAACCGGACGAGAAATTGCCCGCAGGTGTTATGGCGGATGAAAAACGGTTACGTCAAGTTCTCATTAATCTATTAGGTAATGCCATCAAATTTACCGATAAAGGTGGTGTGACGTTGAAAGCAGAGCTACGATCCGACAACGCTCACACAACACGCATCGGCTTTTCTGTCATTGATACTGGGGTAGGTATCGCGCCTCAACATATCGACAAGTTATTCCAAGCCTTTGAACAAGTCGGTGATAAAACCCGTCAAGCAGAGGGAACAGGATTAGGGCTAGCGATTAGCCAGCAGATTGTTCAGTTGATGGGCGGACAGATCCAAGTCAAAAGCCAGTTAGGGGATGGTAGTGAATTTTTCTTTGAACTTGATCTGCCCTTGGCACTCGATTGGAATCAGCAACAGGCTAAAGCAACTAACAATATCGTTGGCTACCAAGGAGAAAAACGGAAAATTTTAGTTGTTGACGATCGCTGGGAGAATCGCTCTGTATTACTGAATCTTCTAGAACCCATTGGCTTTCATCTTCTTGAAGCGGCGAATGGCAAGGAAGGACTTGAACAGCTTCAGACTTATCAGCCTGACTTGGTCATTACCGATATTGCGATGCCCGTGATGAACGGCTTTGAACTGCTAAAGCAAATTCGGCAATCCGAGGCATTCAAACATTTAAAAGTCCTAGTCTCTTCTGCCTCGGTCGCGCAAACCGATCAACAGATGGCGTATGAAGCGGGCGGAGATGATTTTTTACCGAAGCCTGTTCCTGCAACTGTATTATTCCAACAGTTAGAAGAATACTTAAATTTAAATTGGGTCTACGAAGATCCAGAACAGTCCCATGATGAGATGGCGCAAGCAAACTCTGCCGAGATGATTCCCCCGCCCTTAGCGATGATTGAGGAACTGCTCTCTCTCGCGCAAAAAGGGCGTTTCAAAAAGTTCACTGACTTAGTGACAGAGATTAAACAGCAAGATTCTCGCTTCCAAGTCTTTGCCGAGAAAATTCTCCATTTGGCTCAGCAGTATCAGTTCGAGAAAATTGAAGAACAGCTACGAACTTATCTAAAGATAGAATCTACTTGTTGAGGCTCCAATGAACAGTGTTGAGTCAGGATTAATCCTCATTGTTGATGACACGCCAACCAATATTGATGTCATTCGTGAAACTCTTGAAAATCAAGGGTTTGAAGTATCGATCGCCATGAGTGGTGAGCGAGCACTCCAACAAGTTGCGCAGGAAATCCCTGACCTGATTTTGCTGGATGTCATGATGCCGGGGATTGATGGATTTGAAACTTGTCAACGCCTCAAATCCCTTCCCCTGGTACAAAATGTTCCAATCATTTTCATGACGGCTCTCTCAGATACGGAAAATAAAGTGAAGGCATTGGAACTGGGTGCCGTTGATTATGTCACGAAACCCTTTGAAGCCCGAGAAGTCCTAGCGCGAGTCAAAGCCCATATCAAGCTACATCGCCTAACCCAAACGTTAGAACAGGAGGTGAATAAGCAGGTATCCGAGCTTCAGAATATGCAAATGCAAGTGGTACAGAGTGAAAAAATGTCAGCTCTGGGCAATTTGGTTGCAGGTGTTGCCCACGAGATCAACAATCCGATCGGCTTCCTCAATGGCAGTCTTAAAAATGGGAAAGACTATGTGGAAGATTTGCTGGGACACCTGGCGCTCTATCAGCAGCATTATCCCAATCCGGTCTCACCGATTCAAGATCATGCCGAAGCCATCGACCTAGAATTCTTGAGCGAAGACTTGCCTAAATTGCTCGATTCGATGCAAGGAGCAACCGATCGCATCAAAGGCATCAGTACCAGCCTCCGCATCTTCTCCCGCGCCGATACGGAATACAAAGTTAAGGCAAATCTGCACGAAGGGATTGATAGTACAATTCTCATTCTGAAGTATCGGCTCAAAGCCAATGAAGTTCGTCCGGCTATTGAGGTTCTGAAAGAGTATGGGGATCTGCCTGAGATCAATTGTTTCCCTGGACAGATCAATCAAGTGTTTATGAATATTCTGGCAAATGCGATCGATATGTTTGACGAAATGGCACGAACTCATTCTTTTGAGGAACTCAAAGCCCAGGGACAAAAAATCAGGCTCCGCACAACCGTTGATTCCAACCGGGTGCAGATTCAAATCTGTGACAATGGCAAAGGAATGACAGGAGATGTGCAGGCAAAAATCTTTGCCCATTGGTTTACAACTAAAGCTGTGGGTAAAGGAACGGGGTTGGGATTGGCGATCGCTCATCAAATTGTGGAGGAAAAGCATGGAGGGAAAATAGCCTGTCATTCTACCCCTGGAATCGGGACTGAATTTGTGATTGAAATTCCTCTGTCCTAATCTGCGATCTATCTGGAGAGATGAATATGCCTACTTCAGAAGTGCAGGTTATGTGTTGACCATCAAACTGACAGGATCGATCGTCCATTCTCCTATTTTAACGTGGTTTTATGAACAATCAATCTCACGCATCTAACTTAGCATTACGGTCTCAAGCGACATTGCCCGAATACCGTCATTGGGAAGCTGATTTAAAGCTGATTGTGGAAGGCATTGCCTCTCAAATTGGAACAGACTTTTTCCTAACTTGCGTTCGGTATTTAGCAGAATTGCTACAAATTCGCTATGCACTTATTGCAGAATTTATTGACGGTGACAATCCGAAAGCTAAAGTTTTAGCCTTTTGGGTAGGAGATGACTTTGGCCCCAACTTTGAGTATTTTCTGGCTGGAACTCCTTGTGGTGTTGTCTTAGACCAAGGATTGCAAATTTACGAGAGTGGGATTCAGCAACAATTTCCTGATGACATAGATCTCGTCACACTGGGTGCAGAAAGCTACTTGGGAATTCCAATTTGCAACAGTCAAGGGAAACCCATCGGCCACATTGCAGGCTTGCATGTTCAGCCCCTGACGCGCAGCTATGAGGAACAGGCAGCCATCCTCAAAATTTTTGCTGCTCGTTCTGCTGCAGAAATTGAGCGACAGCTTACCGAACAAGCGCTAATACAACAGAATCTA
>JAYKGX010000119.1:0-6409 GCA_035285565.1 Synechococcales cyanobacterium
TAGCGTCTAAGTATCGACTGAGAACACCTCGCCTCCGGAGTAAAGAGGAGTCCTAAGGCAATCACATCTCCACCCCGTGCGAAGGATGCTCCGATAGAGTCCTGAAAATGCCGTCATTTTTGGGTAAGCAAAAGGCAACTAATGCGCAACTCTCTAGCGGATACAGGATGTCCCAAGAAGCGAACGCCGTCGGCTGAAAGGCAAGCGGAATGCATAACGCGACGGATAGGGCGAATGCCTAACCCGAAAGGGTGCAGACGTGGGACAGGTGATTGCTTGAGTGCAGGTGAGATGAAACTTAACTGGCGGGAAAAGTTAGGTACAGGCTTCGGTTGGTGCGATCGCTGAATTTTGTGGGAAAACTATTGGAGAACTCTTTTAGATGTGAGTCAGCTTGTCTCACCCAATCTTATGACAATTGTGATGTGGCAATGTGATGGGGGCAATGCCCTCACCCTTACTACCAATCGAGTTGGCAAGAAAGGTGATTCTACTTAGGGTTTGTCTAAAAAAGTAAGAGTAGCCTTCCTTAAAGTCATGAAAATTCTGGGCAAAAAAACTCAATGTTTGCCATCTCGATCGCAGCTTGTTTTCTGCTCTTAAACGTACTAGATCAAATAGTTCTGCTAGGGATCTGTGAGTACTATAAGGGTTGCTTAGCTGGGTAAAGTATGGCAAAACCCTTGTCAAACTATGATTCCAGACTTAGATCTCATTACTCATCATAGTGAACATCGCCATATATCTTCTAAGGTTTCGAACATTATTCATCTAGGATTGTCATGCTTACCCGACGCGACTTTACTCGGCTCTCTCTCTTCGGATTGGGGTTAGGATTAGCAAACTGTACTGCCCACAACCAAAAATCTTCCCTCAGTCCGATGGTCTCTACCTCTGACGCTGATCTGACTATTTGGTGGGAACAAGGCTACCTGCCCGAAGAGAATGCTGGGGTGATTCAGTTGGTTCGCCAGTGGGAAAAAGCCTCAGGTCTAAAAACTGATTTGAAACTCATGCACATTACGGTGCTAGAGCAAGAATTACTCAAAGCAGTTGCCGAACCTAAAAAATACCTGGTTCCTGATGTTGTATTTGCAATTTCCTTGGATGCGAAATTAGCTCCTCGACTGGCTTGGAGTAATCAGCTCACAGATGTCTCTGAAATTCTTGAAAAGCATAGAGATTTCTACACACCCGACGCATTAACGCAAGTCACCTATCGCAACAACGTAGTGAATGAGCGTCATTACTATGCGGTTCCAATTGGTAATGCTGGGGAATATATTCACTGTTGGCTCAATTTTCTGGAAAAAATTAACGCTGCAGTTACAGATATTCCGAGCGATTGGGATGCCTTTTGGCGCTTTTGGCAGCAATCACAGAAACAACTTAGAAGTCAAGGTCATCCAGCCTTGCATGGCATCGGACTCTGTATGTCAGCCTCAGGGGTGGATACTTTTACCTCACTGCGGTGGTTTCTCGATGCCCATAATGCCCAAGTAGTCAGTAATAACGGAGAACTAGTCCTTCCTGAACCTGAAAATCGACAGAAATTGGTTGATGTCCTGAAGGAGTATACCCAGTTCTATCAGCAGGGCTTTGTTCCACCTGATGCTATAGATTGGACTGCATCGGGCAACAATTCGCGTTTTTTAGAAGGAGAGTTGTTGATGACTCACAACCCAACCTTGTCAATCCCGCTCACCCAGAAGCTAGATGCAAATCAATACAATAAAGATGCCACTGAGCGCTATCGTCAAATCGCAACCTTAAGCTGGCCTAAGAAGCTCGATGGAACGCCAATGCAACCGAGAAAAGGTATTAAGCAGATTATCATTCTTAACCAGGGAAAAAATCCAGAGGCGGCTGAAGCCTTTGCGACTTATCTGATTCAGCCAAGCCATCTCAATAAGTTGCTGAAAGAAGGTTTCAAAGGCCGTTTTTTACCCGTTATGCCTCAACTTTTATCTGATCCCTATTGGCAAAATCAAGCAGATCCCCATCTATCTACAGCTCTAAAGATTCAGGAGCAACCAAGTCCTGTACCCTATGAAATTCTCCACCCAGCTTATAGTCAAATCCTGAGTCAGCAGGTTTGGGGAGAAACGGTGCTCAAAATCCTTAAAGGAGGAGACTCACCAGTGGCGGCTGCGGACTGGGCAATCAATCAAATTACAAGCATTTGGGCGGAATGGGAGAAATCAGCATGAAACGTTGGCTCAATCAAAGTCTACTAACCCAGTTAGTCAGCTACTTCTCATTACTGTCGATTGTCACCATCAGTGCTGTTGCGATCAGTTCATACTTTCAGGCTCAGGACTCGTTAGAGACAGAAGTCGTTAACCAACTCACGGTCGCTGCACAGCTCAAAACCTCTCAGTTGAACAAATGGGTTAAAGACCAACTGCGCGACATTTCATGGCTCAGTCAAGACAGTAAAGTTCAAACAGCGATTAATACTTTACTGACGACCGATCCAGCCCAGCCGGTCTATCAAGCAGCCCGCAAAGCCCTTAACCAATATGTCGTTGAGTTGACCGAGATCAAACCCAATCTGCGTAGCATTCGGATCACCCGCAACAGTGGATTTGTGGTCTTTGCTTCCGATGAACCAACCCTCGAAGGCAGATACCGCCCCCTAGGCGATCCAGCAACCTACTTTACCCGCGATCGTCTGAATGTGGTAGTTCCTAACTTCTACATCTCTCCCAAGACTCAAAAAGCAGCCATTACCGTTGCGACCCCGATTATGGATAGTCAGGGTGAACGGATGGCCGCCCTCGTCGTCGATTTAGACCTAGAAGAAGTGGATACGCTGATTCGCGACAATACGGGTTTAGGCGAGACCGCAGAAACCTACCTGGTGGGTCGAGCCAAAGGCAAAACAGTCTTTATCTCGAAGCAACCCACATCAGCAAACGCGAGTGCTGCACCCAACACCGAAAGCATCACTAGCGAAGGCATTGAATCTGCCATTAACCAACAAAGTGGCTTTGGTCGCTACACCAATTATCAAGGGGTTCCCGTGGTCGGCGTTTATCGTTGGCTACCTGAGCAAAATTTGGCCTTAATGGCTGAAATTAGTCAAGCTCAAGCCTTCTTGCCTGCTCAACAATTGGCCAGAAACATTCTACTGATTGGGTTTCTATCTTCTGGGGTGCTTCTGATCGCGGTTTACATCCTATCTCGACGCATTACCCGTCCAATTTTGGCGATTGGAACTGCCGCCACCCGTCTGGCCGCAGGGGATTTAAACCAAACCGTACCTGTGCTCACAGAGGATGAAGTGGGTAAGCTCGCTCAAACCTTTAATCAGATGGCGGGGCAGCTTAAGGCATCATTTAGCACCTTGGAGCAGCGTGTAGCAGAGCGTACTGCTGAACTAGCTCAAGCGAAGGAGCAAGCTGATGTAGCTAACCAAGCCAAGAGCGAATTCCTTGCCAACATGAGCCATGAATTGCGGACACCGCTCAATGGCGTGTTGGGCTATGCACAGATTCTAGCTCGCACCGTCAATGAAGACCAAAAACGTGGTGTGGACATTATTCATCAATGTGGTTCCCATCTCCTCACCTTGATTAACGATGTCCTAGATTTATCGAAAATCGAAGCCCGAAAGTTAGAGTTACAACCGACTGCCCTCCATTTCCCGGCTTTCCTCCAAGGGGTGGTGGAAATTTGTCGAATTCGAGCCGATCAAAAACAAGTTGCCTTTGTCTATGAACCTTCTGAACAACTACCAGAAGGCATTGTTGCCGATGAAAAGCGGTTGCGCCAAGTCTTAATTAATTTATTGGGCAATGCGATTAAATTTACCGATCGCGGTCAAGTCTCCTTTATCGTTACTGTTGTGTCTCAAACTGATACAACTGCCCAATTGCAGTTCACGATCAAAGATACGGGCGTGGGAATGATGCCTGATCAGGTAGAGAAAATCTTCCAACCCTTTGAACAGGTTGGAGACAGTAAACGTCAAAGCGAAGGCACCGGATTAGGACTTGCCATTAGTCAACGCATTGTGGAACTGATGCACAGCCGCATTCAGGTTGAGAGTGAGATGGGGGTGGGCAGTGAATTTTCGTTTATTACTGAAGTCCCGATTGCCCTCAACTGGGCACAAGCCAATACTGAAACTACGGCGGGGCAAATTACTGGCTATAAAGGCGATCGCCGTCAGATTTTGATTGTAGACGATCGCTGGGAAAATCGCTCTGTGATTGTCCATTTGCTAGAACCCTTAGGATTTACCGTCATTGAAGCCAACGATGGTCAAGAAGGCTTGGCAAAAATCGCCTCAGAACAACCTGATTTAACCATCACCGATATTGAAATGCCTGTCATGAATGGATGGGAATTTCTCAAACAAGTGCGGCGATCTCCTGACTTACAAGAAGCCTTGGTACTGGTGTCCTCTGCCAGCGTTTATGACCTCGATCGTCAGAAGAGTTTGGATGCAGGCGGCACCGATTTTCTAGCCAAACCCGTACAGGCCCAAGAGCTATACAACCTATTGGGCAAATACTTGCAACTGGAGTGGTTGTACGCAGAAATTGAGGTGAGCGCCGAAACGACAGCAGAATCGACTCGCGTGATCCCCACCCGTGCAGAATTACAGCCCCTTTGGGATCATGTCGAAGCGGGTTACTTCCGAGGCATTCGAGAAGAACTCGATCGCCTCGCAGCACTCAATTCTGCCTACCAGCCCTTTGTGCAAGAGCTACGAGAACTGGTCAAACAATTCAACATTGAAAAGATCCGCCAATTCTTGCGTTCGGAACTAGAGTCTGCTCCATCCATCGCAACCGTTTAGCATCTACCAGTTTCCAGGAAAATCATTATGACAGAACAAAATGCGAACACCACCATTCTTATCATTGATGACAATCCCACAAACTTGGAAGTTCTCTATGGTGCCCTTGATCAAGCGGGATACAAAGTGCTCGTTGAAATGGATGGCCAACGAGGGATTGCTGCCGTTCAGCGCCATCAACCCGATTTGCTATTGCTAGATGTGATGATGCCTGGAATCGATGGATTTGAAACCTGTCGTCAATTAAAGGCTGACCCTGCCACCCACGAAATACCGATTATTTTTATGACCGCATTGTCCGATACGGCGGATAAGGTCAAGGGTTTAGCCGCAGGCGCAGTGGACTACATTACCAAGCCGTTTCAGCAGCAAGAAGTCCTCGCTCGGATTGATGTGCATCTGAAGTTGAGACAAGCGAATCGAGAAATTATTCACCAAAAAGAACTTCTGGAAGAACGAGTCCAGGCGCGCACCGCAGAACTCGCAGCAGCCATGCAAACACTGCTCGATACCCAATTACAACTCGTCCAACGCGAAAAGATGGCATCTCTGGGGAATTTGGTTGCAGGTGTTGCCCATGAAATCAACAACCCGATCGGCTTCCTCAATGGCAGCATCAATAACGCCAAAGACTACATGCAAGACTTGCTAGACTATATTGCCCTCTATCAACACCACCACCCAAATCCAGCCGTTGCCGTTCAAGACAAAGCAAAAAACATCGATCTGGAATTCCTCACCGAAGACTGCACCAAGTTACTTGATTCGATGAAAGGCGCGATCGATCGAATTCAAGGCATCAGCATCAGCCTACGCACCTTCTCGCGCGCTGATACTGAGTACAAAGTCAGTGCCAACCTCCACGAATGCATTGAGAGTACTTTACTGATTCTCAAGTATCGCCTCAAAGCCAATGAGTATCGTCCGGCTATTGAAGTCGTTCAAGACTATGAGCAGATCCCTGAAATCGACTGTTTCCCTGGACAGTTAAACCAAGTCTTTATGAATATTCTGGCGAATGCGATCGATATGTTTGATGAAATCGCGCAAACACAATCATTTGCTGAGCTAGAAGCGAATCCTCAACAGATTACGATTCGCACAGTGATGATCGAAAATAAAGTGCAAATCTCGATTGGGGATAATGGCAAGGGTATGAGCGAAGACGTGAAAGCTAAGATCTTTGAGCATTTATTTACTACGAAAGGCGTGGGCAAGGGAACGGGATTGGGAATGGCGATCGCCCGTCAGATTGTGGTAGAAAAACACGGTGGGAGCCTAGAAGTACAGTCAGAACTGGGGCGAGGCACTGAGTTTTGTATTCGACTGGCGATCGCGGGTTGAGTAGCCAATTCTCCATGAAAGGTTGCAGATAGACATGGGTGGCAGCGCAGTACAACAACCGCAATGCACCGGAACATCCAGTTTGGTCGGCGAGTTGCGAAAGCGATCCGATGTCCGGTGATTGCGAACGTTAGGTAGAATATTCAATAACCAGCTAAATTTAGTGCAAAATCTCTAATGATTCGGCTTGCTACTTACTTGCACCCCCAAGCATTCTTTACCTCCAAGCCTATTCAGGAAATTCCTTTCACAAAA
>JAYKGX010000120.1:0-3298 GCA_035285565.1 Synechococcales cyanobacterium
AACGAAGACTTCGCCGAGTTGATTCGAAACGGAACTTTGGTTGAGCTAGATGCCGAAGATTTGGCGGTATTGCGTCGCTGCAAGAGTGATGGTTGCTTCTGAAGCAATCCCCCCATGAGTCTCAACCATGAATGGACTTCATGAAATCGGCGCTAGGTCAGGCGATCGCCCGGACAAATTTCTGCAACCGCTCCATGCCCTGCTCAATCACCTCCAGACTGGTGGCGTAGGACAACCGAATGCAATCATCAGCCCCAAAAGCGATTCCCGGAACGACAGCCATGTGATGTTGTTCTAGGAGGGCGTTGCAAAACTCTAGAGACTTCATGCCAGTTCCGGCAATGCTAGGGAAAACATAGAACGCACCACCGGGTTGGGGACAAGTTAATCCTGGAATTGAGCGAATTGCCGCCAAAATCACCTTGCGGCGTTGGGCAAAGGCTTGTAGCATCTCTTGTACGCAGTCTTGAGAACCTTCGTAGGCAGCGATCGCCCCGTATTGGGCAAAAGTACAAACATTCGAGGTGCTGTGACCCTGGACATTGGCGATCGCTTTGGCGATCGGGGTCGGTGCTGCTGCATAGCCAATCCGCCAGCCCGTCATAGCGTAGGTTTTGGCAAAACCATTACTGGTAATGACGCGATCGAAAATATCTGGGTGTGCAGTGCCCAAACTCAAATGCACGGCTCCATCGTAAAGAATTTTTTCGTAAATTTCATCAGAGATTGCCCAAATTCCAGCCTCCACGATGACTTGTGCCAGGGCCCGAACTTCATCGGGTGAATAGACCATCCCGGTAGGATTGGAAGGTGAGTTGAAGACAAACAACTTGGTACGTGGTGTGATGGACTGGCGCAGTTGCTCGGGCGTGATGCGAAAACCGCTGTCTATTGTGGTGTTCAGGATGACAGGAGTGCCACCGGCCAGGTTGACCATATCGGGATAGCTAACCCAGTAAGGCGCAGGAATGATAACTTCATCGCCAGGTTGAATCAATGCCAGGATGGTATTAAACAAAGATTGTTTACCGCCATTGGTTACCACAATGTTTTCGGGGGCATAGTTCAATTGGTTGTCACGCTGAAGTTTGCGGGCGATCGCTTGTCGGAGCGCCAATTCTCCAGCCGCAGCTCCATACCGGGTTTTTCCTTGATCCAAAGCCTGCTTAGCTGCCTCGCAAACGTGGGCAGGAGTGCTGAAATCCGGTTCTCCAGCGCTAAAGCTACAGACATCCAGTCCATCTGCTTTCATGGCCTTGGCCTTTGCATCGATCGCCAAAGTCATAGAAGGAGCAACGTTCTGCATCCGTTGGGCAAGTTCTGTTTTTGCGCTAGAGGGGGAAACCATAGTCATTTGTCTCTTACTTCCGCTCTTCAATCTAGTACGTCAATTTTGCTTACTGTACTGCAAGCTAAAGGCGATCGCCGGAAAATTCAAGCGAACCTTAAGATTGGACGTCAAGATTTCCAGACAAGGGAATGCTGTCGCGGAGAGATGGAACTATGAGAGGATGCAAGCAAGTCTTGCTTTCACCCGTTTTTCTCCTACCGACCTCATTGCTCATGTCCCTGGAATATCAAGAAATTTTTGTAACGTTGGCTGATCCCGATGGCAAGAGCTTGATTCCGTTTTATCAAGCGCTATTTGGAATTCCGCCGATCGTCCACATTCCAGAGAAATACGCCGAATTTCAATTAGCTAGATTACGCCTCAGTATCTTTAAGCCGCAGTCCAGTCAACAGAGCCAGTTTCAGACTATGAGAGGGGGGAGTTTTAGCCTTTGCTTTGTTGTGGAAGACTTGGAAACAGCGATCGCCACTTTATGCAAACTGGGCTATCCACCACAGGGGGAACTGAGGATGGAACATCATGGGCGCGAAATCCATGCGTTTGATCCCCTGGGTAACCGACTGATTTTGTATGAGAAAAGTGGGAGTTACCGCTAATTCAACTCAGCGTTTCTAAACTTCTCGAAAGCGGTTCAAGCAAGCCGACCTTCGAAAAACAATGCAGGATTTGCGCAGTTCGATCCCCCATCTCTGTGGGAAAGGAGGGTTTCGGAGTTTCCACCTGGGGAAGGGAGCTAGGGAGGATCAAAAATTCAGGCATCAAGTGTGTGTGCCCTATGTGTGTGCCCTACAAGCCCTACAAGCCCTACAAATTCGCGCGTTGGTTCTGTTCATCTCAGGTTCGATGGTTTGCCAACCTTAGGAGATTTCTAAGAACAAATTTACCCATTAATAGGTTGGATCAGAATATCCCACTTGGGTAGTTCAGGATTTCGTTGCAATCTCTTTTCAACCTCACGCATGGCTACTTTGGTCAGTGCAATTCCTGTTGAATAAACCTTCTCGTTCAACTTAACGATTGGGTGAATTCCCTTCCATGTCATGCTGCTGGCCCACGCCAGCAGGGTTCCCACATTGTGTAGAAGCGTGCCGTTCCAATGTTGTTCGAGAATTCCCCAGCAACGCTCAATCGGGTTGTACTTACTGTGATAAGGCGGGTAATAAAGCAACTGAATCGGCTTACCAATTCGGTCACAAAATTGAACCATGCGCTTGAGAAATTGGGTTCGCACTCCACTACTCTCTGGTCCATTATCCACCTTCAATTGCAAGCGTTGAGTTTGCCTCTGCTGCTGGGGCGTCAACCCTTTCCACCAATCCTCCAACGTATCGACAATAAAATCACTGGTTTTGTAAGAACTCCCAAAAGCAATGTGCAACTGACCGCTATCTTCATCCACAATGCCACAGGGAATGTACTTCTCCTTGTGACCCAGATCGTGGTCAATCGCCTTCTCATTACCTCGAGTGTGTCCCCCACGAGAATACTCTCCAAGGGCTACTGTAGCCTTACCGTCCATGCTCAGTCGCTTGACACTTGGGTCGTTCGTGGGGGCGTCTTTCGCTTGGATGTTGTCGAAAATGGCGTCGGTTTCGGGCAGTTTTTTTGGGGCTTTGCTTTCACCACCGGGCGTAATCGATAGCCCATGCGATTGAGAATCATCGCCATCGTACTGGGGGCAGGCAACTGCTCATCGCTAAAGCCTCTTTCCCGCAGTTGTTGGCGTGCTTGCTGTGCCGTGAGTCGGGTGTAGGCAATCGAAGTTTGGAAGGTCGGGTCTTGTTGAGCGTGCGCTTCTGCAATCTGCTGTAATGCCGCAGCAGCTTCAGGGTTCTTCTCTTCCCATCGTTTGCTCCCACCGTAGCCCGACTGAGCACCGACACAAAGAATACCACTTCGCTTTTCAGCTAAGCCGACTTCCACGTTAACCCGTCCCCATCCAAACAC
>JAYKGX010000121.1:0-20988 GCA_035285565.1 Synechococcales cyanobacterium
TCTTAGCCGCCACACCAGGATGCCTAACCATGCCCGCTCCCACAATACTCACCTTGGCGATCGCACTTTCCACCCCAATTTCACCAAAACCCAGTTCTGATTTGGCTTGTTCCAAAACTTGCCGCGCCGCTTCTGCATCCATTTGTGCCACCGTAAAGGCAATATCACGGGTCATGGCTTCACCCACCAGCCGACAACGCTGAGATTGGATGATCATATCCACGCTAATACTATGCTCAGCCAGCAAACTAAAAATCTTAGCCGCCATACCGGGACGATCGGGCACATGCCGAATTGCCAATCGGGCTTGTTTGAGATCCAACGCCACTCCTCGCACTGGATTTGTGGGATCCTCTGTCGGCAGGGCAGTCGTATGAGTTGCAGTCGTATGAGTTGCAGAAGAGGTATGCACATCAAAGGTGTCACACAATGTTGCGATCGCCCGGTCACCATCCACCGCCGCAATCACACAACTCACCTTCACTTCTGAGGTAGAAATCATTTGAATGTTAATTCCCACTGCGGCTAAGGCATTAAACATTTGCGCCGCCACCCCTGGTCGCCCAATCATCCCCGCCCCGGCAATGGAAATCTTGGCAATCTGCTGTTCCACCAACACATCCGAATCTCCCAGATTTCCCTGGGTCAAGGCAGGCAAAATTGCATGAGCCACCGATTCCGCTTGGTTGAGAGAATTCTTCGTCACGGTAAAGGAAATATCATTGCTATTGCCTTCGTGAATCGATTGAATAATCAAATCCACATCCAAACTGTGATGGGCAATCTCCCCAAACAACCGAGCAGCTACTCCAGGGCGATCGGGCACCCGCAGCAGCGCAACTTTCGCTTGATCCGTATCAAATTCCACCCCATCCACCGGACGTGCCAACTCCAACCCCTCCAGCGATCGCGGTTGTGGAGTTGGTGAAGTGACCCAAGTCCCCGGTTCCTCACTCCAGCTCGATCGCACCACCAGCGGAACCCCAAAGTTTCTAGCAATTTCCACCGCCCGAGGATGCAGCACCTTGGCTCCCAAACTGGCTAACTCCAACATCTCATCGCAGGTAATCTCATCCATCAGTTGAGCTTCTGGCACCAAGCGCGGATCAGTGGTGAGAATTCCTGGTACATCGGTATAGATTTCACAGAAGTCTGCTTTTAACGCAGCAGCCAGGGCAACCGCAGAGGTATCCGAACCGCCCCGCCCCAGAGTGGTAATTTCCAAATCCTCAGTATTGCTAATCCCTTGGAACCCGGCAACTACCACCACTTCACCCTTCTGGACATGGCGCTCTAGGCGATCGGTCGCAATATTCAAAATGCGTGCTCGGGTATGACTGGCTTCGGTAATAATGCCTACTTGCGCACCTGTGAGGGAAATGGCAGGCTGCCCCAGTTCTTGCAATGCCATCGCGAGGAGGGCGATCGTCACCTGCTCCCCCGTCGCCAACAGCATATCCATTTCTCGACGGTTAGGGGTTTCAGAAATTTCGCTAGCCAGCTTCACCAAGCCATCCGTGGTTTTGCCCATCGCCGAGACCACCACCACCGAATTGCCTGCCTTGACCGTTTTCACCACCCGATCGGCCACAGCCTTAATGCGTTCTGCGGTGCCAACGGAAGTTCCACCATACTTTTGTACAATCAGTGCCATCGTTCATTTCCCCCAGGTGTTGAAACTCCCACACGACTATGACCACAGGAGGTCTTACTGTTGAGCTTACTCATTTTATGGCTGAGTGGAGCAGCCTGTTACTTCAACAGGCGCAAAATTTCTTCCACCTCGGCAGCCCGATCGCCTTTGCCCTGTTCTTGGTAGAGGCGTTTTGCTTTTTTCAAACTGTCCTCAGCATCGCGGTTGCGCCCTTGAGTTCGCTGGACTTTCCCTAAACCAAACCAACTATCAGCATTCTGAGGATCCAACCGTACAGCTTCGCGGTAGGCAGCGATCGCACTGCTGTAGTCCCTCACCTGGACATAGGCATCCGCGATCGCTTGATGAGCTTCCCCCACCTGACTATCCAGCAAAATAGCCCGTTGGTAGACTGCGATCGCCTGTTCCACATCCCCCGCCTCTTCAAACACCTTGCCAATTTGCACCTGAAGCTTAGCATTCCGAGGATCCAACCGAGCAGCCTGTTCAAAAAACCGAAGTGCCTGGGGGCGATCGCCCTTCATCAGATGGGCAATGCCAATTCCTAAAGGGATACGACTAGACTTGTTATCGAACTGGGTAGCCCGTTGCAACACATTAATCGCATCATCCGGGCGATCTTGTTCTAGCAGAATAAAGCCAATCCCCATCCGAGCACTGGTGTTTCTCGAATCAATGCGCAACGCCTGCATATAGGCCTGTTTCGCCGCTTCAAAGTCCTGATTATTGGAGAGCAATAGCCCCAGACTGAGGTAGGCATTGAGATGACGTGGATTCAAAATCGTTGCTTGGCGGTAAGCTCGAATTGCCGCAGGTTGATTGCCCAGATTGGCATGGCTGAAACCGAGTGCATAGACAAAATCAGCATTCTTCTCATCCAGCGCGATCGCCTGTTCATAGGCCGTCACTGCTGCTCGATAATTTCCCTGTTGTGCCTGTAAATAGCCAATACTGGCAAAAATTCGAGAATTTCCGCGATCGATTTGAGCTGCCCGTTCGTAAATTGACAGCGCTTGCCGCAGATTTCCCGCCTCCACCTGCTGTTTACCTTCCTTCAGCAACTCTTCTAACGCTTGCTGTTCTGGTGTGAGGTTATTTTGGGCTAATTGCATCGGCACCCGTGGAGCCAGATCTTGAGCCACAGCCGCGATCGCCCCTCCTGCACTAACGGTCAGCCCGGTCAGCAAACAGCAGGCAACCTGGCAGCAGGCACCCTGAGAAACTCGAATCAACGGCAGGTATCGAAGCAGATTAGGACGAGCGATCGAACGTTTCATGGACGATGGATTAGGGATGTGAGGATAGACAAACAAGGAACAGAGCGAAGCTAGCAGGTCACAACTAGCAGGTCACAACTAGCAGGTCACAACTAGCCATCCAAAGCTAACGAACCAAAACCAACGAATGGGGATCAATGTTACCATCACGGAGTTTGCTTTGCATTTTACGCACTTGCTAGTTTCCCATCCGGTAACGCCATGATTCTAACAACCACCGATGTCCTTCAAGATACTCCCATCCAAGCCTATCTCGGCATCGTCACCGCCGAAGTTGTTTACGGCAGCAACGCCCTCCGGGACTTCTTCGCAGGCATTCGAGATATCATCGGCGGACGCACAGCCAGTTATGAACGCGTCTTTCAGCAAGGACAAAAGGATGCCCTCGCCGAACTAGAGCAGCGCGCCAAACAAATGGGAGCCAATGCCGTCATTGGTATTGAACTAGATACTGGAACTATTAATATTGACCAATCTGGGGTGCTCCTGTTGATTACTGCGACTGGAACTGCTGTGAGGATCTAGGGGGAGTGGGGGAGTGGGGGAGTGGGGGAGTTAGGACCCCAAGAAGCTGGCAGCAACGCAGGTTCTCTGATGCTTTGCTAGGGTAAATGGGGTGAGGGGAGAAGTTCCCCGATCGCTGCGCAACAGCCCCGATGACCAAGCGATCGACGGATCCAAAACCCTCAAATCAATCGATCAACCCAGTTCATACTTTCATTAGTCAAGCAGGATCCATAAACATTCGTGAGAATCCATGTTGCCACGACTGTCACCCTAATTGGTTGGCTTTAGTTTTAATGCACCAAAATGTCGTTCAAACCGTTCTCTTGCAGCGCTCTTCCCAGATTCATCTCACAGTAGCCGTAAGGACTGCGGGAATTGGTGCTCTAACAAGGTGGCTGCCAATTGAGCTGGAGCTGGAGAGATCCTAATCCCCTGCGCCTGTTGTTGAATAGCCGCAAAAACTTGTTCACTGAGTTCTAAAGTCAGACTTTGGCTCATAAAGGTTGAGCAAGGTGAGTATGGTCAATTATAACTTCCCTGCAACTAGAGACTTCAGAAGGGCAATCTGCTATCAATTGAAAAAAATCTCTATAGAGCCGCCATCACAGCACCCCATAGAGACTTCTTGAACGCATTCACAGATTTCTGCTAGAAGAGAAATCCCCTACTTCAACACACCCTCCAACACAGGAGCCGCCATCGACAACTCCGGTAAACTTCCCGCTTGGGCTGCATAAATCTGCACCGCATCGCGTGCCTGAGCTGCAATTTGCACCGTCGTTGCATCATAGGTTTGCGTAATCAGCTTGGGATATAACCCAATCCCCACGATCGGCAGCACCAAACAAGCCGTAATAAATAACTCACGGGGCTTCACATCGCGGAACACCTGATTTTCCACGGCCGCACCGGCTTGACCATAGAACATTTCCCGCAGCATCGACAGCAGATAAATCGGAGTCAAAATCAGACCCACAGCCGACAGAAAGACCACGATCGTCTTAAATTCCGAGGTGTAAATATCACTATTCGTAAACCCAAGGAACACCATCAATTCCCCCACAAAACCACTCATCCCTGGTAATGCTAAGGAAGCCATAGAAGCGATCGTAAACAACGCAAAGGTGATAGGCATTTGCTTACCCAAGCCACCCATCTTATCCAAATCCAACGTATGGGTGCGATCGTAAGTCACCCCCGCCAGGAAAAACAACGTGGCAGCGATCAACCCGTGGGACACCATCTGCAACACCGCACCACTCATCCCCAGATCCGTATAGGAAGCCACCCCTAGCAACACAAATCCCATGTGCGCAATCGAAGAATAGGCCATCCGTCGCTTCAGGTTACGCTGGGCAAACGACACCAACGCCCCATAGACAATATTCACAACTCCCAAAATCGCCAGCACCGGGGCAAAATACACATGGGCATTAGGCAACATTTCCACATTCATGCGGATCAACGCATAGCCACCCATCTTCAACAGCACCCCCGCCAAAATCATCGACACCGGAGCCGAGGCTTCCCCATGGGCATCCGGCAGCCAAGTGTGCAGTGGGAACATTGACAGTTTCACCCCAAAGGCAATCAACAGACCCGCATACATCAGCAGTTCAAAGCCCAAGCGATAATCCTTCAGCCCCAAAGCCGTTAGATCAAAGGTGACATTGCCGCCATAGAAGGCCATCGCCAGCCCCGCCAGCAAAATAAAGATAGAAGCGATCGCCGTGTAGAGGATAAATTTTGTGGCAGCATAGCGGCGCTTCGGTCCACCCCAGACAGCAATCAGGATATAGACCGGCACCAGCTCAATCTCCCAGAGTAGGAAGAATTGCAGCAGATCCTGGGCACAGAAAACGCCAAGCTGAGCGCTGTACATCACCAGCATCAGGAAGTGGAACAGGCGAGGTTTTTCCTGCACCTGCCAGCCTGCCAAGATTGCCAACGTCGTCACCAGACCCGTCAAAATCACCATCGGCATCGACACACCATCGAGCGCCAGGGACCAGTTCAACCCCAATTGGGGAATCCAGGAAAATTTTTCAACCAATTGATAGCCCGGTTGGCGGAAGTCGTAGTGCTGCCAGAGGGTGTAAAGAATCAAGGCAAAGTCCGCAAGACCGACCCCTAGGCTATACCAACGAATGGTTTTACCTGCTTTGTCCGGGATGAGGGGAACCAGTAGAGAGGCTACTAGTGGAAAGAGAATAATGGCGGTTAGCCAAGGAAAGTGATGACTCACGATGAGACCTATTTAAGATTTCGGTGCAGTGGATAGTGGGTTGTGATGGGTATTGACTTGTTCAAAGTCGGTAGTCCCCGTTCCTTCTAATCCGCAAGCTTGATCCAACCAGGTGAAGAGTGGGGATTTATACCTATTGAATTATAGTGCCCATCAGTAAAGTTTTTTAAACTTCTTTGACCTTATTTATCAATCTGTAAATTCGAGTCTGCTGTATCAAGAAATGACAATATGCATCACCAGAGAGCAGATTGGCGAAACAGCCCTGAATCAACCTCCTAAAAAGGGAATGCCTAGGACGATCCCAGACAGTCGGGAGTGTAACGAGCTTTCATACTGTAAACACTCAGTAATAGTGATTACTTCTGAAGTGCTTAACATATGTTAATAATTCTATTCTGCAAAGCAGGCATATCCCCAAATCTTAATATTTGGTCGAAAGCTGTATGAAAACTACGATCGTGCTGATTCCGCCTCAGTTTCATCTCAAAATAGCCCCTGGAAAATCTCAGGAACTGTTGAAAAAGATATTCGCAGAAGAAAAATGCTCCTCAAAGCCTCATCTCTCCCTCTCCCCCCCTCCCAAAAAGGGCACTCAAATCGGATTCTTACCCGAATAGTCCTTGTTTTGCAGCCCCGATCGACTCGAACGCCGGGTGAAGTTTTTCAACATGTAGCCCAAATCCTCTGGATTAAAGGCCGCCGCGATCGCCGCCTCTGCTGCAATCATGCCACTCTCATAGAGGTCAAACAACGACTGGTTCAAGGTTTGTGAGCCTTGATGCCCTTCTTCCATCAGTTGATAAATTTCCTCTAGAGATCCCTTCTGGAGGTAATCCTGAATCGCCTCAGTATTGAGCATAATTTCCAGCGCGGCAGACCGTCCCCCAGGGATCGTGGGCACTAACACCTGGGAAATCACGGCTCGAATCGCTTCCACAATCTGATGCCGAACGGTCTCCTGCTCCTCCGGCGTATAGAAGTTGAGTAACCGCTTTAAGGCATTGACTGAGCCTTTGGTATGGAGGGTGCCGAGAACCAGGTGTCCCGTCAGTGCCGCTCGAATGGCCGTATCCACCGTTTCACGATCGCGCATTTCCCCAATCAAGATCACATCTGGATCTTGGCGGAGCGCCGATCGCAATGCTTCTTTAAATTCATGGGTATGCAGCCCTACTTCTCGCTGGGTGATCAGAGATTGGTTCGAGGTATGGACATATTCCACCGGATCCTCGATCGTGACAATTTTGCGACTCATCGTATCGTTAATGTGACGCAGCATCGCCGCTAAGGTCGTGGATTTACCCGTATTCACCGATCCTGTAACGAGAATTAAACCTTGGCGCTCTTCCGCTAACCTGGTCAGAATGGAGGGGAGGTGGAGTTGGGCGATCGTGGGCACCGCCAGCGCAATTAAGCGGAGAACCATGACACCGCCCGTAATCGCCTGGGCACAATTGATTCGACACCGCACCAAGCCGGGATAGAAAATTGCGGTATCCAACTCTAGGTGAGTTTGGAAGTAGTGTCTTTGCTCCTCAGAAAGCACTTCATCCAGTAGTTCTTCGTATTGCCGTGGCGTAATGTTGCCGTAGCGTTCCTGGGGGATCATTTGCCCATGAACCCGAAACCGAGGGATTTCTCCCACCTGTAAGTGAATATCCGACGCACCCGCAGCCTGGGCTGCCATCACCAGCGCGTAGATCGTCCCCTGTTGCTCGATCGCAGCAAGTGGGCTATCCAGAACGATGTTACTTAAACTGAGGGATTGCACCCCCTGCATGGTGGGTCCACAATTCAAGCGAGCCTTTGCCACACCGGGGATAGTAACGGTGACATCCAGTTTTTGGGTTTTGGAGTATTGTTGAATCTGCTCTGGGGAAAGAATTTCTTGGATATAGTCACTGAAGCGAGCGGGTGTGACGATCGCAAACTGGTCTTGGGGCATCAGCTTGCCGTGCAGTCGATAGAAGGGACTGCGACCGATCTGAAGATAGAGTGCTGTGGCACCTCGGTTATAGGCATCTTGCACCAGATACGCTAGCTCTGAAGGTGGGGTGGGGGCTACTGAGGTAGAAACCTGAATTGCGGTCATAATCCGTCACTAACAGAAATTAAAGGTCTGGACTTACAAGATCTGGACTTGAAATAACCACGACTAGCTAGTGCCTCCTCAATCCCAGTCGATCGGCGCTGCCAGAAACGTGCAGAACTCAGGGATTGAGCAAACAAAGTGGAGATGACTCCCCCGAACACAGTGAAAGCTCTGAACAAACAAGATCCATAAACTATCTGTACAAGATTAGTCCTGTGCAAGATTCGTCAAGATCCTGGGCAAACCACGATCGCACCACACCCTGATAGAGATAAATGTAATCATTTTGGGCAGGCTGACCTCGATTGCCTTATCTCCCTGGGTCGCCCTATCCCTACTTTGAGTGATAGATATAGGAGTTGTCATCTATCAGTTGGGGAAAAACATACTTTCCAAACAAGCTTTCCAAATCGGCTTCAAGAAAGCGAAATCGGTAGGACAGATGCATTTCAGGATGAGATATGCCGATCGGAGGAAAGGAGAATACCTTGGCAGACTTTACTTAAGTAACCAACCTGTCCATAACTGTAGACCAGATTTTCAAACACCTGTTCCGGCTGTTGGTGGAACCGCAGAGCTTTATATAAGCCTCGCAGTAATCGCTCTGCTCCTCGGGGAAATTGCCCCCAGCCCGCTTCGCCTGCAATCTGCTCGCGATAACATTCACTAATGCCTTGCCACCAACCTCGTTCCAGAAACCAACGGCGCTGCATTCGTTCTGGCGCAACATGGTGAGCCACGATCGCTTGGGGAAGATAGGCAACCTGCCAACCTGCCTGCAATGCTAACGCGGTCATCTGGAGTTCCTCGTTGGAGAGCAAATTTTTGCCGACTCGACCCAATTGGGGATCAAAGCCCCCGACCTGTGCCAGAAAGAGACGACGGATGGAATAGTTCAAACCGCGTGGCGTTAAACCGGGTTGCTGAATCAGTTTGAATTCGTTACCTAAATCATAGGCTCCCAAATTGCCAGCCAGACTACTGGATAACCAGGGCGGCGGCACTTGCTGATCTTCCCAAAGCAGGGTGACTTTTCCCCCGGCGATCGCTAATTTTGGGTGGGTTTCGTATGCCTGGACTAAATGACTTAACCAGTGGGGACTGGCGATCGCATCATCATCCAGATAGGCCAAAATATCGGCTTGGGTTTCCTGGACGGCACGATTGCGGGCTACGGAAAGACCGAGGGTTGGTTCATGCACGTAACGCAGTCTGGGATTGCCTAACCGAGCTTCCACCACTTCACGGGTGCGATCCGTTGAGCCATTGTCCACCACCAGCACCTCGTAAAAGGGCGATTCAGGCGAGGCTGTTTCTCCACCAACCCAGGTCTCGCCGGTCAAAGGGGTTTGACAGAGCAAACTATCGATCGCCTTGCCAAGATAGCGATCGCGGTTGTGGGTGCAGATAATGGCAGAGATCCGGGGTGGGACAGAAGGCATGGGCTGAATTTAAATGTTAAGCTCCAGTGAAGGAGACCAAGAGCTCACCTATCTTAGGCATTCAACTGTCCATGCAGCCTCACGAGATTCTCGGATAACTTTGCCAGACGCGTCTCCAAAGTTTGCTGGCGGATCCGTAACTGTCGAAATTGGTGGTGACGAGCGATCGCCAGACTCACCGCAGGTAGCTGTTCAGGCGGACAAGGGCAAAACCAGACTCGCCCATCGGGATTTAGCCCACAGAGCCGATATCCTGTTTTCTCTGGGGCTACCCGCTCAGGCTGGATCTCCCCTGAAATTAATTTCTCCGCAAACTTCACCAATTGATCAATATCAGCATGGCGAAATAGGACAGTCTCACTCGTAGGTTCCGCAGTCATGGCTTCGCCATCAGATTCCAGCCACCCGTCTACGATCGGACCCTGCAGGTAAAGATCTTGAATTTGCCGTCCTACTTGGATTAATTCCCGTTGCCAATCTTCTACTGTGGTGAGCATTTCTCGTAACAGATTCGCTGCCAGGGCAGGATTGCTTCCATTGCGGTGACTGGTAAAGCTCGGGGTTTTGAAGCGAGGCAAGGTGGGTTCTTCCACCGAGGTTTCTACGGGAAACGGCATCACCGGCGCAGAGGCAGGAGTTGCCGGAGTGGGAGACTGAGCAGCAGCCTGGGCAGGGTCGGCTGCAGGGGTCTTGCGGGGTTTGACCTCAAAAAAGAGCGATCGCTGGCTGGAAGGAACTTCGGCAACAGATGTTCCTTCAGACGGCACGGATTGAGCTGCGGGTGGCAGTTTACGAAGCGTTTGCTCAATCCGTTTGAGGTTGCTTTTCATGGTGGAACGATAAACGAACGGCAAGATGTCGGAAAAGATGCAGAGATCCAGGGAGTGGCTCCATGACTTGCTAGACGATCAGGTTTGCCAAATGGAGGGCTGCCAAATTGATTTGCTCATTGCTGATTTATTCTATACGGGGACTTTTAGATTGACACAGCAACTTTTGGTTCAGAGTGGTTTGCCCAAGTCCCGTAAATTTAAGGCATGACCTGCTACCACTAGATAGATGTCATCGGCGATCGCCCCTAAATGGCGCACTAAATGACCTAAGCGATCGCGAAACAGACGACCGATGGGGTAGGCTGGCACCAAGCCCCAGCCCGTTTCTTCTGCTACAAAAATAATCAGGCTTTGACTATGTTGCACACTTTCTAGCAGGTCAACAACGGTTGCTTGCCACTGGGCTTCATCTTGATCCAGCAGGTTGGCAAGCCAAGTCCCCAGGGAATCCACCAAATAACATTCGTGCGATCGCCCTGAGCGAAGGAGGGGTGCCAATGCTACCGGAACCCACTGGGTTTGCCAATGGCTGGGACGACGCTGTTGGTGTTGGGTAATTCTAGCTTGCCATTCCGCATCTTGAGGATCAAGTTGTGCCGTTGCCACATAGATCACCGATCGTCCTGATTCCGCCGCCCACCGTTCTGCCCACTCACTTTTGCCCGATCTTGCCGCCCCGGTGACGACCCTGATGCTTGCCATTTAGTTCTTCTCCAGTGTAGGTTGACGGGACTCAAGGAGTGACTCTCCCCTCCCTCCCCCCCTCCCCGCTTAGGCTTCGCAACTTGCCCAGGTGTTTTATCCTGATTTCCCTCAAGCTGACCTACCGGGAAAGAAACTAAAGACTTTATTCACCTTTGGCACTAGGATCGATCGCTAGCATATAGAGGATATCCCTGCTAAAGATTATATCCCTGCTCATTTCGTTCACCCTACTGATGCCGTTTTTATGGTCCTATGGCTTCTCCAACCCAAGTTCGTCAATTTCTAGCCTATTGGTTCCAACTGGGGAAGCAACTTATCATTGGCAATGGTCAGCACACAATTCATCCTCGATCGGTCATTGCGGGTGATCGCTACAGTGCGGAGTTTGAGTCCTGTTGGGAACAAGCACTTTGCTATGCCTCTACCAGCTATTTAGAAGGCACTCATTTCACGCTGTCAGAACTCCTCTCTCCCAGTTGGGACATTGTCGTCTGCGCCCGTTGTCCGATGCCCGTGCCCATGAAAGTTGCGGGTTTGCCCTCTGGAAACTGTCCCTGCCATGATTTACCAACTTGGCCCAATCTGGAAACGATCGTTCCCCATGCTCCCTTGAATACAAGAGAGCGCTTAATGGATATTTGCAATCGCCTCAATCGTTGCCAGGGAAAAGACCCTTGACCTCCAGTTTTCAGGAGCGAGTGCAGTATCCAGCCCGCTCTCTCCTCATTACCCACCAAGCGCCATTTTACTGAGTAAGGTTTGTGTTGAAACGATGTGACGCTCCAGTCCAAGGTTGGCTGGTGCAATCCCCAGGGCGAGGGCAATGAGCTGGGGCAGATGCAAGATGGGAATGCCCAGTTTTTCTCCTGTTACCTTTTCAATTTCCGGTTGACGGGAATCTAACTGCATGTGACAGAGGGGACAGGGGGTGACAATGCAATCTGCGCCGGCTGCGATCGCTTCCTGAAGGTGACGACCCGCCATTTGAAAGGACTGTTGCGTGGCATAGCTGGAAATTGGCCAACCACAACATTGGGTTCGCCCGCGATAGAAGACGGGTTCTGCCCCCACCACCCGAAAAATATTCTCCATTGACTGCGGATTGACCGGATCGTCAAAGGGCTGCTCCTGCGCCCGCAGAAGATAGCACCCATAGAACGCCGCACATTTCACGCCTGAAAGTTGATGCGTCACGCGATCGCCCAGCGCTGCCAAGCCATAGTCCGCCACGATCGCCCAGAGGAGATGCTTGACTTCGGTAGAACCCTGATAGGGAGAACAACCCTCCTTCTGGAGAAAGCCATTCACTTGGGAGAAATAAGTCGGATCCTCTACTTGAGCTATTTTCAAGCGTTCATCCACATGCCCAATCACGCCTTGACAGGTGCTGCAATGGGTTAATAACGGTAGATTCAAAGCCTCCGCCAAGGCAATATTGCGGGCATTGACCGTATCCTCCAAAAGCTGGGAATCTTCTTTAAACGTGCCAGAACCGCAGCAGGAAGCCTTTTTCAGTTCAATCAATTCAATCCCCAGCGCGTGCGTCAAAGCAGCAGTAGATTGATACAGTTCACGACAGGCTCCCTGGGCAACGCAGCCTGGGAAGTACGCATATTGCAAAGCAGCAGCCATAGAAATCCAGATGAGGGGGGGAGTTGAGTCTGCCGAAGCAAAAACCCTTCTACCCATGAGTCTAATTCAACCTGCATCCACTTTTTCAAGGCGATGAGGCAATTATTTCAGCACGGCTTCCTTTTCGATCGCGCTATCTGGCAACGTGACTGGGTGCGGCAGACCCTTGGCTAAAGCGCCGTCCAGTAAAGCGCCATCTAGTAAAGGCTGCTCAGTAGCCTGAGTGGGGAGTGAGTTTAGTTCTGGGGAATCCAGCAGTTCTGGCGAATCAAGTTCTGATCGAGCAGCATTTGGCTCACCATGCTTATGAAAACGAATGCCAATAAAGACATCGTAGAGAAAACTTAAGGGTGCTTCCTTCCAAATCCCCAAGGTCTGACGGCAGTTTTTCTCCTCCAGCAAGGGCTGCATGGCATGGTAAACCTTCTCGTAGTTGTACCAAGGCACGGCTGGCCATAGGTGATGTACTAGATGGTAGTTCTGCCCACCAATCAAATAGTTCAGGAGCCGACTGGGATAGACCCTGGCATTCAGCCACCGATCGCGTTCTTTAAAAGGCCGGTGGGGCAGATAGTCAAAAAACAGACCCAAGACCAAGCCCACTAAGGCGAGGGGCGTAAACCAGTAGTTAAAGATGTAGTGCAAAAAGCCGAAGTGATACCCCAGCCCTAAAATTGCGATCGCCACACTACGGGCAATCACCCATTCCCAGAGTTCATATTTGCGCCACAATTTGCGCTGGAAGAAATAGATCTCATGGTACAGGAACCGCGCATTGATCAACCACAGGGGACCGAGCGTAGAAACGACATGGTCGGGGTCATTTTTGGGGTCGTTGACGTTGGCGTGGTGTTGCATGTGAACGCGGGTAAACACCGGGAAGGAAAAAAACAGCAGAAAGGCGCTGCCATGTCCCAAAATCGCATTCACAACTCGGTTACGGTGAGCCACCCCATGAGAGGCATCATGAATCACCGTACCCACGAGGTGGAGGGATAAAAAGTTAAGACCGAACGAGATCCAGCTCGCCCAATGCCAACCGTAGTAGCCCCACAGGGAAAACAGTGCGATCGCGATCGCCGCAATAAACATCAACAAATTTGGATTCAAGTCACCAGAATTTGGTGCGCCGACCAAGTCTCTGGGGACTGTCAGGGGCTGCTTTGCCGCCGACATCAGGCTTCCTCTCCTTTCTCACACCCTCGGGTAGTATACACGATTGAGAAGTTCGTGAAGATACGTAAAGGACGAACCGTATTTTTTAATTGAAGCATGGTTCCGCCTTTCAGGTACGCCATTGCCTAGAGGTTGTTCTGTGGATTCAGCATTTTCTGGCTGGATAGATAACTGGTATAGATGCAAGGGCAACTTGCTTGCAGGCATAAACTCAAAGAAAGGCGAGCCTGAGGGAACTTGAAGCTATCTCGCCCGTCATTGTAGCCATCAGGTTTCTCACTCACACATTCTCTTTGGTTCGAGGTAACAAGGCTATGCTGTCTAAGGTTTCCGCATTGGTTTCCCCATTCTGGTCAAATTCCCTGCGATCGATCCATCCCGGTTATTGGCATTCCGTTGCACTGCGTCCTATTGCCCTCAGAGGTGGGGCTGTCTTAGCTGGGGTTTTGATGGCAGGCAGTAGCGCCATGGCTTCCGTCCCGGTGAACAACATTCGGGCCACGGGGGATGTAACCGTTCCCACCGAAACAGGCACCAGCAGCTCCACCGGATCCTCCACAGGTACGACAACTCCTAATCCCGGCGATCGCCCCAATACTTCGATTCCCCTCAGTGGCGTGCGCTTTTCCTGCCGGCTTAATAACGGGCAATACACCGTCATGTACCAGCCAGAAAGTCAGCCTGATCAAGCCTTTCCTTGGGCGATTCCCAGCGTCATGGGGGGCGGCTGGAGTTCCGATCGCCGCTGTAATGAAATTGCTCGCCGCTTGGAGTTCTATCGTCCCGATGGGCTGACGGAAATGATGACCGGCGTGGAAAACGGCTACAATACCATCTGCGTTACCACGGAAAAAGTTCCCACCTGCCGGATTGTCCTCACGGTTCCCAACGGTCAGGATCCCATTGCCACCCGCGATCGCGTCTTTGAAAACCTAGCCGTGGCAGACAGTGGTCAAATGACCCAAGGGATTAACACCTACACCTCCAAAAAGAACAACGACCTCCTAGGCTCCCTAGGACAAATTCTGGGCATTCCAGGAGCCGACAAGGGAACAACTACAGACTCCTCCACACCAGCCACCCGAGGCGGTTTGAACCTGCGCCCCTTCCTAGATAAAGCCGATGGTGGCACAGGCGAGCGTCTCAGTGGTGGAGTCAAGGTACAGCGACCTGCCACAGCCCAACCTAAAACCTCAACTTCCCAAAAGCCTGCTCCCCAACCCTCAAGAGGTCGTCGTCTGAATCCCCGCATTTTCCGATAAGGAAGATCCATCTTCCGTGCGTTGTATGGAGCTAGGTCGGTCGAATTGACAGGTCAAAGGGTCAGTTGCTGGTCTAGCTCCTCACGTTTGTCTTCTCACGCTCTCAACCTTCCAACGCTCCAGCTTCTTTCTAACGCCTCGCTTCTCAATTCTTCATTTCTGCATTCCCCACCCCGAGCGTACCCCATCCGTGATACCATCCCTGATGCCGAATTATTACCTATTCACTAAGCTCGGGTATCCATGCAGTTTCAGCCCACTCGCCGTAGAACGAAGATTGTCGCCACGATCGGTCCCGCTACCAGCAGTCCTGAGGTTCTTCGGGAGTTGATCCGTGCTGGAGCCACTACATTTCGGTTGAACTTTTCCCACGGCAGTCATGACGATCATCGTCGCAGTATTCAGGTAATCCGTCAGATTTCCAATGAGTTGAATTTTCCAGTGGGGATTTTGCAAGATCTGCAAGGTCCAAAAATTCGCCTGGGTAAGTTTGAAAATGGCTCGATTACCCTGCAAAAGGGTGATCCGTTTACCCTCACCAGTCGGCAAATTCCTGGTAACCAAACGATTAGTTCCATCACCTACGAACCGCTAGCGGAGGAAGTCCCTGTGGGGGCAACGATTTTGCTAGATGATGGGCGCGTGGAGATGGTGGTTGAGTCGGTGGATAAGGCTGCTGGCGAACTCCACTGTCGGACGATCGTCGATGGTGTGCTTTCTAACAACAAGGGCGTGAACTTCCCAGGGGTTTACCTTTCGATCAAGGCGATGACCGACAAAGATCGCCAGGATCTGATCTTTGGGCTGGATCATGGGGTCGATTGGGTGGCGCTCAGTTTTGTGCGCAATCCTGATGATGTCCGCGAGATTAAAGGCTTGATTGCAGCGGCTGGTAAGAGTACTCCCGTCGTTGTCAAGATCGAAAAGCACGAAGCGATCGAGCAGATGGAAGAGATCTTGACGCTGTCCGATGGGGTGATGGTGGCGCGTGGGGATCTGGGCGTGGAACTGCCAGCAGAAGATGTGCCCATTCTGCAAAAGCGCTTGATTAAGACTGCAAATCGTCTCGGGATTCCCATTATTACGGCTACGCAGATGCTGGATAGCATGGTGAACAATCCCCGTCCCACCCGCGCCGAAGTGTCTGATATTGCCAATGCCATTCTGGATGGAACCGATGCGGTGATGCTCTCCAATGAAACGGCGGTTGGTAAATATCCGGTAGAAGCCGTTGCCACCATGGCGAGGATTGCCATCCGCACCGAAAAAGAGAATTTAATTCCCGCCCCAGAAGATACCGGGCGATCGGTTCCCAATGCAATTAGCCATGCCGTGGGCAATATTGCCGAACAACTGGGCGCTGGGGCAATTATGACCCTGACTAAAACTGGGGCAACCGCTCGGAATGTCTCAAAATTCCGACCCATTACCCCCGTAGTGGCGATCACCCCGCATATGGATGTGGCACGGCAATTGCAACTGGTTTGGGGCGTTAAACCGCTGCTGATGCTGGACTTGGATACCACCTGGGATACCTTCCAAGCAGCCATGAGTCTGGCCCAGGAGCGAGCTTTGGTGCAGGCTGGCGATTTGGTGGTTCTGACGGCGGGAACTCTGCAGGGTGTAGCCGGATCCACTGATTTAATCAAGGTGGAAGTGGTCACCGCCGTACGGGGCAAGGGAGTGGCGATCGGGCAAGGATCTGTCAGTGGGCGTGCCCATGTTATGGCTAATGGTTCGGACCTGAAGGGATTCCAGCAGGGTGATATTTTGGTGGTCACGGGAACCTCTGCCTCCCATGTGGATGCGATCAAACGAGCGAGCGCTGTGGTCACGGAAGATAATAATGTCACGGGTCATGCTGCCACGATCGGGCTACGGTTAGGCGTGCCCGTGTTGGTGGGGGTGCAGGATGCCACTTCCGTGATTCGAGATGGAGAAATTGTGACCTTAGATCTCGATCGCGGGGTGGTCTATTCCGGGGTGACCCATGCATCCGGCAAGGAGGACTAATTTTTATCCCGGCTTTATAATCCTTCAGTCGTAGATTATATCTTGGCCGAGGTCTTTACTGTGGCAGAGGAGAGAATGGCGGTCATTTGGTAAGCTGACTTCTAGTTTTCTAGAGGGCTTCTCTTATGGCTGGACTGTCTCTTGTGACGGCAATTAATCCGATTAAGTTTGGGACGGATGGCTGGCGCGGTGTCATCGCAGCGGACTTTACGTTTGAGCGTGTGGCGTTGGTGGCTCCCTTGGCAGCCCATGTGTTACATCAAGTGTTTGGAGCACAGACGGGCAGTAAGACGATCGTGGTGGGTTACGATCGCCGTTTTCTTTCCGAGGAATTTGCCCAGGTGGCAGCCGATCGCATTCAAGCGGCCGGGTATGATGTGCTGTTTTCCGAATGTTTTGCGCCAACACCTGCGTTTAGTTGGGCGGCTAAACAACTGAATGCCCTCGGAGCGATCGTGATCACCGCTAGCCATAATCCAGGAGCCTATTCTGGCTTAAAAGTAAAAGGAGCCTTTGGAGGATCGGTTCCACCAGAAGTGACCCAGAAAATAGAAGCCATGTTAGCGGATCCTAATTTGATCCCAGCAGCGGGTGATCGGGGTCAGTGGACGAGCTTCAACCCTTGGACGGGTTACTGTGAGGGACTGCGCAAATTAGTAGATATCGACGCGATTCGATCGGCGATCGCCCAGGGAGAACTGGCGGTGGTGGTGGATGCCATGCATGGGGCTTCTTCTACCGGGTTAAGCCAACTTTTAGGAATTGATGTGGAAGAGTTGCACTCCGATCGGGATCCCTTGTTTGAAGATGGCGCACCGGAACCCCTGCCGAAATATTTGGGCAAGTTGTTCGATCGCATCCAAACCCTTCGCACCCATCAGCAACCATCCGGTGTGACGGTTGGGTTAGTGTTTGATGGTGACTGCGATCGGATTGCGGCGGTGGATGGTAACGGGACGTTCCTCAGTTCGCAAATTTTGATCCCGATTCTGTTGGAGCATTTGGCAACCCGGAAAGGCTATCAGGGGGAAGTGGTGAAAACGGTCAGCGGTTCCGATCTGATTCCTAAAGTGGCAGAATTGCTGAACTTGCCCGTCTACGAAACGCCGATCGGCTATAAATACATTGCCGATCGCATGTTAGAAACCCAAGTGCTTCTGGGCGGTGAAGAATCGGGGGGCATTGGCTACGGTCACCACATCCCCGAACGAGATGCCTTGCTGGCTGCTTTATACGTCCTGGAAACCTTAGTCAAAACGGGTCAAGATTTAGGGGATCTCTACCGTCACTTGCAACAGAAAACTGGGTTTCAGGATGCCTACGATCGAATCGATCTCCCCCTCGCTAGCCTGGAAGTGCGAGATCGGTTGATTGCCCAATTGACCCAGACCCCCCTGACTGAAATTGCCGGACAAGCCATCCTCAGTTGCCAAACCGATGATGGATATAAATATCGCCTTGCCGATGGTCGTTGGTTGTTGATTCGCTTCAGTGGTACCGAACCCGTTCTGCGACTTTATTGCGAAGCCCCAACGCCTGAAGCCGTTCAAACCACCCTCGCTTGGGCTAAGACCTGGGCAACTCAAACTCCTTAACCGCCAGCCCCTGAACGTTGCTGCAGTTTCTAGAAAAATCTTCTAGAAAAGAACACACAAAATGTATCAGAAGCACCTTGATTTAAAATTCTAAATATGGTGCTTCTTCTTTTGGATCCAATTTTTAATATAGCCCAATTCCGTTTTAGAGCCGTTTGTCTTGAGCTCCCAACCACTGACGGTTCTGATCCAGTTCCTGTCTCGATAACGTGAAATCTTGTTATATCAATGCCATGCGGTCGATGGGTGGGGTACAGACGGCTTGGGGATCTATGATAAATTTGTTACCAATCAGCAACTTATCTAGAAATGCCCTACAATTTTGGTAAATCAAGTTATGGCAAGAAAATATAAAGAACTTGCGCTGTCGCGTACATAGAGATTAAGCTATCTAGAAGATCAGCAGTTTTACGGAGGCATCATCTACTGTTTTTACCTGATTTCATGAAGTTGAAATAGGAGGCAGTAAAATCTTGATGCAACTGTTAGGTGCTGTTCCACCAGAGGTGGCTGGGGGTAAAAGCCCATGACTCCAGGATGGAGGAGAAACACCCGACAATTCATGGACTGCAGCAGAAGATTTGCCGTAGCAAATTTTCCTAACCAGTTGGATGACTTGGTCGTTTCCACTTGCCTATCTAGGGGTATGACTCTCTGGATGTGTGAATTCATTAGCTTCTTGAGTTAGCTTTCTTGATTAAGTTCTTGTTGAGTGAAATTTCATCTCGTTTTCACCTAAATTTGCCCCACAGGTGAACGAGAGATTGGGCAAGATTCACTAGGGTTGATATTTGTTCAATCACAATTCTCTTCACCAAGATCGGTTGTTGCGCCATCAGTCGTTGACACAACTTGGTTTGCGGCTAAACGACTTTGCGTTGGATTGTGCTTAATTTTTCAGGGTTGCCAATTGACATTTTGTTTGTTTTCTAAGTCGATTTTACACACAGACATTCTAGCCAGGTTCTATCTAGAGACTGAACCCTAAGGGTAGAATGCCGCGATCCCAAGCAACCCATCCCAAGCCCTAGCAGGTCACATAGTTGCTGTGTGCCTACTCAGTTGAACTTCCTCAGTTGAACGTCCTCAGTTGGCATGGAAAGTTATTAGTTGGAATGGAAGGTTTGTGGAATGCCAATCGATCGCACTCATACTTACATTTTGTTAAGTCATTTTGTTAAGTCTTTCTAGCATTTTTTCCCACATCCGGATTATCGGATGTTCCTTTTAAAAAATGCTTGGTTCCTGATTTGAGGAGAGATTGTGTAATGAATACGCTACCCGTTGGATCTCGCACTGTACAACGTCTCCATGCTCTCAGTCTTTTAGCACAGGTCAGTAGTCGCAAAACAAGCGGACGCTTGCAAGTGGTGAGTGAATCAACCGTCTGGGCTCTTTATCTCAGCCAAGGGCAATTAGTGTATGTCACCAATCTGGTTGCGCCCTTTGAGCGGCTCGATCGGCATTTGTCCTCCCATCTAGGTGAGACGGCCTTGTCGCCCAGCATTCGTCAAGAAATTCGATCGCGCTTCGAGCAAACCCTACGCCATCAAGTGGGGATCGATCCTGATTATCGTGCGCTGTGTTGGCTAGTGGAGCAAAACTTGCTGAGGGCAGATCAAGCGGCAGCGGTGATTGAAGCGATTGCCAAGGAATTGCTGAGCGACTTTCTCACCATCCGAGCGGGAACCCATGACATCACAGATCTGAGTGATCTGGAACCCTATCCAACCTTCTGTGAGTTGGATCTACGGCGGGTTGTGGAGCATTGTCAGGAGCAGATTCGGCAACGTCAAGCGAGTCCGTCAAAAAATGTGGTGCAAACCCAGTCTCCCCTGATGGCTGCTCCCACTGCTAGCGCCTCCTCGCTGGTAACCACCGTCCCTGTGGCTCAGAGTCAGTCTCCTGGAATTGCCGATCGCTTTTATCCTGAGGGGGAAGGGCAAGAACCCGCAGAGCAGCTAGATCCCAGCCGTGAGCATTACACGATCGTGTGTATTGACGATAGCCCCACCGTTCTTCAAGCCATCAATTGCTTCCTAGATGACCAGGCATTTTCCGTCGTGATGATTAATGACCCGGTGAAGGCTTTAATGCAAGTGGTGCGCAGTCAGCCGGATTTGATTTTGCTGGATGTGGGGATGCCTAACCTGGATGGTTACGAACTCTGTTCTCTGTTGCGTCGGCACCCAAATTTCAAAACCACACCGATTATTATGGTAACCGGGCATACTGGTTTCATCGATCGAGCCAAGGCAAAATTAGTGGGGGCTTCGAACTATCTCACCAAGCCCTTTACGCAAGCTGAACTCCTGAAAACCGTCTTCAAACATTTGAACTCTCCTAGTCGCTAGATTTGGATATATATTTTCTAAAGAAGATAAGATTGACTCCCCTGGTTCCTAATTCAGAGCTAGTCCAATCGCATCTAGTCCAATCGCATCTAGTCCAATCGCATCTGTAACCCGCGATTTTCCTGTTCAACGTCGTTTATTGAGAGACTTCAGTCGCATGAGTACTGCCACTATGGAAACACGTCAGGGAACCATTTT
>JAYKGX010000122.1:0-17453 GCA_035285565.1 Synechococcales cyanobacterium
CACATCATTCACCCGTGGTTGTTGCGCCAACCAACCATGCACCAAGCCCAAGCCCAAGCCCGCCAAACCCGCTGCCACAACCCCAACCCAGGGCGATCCCGTAGTGTAGGAGACCGCATAGGCCGTCATGGCTCCGGTCAAGAGCGTCCCTTCCAAACCCAAGTTGATTTTGCCGCTTTTTTCCGTCAGACATTCGCCTAAACTGACAAATAGAAACGGTGTCCCCCCACGCATCATGCCCGCAAGAATTGCGAGTAACACTCCCCACCAACCTAATGTGTCTGATGTCATAGAATCCTCTTCATTCCTTTAGAGCACTGACTTATACCAAATCCATTAATTGACGATACAGATCCGATCGCTCCTTTGCTCAATTCAGATTTAGGGTGTGGATATCCTGGCAATCCGTTGGCGCAGCCTCCCGGAACGGGAATCCCCCTAGCCCCCTTAATAAGGGGGAACCGAGCCAAATTCAGGGGTTCAGCAATCGTTGTTACATTCATGCTCGTTTGTTGTTCGGTTTGAAGTCCCCCTTGTTTCTAGCGCAGCGGCGCGTCAGCGCGGGGATTTAGGGGGATCGAGATGTGTTGCAATCACAAGTTGATTTGGTATTAGGGCTTAGCTGCTGCCTGAGCTAGCGACGATCGGGGTTTAAACCAGGGCAACTTACCATCTAGGGAATCACTATACAACACTGCTAAAAAGATCAATCCTTGAAATACCAACACAGTGGCATCCGGCAATCCATGGGCGCGCTGCAAAATCCCACCACTCGCTAGAATGCCTCCGACTAAAAGCGAGACCGCGATCGCCCCCAAGCCGTTATGTCGCGCTGCGAATGCCACTAAAATGCCACCATAGCCATAGCCCACATTCAACGACTCATTCGCCGCCCCTTGCACCGCCGCCACTTCCACCATGCCCGCCAAGCCTGCACAACTGCCCGCCAGAAAACAAATCAACGTTGTCAACTGCCCCACAGGCAAGCCCGCAATCCGCGCTGCTCGAATATTGCCCCCTGCAATCCGTGCCGCAAACCCCAAGGTCGTGCGCTGAATCAAAAAATAGGCCACCACACAGGCGATCAATCCGTAAACTAAACCCCAATGCACTCGCGTTCCAGGAATGCTAGCCAGCATATTCACTTCAGCTAGGGTTGCAGTGGAGGGTTTATTCAGGGATGTGGGATCGCGCAAGGGACCGCCGACAAGATGATTGAGCAGCGCGATCGCAATGTAATTGAGCAGCAGGCTACTAATGGTTTCATTCACCGCTCGATAGTGGCGCAAAGCTCCAGCAGCAGCAATCCACAGCCCACCGGCAACCATCCCGGCGATCGCCATTGCGACTTGAACCAGTAGCGGCGGCAAGGTAGTAGAGATAGCAAGACCGATCGTCACTGCCGCTAATCCACCGACCACTAACGCCCCTTCATTCCCAATAATCACGAGGCCCAATCGAGCAGGCAACGCGGTGCAAAGGGACGATAACATCAACGGAGCCGCCCGAATCAACGTATTTTGAAACGTACTCCAACTGCCAAAGGCCGTTTTCCAAATCGACGCATAGACAGCAAAGGGATTCGCCCCTGCTCCGATACAAAACAGACCAAATAACAGTAAACCCACCCCAATCGCCCCAACGGGTAAACAGATGGATTCCAGGGTTCTACGCCAGTTCATTTCAGTCACCATGAAAGATCATCATCAACCTTGATCCCAAATGGATGAGTTTGGGATGGCTCGATCCCCATCACTCGGCGCACCTGAGATTGCACTCCATCGCACTCAGGAAGCAGAACTCACTAACACCCAATTTCGTAGGTTGGGTTTTGTAAACTCAACCCAACCTTTTTGCGGGTATTGGGTGACCCTTCGGGCAGCAAGCCATCGGCTTTCCCCCAACCGACCGACATCGGGTATTTAATTCGTCATCCTAACTCGTGATTGAACCCAATACTCCCTCCACCAAATAATTCATCTCTTCTAATTTGATGTCCTGCTGTTTCAGATCCTGCCCCACTGGGATCACGACATTGCCTTTGTTATCTTTTAATCCTCCTTTGTAAATCACCATCGTATCAGCCATAAACTTCGCCTTCGCGTCCTCGGCTGCTTTCTTCGCGTCTTCACTCACCACACTACTGTAGGCTGCTACTTTGCAATAGCCATCCTTCAAGCCACCCCGCAGAATATGGGGAATTCCAGCATCATCGAGCTTTTTACCACTCTTAATGTCTTCCAGAATGCGGGTATAAACATTCGCCCAATCCCATTCAGCTCCTGTCAAATAGCCCTTGGGTGCGAGTGCTGCTTGATTGGCATGATATCCTGCCGTGAACATGCCCCGCTTTTCGGCTGTGGTAATGACCGTTTTGGGGCTATCCACATGGCAGGTCACCACATCCACCCCTTGATCCGCCATACTATTCACCGCTTCGGCTTCTTTAAGCGGCAAGGCCCAATCCCCCGTGAAAATCACTTGGGTCGTGACGGTTGGTTTAACGCTGCGAGCACCGAGGGTAAAACTATTGATATTGCGGAGAACTTGGGCAACTGGCTTGGCTGCGACAAACCCTAATTTGCCTGTTTTACTGGTCAGTGCGGAGACAATGCCTGCAACGTATTGCGCTTCATCGATATAGCCAAAGTAACTGCCGACATTTTTGGGATGAACACCCTCTTTATAAAGACCCGCACAATGGAAAAATTGCACATCGGGATGTTCTTTGGCTAGCTTGAGAATGTGGGGATCGAAGTAGCCAAAGGAGGTGGGGAACAACAATTTTGCGCCATCGGTTTCGATCATACTGCGCATGGTTTCAGCGACGGCCGTGGTTTCAGGGACACTCGCTTCTTCGACTAGTTTAACCCAGGAAAATTTCTGCGCGATCGCCGCCGCCCCTTCAGCGTGAGCTTGGTTATAACCATAGTCATCCTTGGGGCCAACATAGATAAACCCGATGGTCATCTTGTCATCCCCACCTCCAGCGGACGGTGTAGAATTGTTACATCCCCCCAATTTGGTTGCTACACCAAATGCTGCTGTTGCTAATAATCCACGCACGACCTGCCGACGTGACAAGCGAATCGACGAACTGCTATTCACAAAAACCTCACTCCCAAAAACTTCATTCCAATACATTCACAACAATGCTAAGAACAATGCTCGAAGCAATGCTCGAAGCAATGCTCAGTCGAACCCACCGATCATTTGAAGCTAGGGTTATTTAAAGATAATGCTTGATGTATACAACCTAGAGGAGGAGATTTAATGTATAAGAGGGCACAAATTTATGAATAGTAATAATAGAAAGATAAAATAATGTTGAAGAAAAGGGTGAAGTAAATCTCAATAAACCATTTCACGCATCTCACGAATCTCAGGATCTGTTGACTTTTACGTGATCTGTTGACTTTTACGTGATCTGTTAACTTTTACGTGATCTGTTGACTTTAAAAAATCCTCCGATCTTAATCCCATCTTAAATTATGCATCCCCTTATACTTTTTGGTATAGAGAATGTATTGTAGGGTGAAATGATGTTTCGGGCTATTGTGAAGTCATCATTTGGTGTGAGCAATGAATATGACCGTTATACTGCACAAGCTGTTTTGTGCAGGGTTTGGGCTGGTTAGCGTATTGGGGGGCCTCAGTTGGAGTGCGATCGCTGCAGAGGTGCCAGCTTCTCCCATCTTAGAGCAATTCCATGATCCCTTGTTGGCGGATGCGAATGGGGATGCGGATACTAGCACGAATGGGATGGAGCAAGTCACCAGCGTATCCCAGCTTTCTGATGTCAAGCCAACAGATTGGTCATTTCAAGCGTTGCAATCGTTAGTTGAACGCTACGGTTGTATTTCCGGTTATCCCGATCGCACCTATCGTGGTAATCGTGCTTTGACGCGGTATGAATTTGCTGCCGGGTTGAATGCTTGCATGGATCGGGTGAATGAGTTGCTTGCAGCAGCAACCGTTGATTTAGTTAAGAAAGAAGATTTAGTCACGTTACAAAAGCTCCAAGAAGAATTTGCAGCGGAACTGGCAACCCTACGGGGACGGGTGGATGCCCTGGAAAGTAAAGTAGCCACCCTGGAAAAGCAGCAATTTTCCACCACCACCAAGCTCTTGGGTAGCGTTTGGGTCAATCTCACCGGTGCAACCGCTGGCAAGGATGTCCTGTTTGAAGGGCCCGCTGGGAGTCAAGGAAATACCGAAGGGCGCTTCTTTGCCACAAGGACGGGGGGACAACCGACGACGCTAACCGCCGAAGACCCTCAAATTACCAAGAGTTTTCTGGTTTGGTTAACGCTGATTACCTCCTTTAGTGGGAAAGATCAATTGGTCACCCAGTTGGCTGCTGGTAATGGTCGATCGCCCTACAACCAATATGCCTCTGCAGGGTTCTACAATGCCTCTGGGGTGCCATTCTTTGACCAAACGGCGGGTACGGAAAACGGCAGCAGTGATCTCATCATTCGTGAACTGTTCTACAGTTTCCCCGTCAGTGATTCCATTAAGGTGGCGGTGGGTCCCCGCATCAACTGGTATCGCCATTTTGACTTCAACCGATTCAGTTTTATCTTTAACTCCGGAGCCAGTTTTGACACCTCCAATAGCACCCAATCAAACTCCATCGATCGGGGTTCAGGGGCGGTGCTGGAATGGCAACTGAATAAGCAATTGCGATTGGTGCTGGGCTACTTGGGTGAGAACACAGAATTTTTGCCATCGCAGTTTGGCTTTAATACCTCCAGCAGTCCGGCATTTGGGTTGTTTGGGGGCACCAATACAGCTTCTGCAGAATTGACCTTCTCACCCACGTCCAATATTAACCTCAGTCTGCAATATAATCACAGTCGGATTCAAGCCTATGGCGGTCAAATTGGCGGGGCGATCGGTGAGCCAATTCCCTACGGCTATCTGGATGCCGGACCAGGGTTCTCGGAAGGGGGGATTGGTGGCGGTTTGCGCTATGCCAGTTCCAATATGTTTGGGGTAAATTTTGATTGGTTAATCACACCCAAAATTGGTCTGTGGGGGCGCTATAGTTTTGCCACTACCAAACTTAACCCGATCGATGAGAAAGTCAAGACCCAATCCTTCCAAGTTGGATTAGCTTTCCCGGATTTGGGCAAAAAAGGCGCACAGGGTAATATTAGTTTCATCATGCCGATGGATATTACCCAGGGACGGCGCTTCTTCGCAGCGGGTGGCGGGGATGGCGGTACCCAATATGAGGTGGAAGCTGCTTATTTCTATCCGGTAACTGATAGGATTGCGATCGTGCCCACGTTCTACGCTATTTTCAATCCCAATAACTTCGATAGTAACCCCACTGTTTTTGTCGGTAATCTCCGCACGCAGTTTAGTTTCTAATCAATGGATTGTTCTCACTGAACATGCAATAGCAGATGATTGCTTGTAACAACAGCCATTAGCTCATCAGCTCAGTGGCTGTTGTTTTATGCAAATTTACATACAAGCTCAATTGCCAAGGACTTGAGCAAGAATAGTGCGGTGGCGAGGCGAATTTTCAGTGATGGAGGGTGTTTGGAATCCAGCTTGCTCGATCGCTTGTTGCATATCCAGCGCAAAATATTGATCCAGATAGGGTTCCGTACTCTTCAGCAGGGTCATCACATAGGGTGGCATTTTCTGAAACACTGCCGATTGGGGATTCATGTCCATAATGGCGAGGTGCCCCCCCGGACGCAGTAACCGACGGGCTTCTTGCAGAATGGCGATCGCAGCGGTTTGAGGCAGTTCGTGATACACCAGGCAAACAGAGACGAGATCATAGCTGGCACTGGGCAGTCCGGTTTGTTCAGCCGCCGCATGAACCCAGGTGGGTGGTGCTTGGTCAGAGGGGCGATCGCTCAGTTGCAGCCCATTACCTTGCCCGGTTTGACGCAGGTGGCTACGGTAGTTGGCAACGGCGAGGAAATAGGGAGACAGATCCACCCCAGTGATACGGGAACCGGGAAAGGTATCCTGGAGGGCAAAGGTACTCATCCCCACGCTACAGCCCAGATCCACAATCTCTTGCGGGGCGATCGGCAGTTGCTGCTTTAAGGCAGTGTGATAACTTTGGCGTAGGTCGGGATCTCCAGAGGTTCCGCCGGTTTTCCAGATTTTGGCATGAACCGCATAGGATGCCACTTCTACCTCGGTGGCAGGTAACCAACCTAAGTTTCCTTCTTCATAGGCATGGAACGATCGCAGGTAATAGCCAGGATATTCCAGATGGGGATTTTGTACGGCTTGTAGATCCGCTTGCCAGTCCCGCGCTTGCAGTTTCGCCGCTTCCGATCGCCATTGCACGCCGATCGCTTCCGCCCGTTCAATCATCATGGTGCGTGCCCGTTTTTTCGCCAGGTTAAACAGGGGTTTGATGTTGAGCAAGGAGTTGGCGAGACGAACGGAAAAAGGTTGCTGGGTCGATGGGGAAGCGATCGAGTTCATACCAATCAGAAATGTTAAAGAGCCATATACAGCCTCCTATTATCGCAGATCTTGTAGCAACCCAGTCTCAACATTGAAGAAATTCGGCGAAGATATGATGGAGAATGGGTTTTGATTGTAAATCCGATTTTGGATGAAAATTTGGAAGTGATTCAAGGACAGGTCTGGGTCCATTCTTCCAATGCTGATGAGATTTATCGATCGCTAGCCATCTCCAAGGGAAATCCTGCTTCGATAGAATATATGGGTGATCTGCCTGAGGATTTTGTGGCAATTTTATGACAATGGAGAAGCGCTATCGGCTGCAAAAATATGGAAAACCGATCGGTCTTTTGCTCAACTCAGGTGTGAGGTGCGGATATCCTGGCGAGCCGTTGGCACAGCCTCCTGGAACGGGAATCCCCCTAGCCCCCTTGATAAGGGGAAACCGAGACAAGTTAAAGGTTTTAGCAATCGTCGTTTGTCTCATTCCCGTTTGCTTTTTGGTTTAAAGTCTCCCTTGTTTCTAGCGCAGCGGCGCGTCAGCGCGGGGATTTAGGGGGATCAGGATATGTTGCAATGATGAGTTGATTTGGTATAACTATTCTGGTGGCTAATGGTGCCATGAAAGTTCCACTACTGACAGTTGAGCATTTCTATTGTTTAGGGCAAGACGTATTTAAGTTTCCAGTTTTAGCATTGGATTTGCCTCCTAAGCTGCAACACAGATGACCGTCGATTCACCCTGTCTGCGGATCGGTTGACTCCATTCGTAGGCACTGATGAAATTGAGAATGTGCAACAGCCCGATCGCCGCCTCAACGGCATCCGCATCCCCACTCAGATGTAGGTTGATTTGTTTGGTATAGCGTTTCATTGGGTTTCCTCAAACAAGAATGACGTGGACGAGGAGAACCCAAAAAACTAGCCGCCCCGTTGTCTGACATCGCAAAACAGGGCGGCGTGGAGTGCTAAAATGCAATCCAGGTCACCATGCTGCCTCAGACAGCTTGGGGGCTTAGCGATCGTTTTGAGCTGTTACCTCATAGCGATCGCGCTAGGTTTTTGGGCTTAGACAGAGAAAATCAGATGATCCTCTACTGCTTAATCATAGTACTTTAGCGGCGATCGAGGTTCCCGTCAACTGTACTGGGGTCTGGTAGTTCACATAGAGAGTTGGCGAGTATCGCAGCCATGGGTGATCTGCCTGAGGAATTTTTGGTAATTTAGCTGCGCTTCAGTTTTACTAGAGATTTAACTAATTCCTGATTCAAGACTTCATAGGCTCGATCGTTTAAATGTAACTCATCACTTCGGTAATCTGAACGCAAGAGTCCCTTCTGATCTATCAGGATGGGAAATGCATCGAAAATAATTACCCGATCGTTGGCGAGGCTTGCCAGAAACTGATTCATCTCTTTAACAGCTTCCGCAATCTCATTAGACCAAAAGGGTTTGCGCTGTAGAGGAACTTCTCCTACCGGAAAAATCGTGGTTAGAATTACCGTTGCGCCGAGGGCATTGGACTGTTTGATAATCTTCTCAATATTCGATCGACAGTTTGCCAGAATTTCTGCCTTGCGATCGGGGAAGAGGGCGATCGTTTTGATATCGTTAATTCCCAATTGCAGCACCACGACTTGCGGTTTCAAGGGACGCACATGGGCTGAAAAGCGCTGAATAATTTGAGCAGTCGTTTGGGAGCCAATGCCACGGTTGATAAATTCATAGCCCTGCACATCAGGATCTGTCCAGGCTGCAGCTCTAGAATCGCCAAAGAAGATGACGCGGGATTGCGCTGGAGCGATCGGTCGTGGATCAGTGGGATAGTCACTAAGACCCTGCGGATCAAGGCGCGTTTGATTCAATTCCAAATAATACTTTTTCGCTTGATTGAACAACTCGATATTCAGCGCGATCGCAGCGATCAACAGCAAAAATAGGAGAACATTGAGCATCCTGCCTGAAAAATAATGTCTCATCATGGCTCCATCGATCATGGCAATCCCTATCTACCGAATTGCTAACTCTCCGTCAAACGATCTTATGCACCGTGGCACGCGGATCGATCGGCTTCCGCAACTGTCTTCTAGGACTCCCTCTGCCTTGCAAGCTTACGTTAGAATGAAGGTGACGCAGTTTCTGCATTCTCGCAATTTCTGCATATAACCAGCAGGTACACTCATGGCAGTCAAAAAGCAATTTCGCAACTTAAATGAACTTTTAGCTGGGGCCACCAAGCCTGTTTTGGTAGACTTCTATGCAGACTGGTGCGGCCCGTGCAAAATGATGGCAAAAGTTCTGGAAGAAACGAATGAGGATCTGCGTGGTCGTATCCAAGTGGTCAAAATCAACACAGAAAAATATCCCGGCATTGCCAGCCAATTCAATATTCGCGCCTTACCCACTCTGATTGTTTTCCATCGGGGTCAGCAAGTTCAACGCATTGAAGGTCTGATCGGCACCGATGAATTGGTCGATCGCCTGCGGGGTCTGGTTTAGGTTGCCTAGAGAATTTGCGAAAGAAACTGCCGCGATCGCGCTTCCTGGGGATTTTGGAAAAACTGTTGAGGAGTCGTATCTTCCACCACCTGTCCACCATCCATAAACACGACTCGATCGGCGACTTCCCGCGCAAATCCCACCTCATGGGTCACCACCACCATCGTCATACCAGACTGCGCCAGCGATCGCATGACATCTAGCACTTCCCGTACCATTTCTGGGTCAAGCGCTGAGGTGGGTTCATCAAACAGCATAATTTTGGGCTGCATGGCAAGGGCACGGGCGATCGCCACTCGTTGCTGCTGTCCGCCGGAGAGTTGTCCTGGATATTTATTAGCTTGTTGGAGAATGCCGACGCGTTCTAACAATTGCATGGCGATTTCTTCCGCTTTGGCTGGACTCCATTTGCGCACTTGCATAGGAGCAAGGGTAATATTTTGCAGCACGGTGAGGTGGGGAAAGAGGTTGAACTGCTGAAACACCATGCCCACTTCTCGACGAATTTGATCGATATGTTTCAAATCTTGGGAAAGTTCAATATTGTCAATAATGATTTGACCTTTCTGGTAGGCTTCTAGGGCGTTGAAGGTGCGAATAAAAGTGGATTTGCCAGATCCGGAAGGCCCCATCACCACCACCACTTCACCAGGATATACTTGTAGGGTTACGCCCTGAAGGACGTGGAATTTGCCATACCATTTGTGAACATCTTGGGCAATGATGATGGGGGTTTGGGATTCTGAACCTTGCATTGCGATCGCTCCTCCGTTGTCTCTAGGGTCTAATATAGCGCTATTTTTCTAACCGTTGGCTGAATCGGGACATGCTGAAACAAATGAGCCAATAAATTAATCCGATGAAGAGGTAGACTTCTGCGTTTCTGCCTAAAAATTGGGGTTGGGACAGAATCGAGCGTGAAATTCCTGTGAGTTCAAACAAGGCAAACAGAGAAAGCAGGGATGTGTCTTTAAATAGGGAAATAAATTGTCCGACCAGGGCGGGGGTAACCATGCGCAAGGCTTGGGGTAAGATGATTAAGCTTAAAGTCTGCAATGGATTGAGACCGAGGGCTTTGGCGGCTTCTGTTTGTCCACGGGGAATGGCTTGCAGCCCAGCTCGGACATTTTCCGCCAGGTAGGCAGCATTGAAGAGGGTCAAGCCAGCGATCGCTCGCACCAATCGATCCATGCGCAAACCCGTGGGAACCACTAAAGGCAACATGACCTGCGCCATAAAGAGAATGCCAATTAAGGGTAAGCCCCGCACGAGTTCAATATACCCAGTACAGAGCCAGCGCAGAATGGGCAACTGACTTTGACGACCGATCGCCAACAGGATGCTAAAGGGAAATGCCAACAGAACGCTAATTGCTGCCACGAATAGGGTTAAAAATAAACCACCCCACAAACTCGTGCGCACCAACCGCAGCCCCCAGCCGCCATTGACCCAGTAAGCAATCAAACAAACAGAGACCGGAAGTGCCGCGTAAAACACCCATTGCAGACGTTTTTTCCGCGTAGGATGGGTCACGTTTTGCAGCACACCCCAGAAGCCCGTCATCCCCAGCACAACAGCTAGCACCGCCCCCATGCGCCAAACCTGATTAACGGGATAGCGTCCGACAAGGAAAAGCCGGATATTTTCCGTCACCACGGCCCATTGTGCCTGCCCCAGCCAACGCAACGCTCCCCAACCGACCCAAACCAGCAGCAGCCCACAGCCGATCGTCAGCAGACTGTTCAACCAACTACTGAAGAGATTCACCCGCAGCCATTGGGAAAAGCTGAGTTTTTGGACGGGAGGCAGCAGTGTTTCTTGTGTTGTTTCCATATCTTCCACGTTCCCTTTAGCGTTCTACCAGTTGGACTCGATGATTATAGAAATTCATCAATCCAGCGATCGATAGACTAATAATCAAATAGGTCAAACTAATTAAAATCATGACTTCCACTGCTCGTCCAGTTTGGTTAAACGTTGTTGAAGCAACGGCATAGAGATCGGGATAGCCCACTGCGATCGCTAAACTAGAGTTTTTTGCCAGGTTTAAATATTGATTTGCCAGGGAAGGCAGGATCGATCGCAGGGCTTGGGGTAGGACGACCCAACGCAGGGTTTGACTAGAATTGAGTCCCAACGATCGGGCGGCTTCGGATTGACCTTTGGGAACAGCTTGAATGCCACCGCGCACAATTTCCGCAATGAAGGTACCTGTGTAGAGCGTTAACCCAGCTAGCAGGGAAGAAAACTCTGGGGACAGTTGGATGCCAAAGATCGTGATTCCAGCCTTGCTCAATTGCAGGAAGCCTAACGAAAATGCCTGTTCCGGACTAGGGAAGCTAATAAACACCGCAAAGTACCAAAACAGCAATTGCAGCAGCAACGGCATATTGCGTAAGCCTTCCACGTACACTTTTGACAACTGCCGCACCAACCAGTTATTCGACAAACGCCCAATTCCAGTCATCACACCGATGATCGTGGCGATCGCAATCCCACTGAGAATCACCTTGAGCGAATTCATCAACCCGACCAACAGCACGCGCCAATAGGGATCACTCGGGCTGTAGGGAATTGCCGCTTCTGCGATATCAAAGCCTGCCTGAGATTGTAAGAACTGAAACCCCAAGCGAATGCCCAGCCGCTTCAAGTTCTGATCGAGGTTGTAACCCAGAAATGCCAGCAATGATAGAACGAGAACAACGGCGATCGCCTGTCCTAAGAATTGCCAAAACTTTGCCTTGCGCCAAATGGTTGTCATTCCCCTGTTTCACTCTTTTGCGCTACTGGACTCTCTGCGTTAAAATCTTACAGGTTGTCGATTGCCTTTGCCACTAATTTTTGTGTCACTCTCACTTTTTGTATCTGGATATGACTCTCAGCCTTGCCATGATTGTGAAAAACGAAGCAACCTATCTCCCAGCTTGCTTGCAGTCTGTTCAGGGTTTGGTCGATGAAATAGTCATTGTTGATACAGGGTCTACAGATGAGACGATGGCGATCGCTCAATCCTATGGTGCTCAGGTGTTTTCCTTTGCCTGGTGTGATGATTTTGCTGCAGCGCGGAATGATGCCTTACGACGGGTTCAAGGTGATTGGGTGTTAGTGCTAGATGCTGATGAAGTTTTGCTCCCAGCCGTGGTTCCGCTGATCCAAGCTGCGATCGCCCAGCCAAACCATCTGGTGGTGAATCTTGTGCGGCAGGAATTGGGGACGCGGCAATCTCCCTATACCTTGGTTTCCCGGCTGTTTCGTCGCCATCCTGCCCTCACGTTTTGTCGTCCCTACCACGAAGGGATTGATGACAGTGTTGCAGAATTGCTACAGCAACAGCCGGATTGGCAGATTATACAATTAGCAGAAACAGCCATTCAACATCATGGCTATCAAGCAGAAGTGATTCAAACTCGCAATAAATCAGTCACTGCTAAGAGAATCATGGAAGGTTATTTAAAGCAAGTGCCAAAGGATGCCTATATCTGTAGCAAATTGGGTGCTTTATATATCGACCTGGGCGATCGCTCAGCAGGGTTAGAGTTGCTACAGCGAGGTTTAAGTACAGGTGAGCAGATTGATCCAGGTACCTGTTATGAATTGAATTATCACCTAGGAGTTGCCTACGAACAACAACAGGAGATTCAACAAGCCGACCACTATTATCAACAAGCTTTACAACAGGCGATCGCCCCTCATTTCAAACTAGGTGCCATGATTAACTGGGCTGCCCTCCGCCAAAACCATGGCGATCTCCTCACGGCAAAAGCAATCTACGAAGAGGTTTTAAGCTTTCTGCCGGACTCGGCGATCGCCCACTATAACCTCGGCATGACCCTCAAAACCCTGGGTCACGTTTCCCAAGCGATCGAGCACTATCAACAAGCGATTCAACTGCAACCGGACTATGCGGAAGCCCATCAAAATTTAGGGGTGGTGTGGTTAAAGGTTGGCAATGTTCCCGCCAGTGTGGCAGCCTTTCAACAGGCGATCGCCCTTCACCAAGCTCAAGATTCACCGGAAGCCGATCGCCTCCAGCAAGCTCTTCAGGAAATGGGATTGCTCTAATCAACAGCTTTATCCCAAATCCATGGATTGTTGATGAGGAGCCAAGATGGATTGCCATCAAAAAGCAATTGGGGGATCAGAACTTGGCGATCGTGAGCTTGAGATCCCCATTGGCAGCTTGGCTATATTCCGGCACCTCCACTTGCACGGCCGCCGCTTTCCAAATAGTTTGGAGATAGTCACGAATCGAGCGATCGCTGGAAAATTTCCCCATTCTCGCTACATTTAAAATAGACATGCGCGTCCATTGATCCTGATCGCGATAGACCTCTCCTACCTGATCTTGGCAATCCACGTAGGATTGATAATCCGCCAACACCAGGTATTCATCCCGTTGTAACAGGTTATCCAACAGTTGTTTGAATAATTGCGTATCGCCGTGGGAAAAGAACCCTGAACTAATGCGATCGATCGCCAATTTCAAATCTGGATTCTGATCATAATAGTCCTGGGGGTGATAGCCGGCTGCTTTTTTGGCTAGCACTTCCTCAGCCGTTAACCCAAACAGGAAGAAGTTTTCTGCCCCCACCGCTTCCCGAATTTCGATATTTGCCCCATCTAAAGTGCCGATCGTTAAAGCGCCGTTCATGGAAAACTTCATATTGCCTGTGCCCGATGCTTCCTTGCCTGCCGTAGAAATTTGCTCCGACAGATCCGCTGCTGGATAAACCCGTTGGGCAAACTTGACGTTGTAATCTTGCAAAAACACCACCTTGAGGCGATCGCGCATATCCGGATCCTGATTGACCACCTGCGCCACGGAATTAATCAACTTAATGATCAACTTTGCCATGTCATAGCCCGGAGCCGCCTTGCCACCAAACAGGAATGTACGAGGCGTAATCTCCAGATCAGGATTAGTTTTAATGCGATTATACAAAGTGATGATATAGAGTAAATTCAGGTGTTGGCGCTTATATTCATGAATACGTTTAGCCTGAATATCAAATAGTGAATTGGGATCGACCGTCAAGTGATAGTTTTGCTGAATGTAATGAGTCAAATCCTGTTTGACTGCCTGTTTGACTTGCCAAAAAGCTTGTCGGAAGTTAGCATCCTCAATGAACTTTTCAAGCAGTTGGAGTTGAGTGAGATCCTTAATCCAGGCATCCCCAATTTTCTGGTTAATTAAATCCGTGAGCCGAGGATTGCTCAACACCATAAAGCGACGCGGAGTTACGCCATTGGTCACATTTGTGAATTTCTGGGGATAGAGCGTATAAAAATCATGTAAGGTCGTTTGCTGCAGCAATTCACTATGCAGTTCCGCCACCCCATTAATGGCATAACTCCCCACACAGGCAAGATGCGCCATCCGCACATAGCGCTCCCCCGTTTCATCAATAATGGACATGCGACGGATGCGATCGCGCTCATCAGGGAATTTGAGGCGTACCTCATCTAAAAACTGTTGGTTAATCTCGTAAATAATCTGCAAATGACGCGGTAACAAATGCTCAAACATGGGAACTGCCCACCGCTCCAAGGCTTCTGGCAACAGGGTATGGTTGGTATAGGCAAAGGTTTGGGTGGTAATGCCCCAAGCTTGGTGCCAAGTCATGCCTTGCTCATCTAATAATAATCGCATCAGTTCTGCGATCGCGATCGTCGGGTGGGTATCATTTAGTTGGATTGCAAAATACTCATGGAAGCGATCGATGGGTAGATTCCTTAATTTCATCAGGCGCAACATATCCTGCAGTGAACAGGAAACAAAGAAATATTGCTGTTCTAACCGCAATTGTTTGCCTTGCTGCGATTCATCATTGGGATACAGGACCTTGGTAATATTTTCGCATTCGGTTTTCCCCTGCACTGCCCCAAAATAATCCCCTTTGTTAAACGCCTCAAAATCAAAGGACTCCGGTGCTTCGGCTTTCCATAACCGTAACGTATTAGCCGTATTGGTTTGAAACCCCAGAATGGGTGTATCGTAGGGCACCCCTTTGACGACTTTGTAGGGCACCCAGCGCACATGATCCCGCTCTTGATCGTCTTTGTAAGGTTCCACGCGCCCGCCAAACTTAACCTCCAGTTCTGCTTCCGGACGCGCCACCTCCCAGGGATTGCCATACCGCAGCCATTTATCGGTGATCTCCACCTGCCACCCATCCTGGATTTCCTGGTCAAAAATGCCGTATTCGTAGCGAATGCCATAGCCGATCGCAGGAATTTCCAACGTTGCCAACGAGTCGATATAACAGGCTGCCAACCGCCCCAAGCCGCCATTGCCCAACCCTGGTTCTTCTTCCTGCTCCAACAAGTCTGCCAGATTCAGCCCCAGATCTGTCATCACCGTTTCCACAGCATCATACAGCCCCAAATTAATCAAATTATTACCCAGATGGGGCCCCAGCAAAAACTCGGCTGACAGGTATGCCACATGACGCGGTGTTTGCTCAAAATAGGTTTGTGTGGTGTTTAGCCAACGATTCAGCAAGCGATCGCGCACTGTATAGGCTAATGCCATGTAGTAATCATTCAAGGTGGCAATTTTAGGAAATTTTGCCTGAATATAAAACAAATTATCTAGAAAAGCCCGTTTAATGGTTTTGCTATCTGTGCCAGTGCGATCGTCCTCCACTTGAATGATATTTTCGCAAACTGAATCCGTGCTATGCTCCAAATTCACATCCGCCATACAACCTCCAAAAAAATCTTAAACCGTAACCTGACTCCGAACCGTTCCCACTACCTCATGGGTCAAAGGCAGGTCTTGCTCAAATTCCCGTACATTTTTTAGCGTCGTCTGGGCGATCGCTTCCAGGGCATTACGTGTGAAGAAAGCTTGATGAGCGGTAATCATCACATTGGGAAACGATTGCAACAGTTGAAACGTATCGTCCTGGATCACCGTATCGGATAAATCCTGGAAAAATAAATCTTCTTCCTGCTCATAGACATCAATGCCAAGATAGCCAATTTGACCAGATTTAATCCCCTGAATGACCGCAAGCGTATCAATTAATCCACCACGGCTAGTATTAATTAACATCGTACCGGGTTTCATCTGAGCGATCGTCCCTCGATTAATTAAATGATGAGTTTCTGGCAGCAAAGGACAATGGAGTGAAATGATATCAGAGTTGGCTAATAATGCCGGTAAAGTAACATACTTGGCTTGCTTAAAGGATGGGGAAGCCGCTTCAAACTGAGGATTGGGATAGGCATCATAGCCGAGTATTTGACAGCCAAACCCCTGCATAATTTGTGCAAAAATCAGACCAATTTTACCCGTACCAATCACTCCCACCGTACAGCCATGCAGGTCAAATCCTAACAAACCTTCCAGGGCAAAATTATCATCCCGCACTCGGTTGTAGGCACGGTAAATTTTGCGATTTAAGGCAAGGATCAGCGCCACCGCATGTTCTGCAACGGCATAGGGAGAATAAGCAGGCACCCGGACTACATGCATTCCCAGTTCGCCAGCTCGGGTTAAATCCACATGGTTAAACCCAGCCGATCGCAGGGCTAGCAAGCGCACCCCCTGGGCTGCCAACACCTCCAAAGTTTCCGCATCAGCCACATCATTCACAAACAAGCAGATGACGGGAAATCCCGCCGCCAGCACCGCTGTTTTGGCATTTAGGGGCACATCAAAAAAGGTGAGTTCATGATCATAGTCGCCATTCACAGTTTCAAAGGACTGGCGATCGTAGGATTTGGTACTGAAGAAAGCAATGCGCATAGGGTTCAGATCCTCATTGGCTCCATCCTAGGATCATGCTAATGGGAGATCGCGTTCTCTTAGCAACATTGCTCAATTCTTACCTTTTTCTTAAGGATTACCAGAAACGGAAGCGTAGTGGTTTGTCAATCTTGCTTGGAGGGATGAATTGTGGGGGAGGGGGGGAGGGTCACTCCTTGAGTCCCGATTTCCTCAGCTTGTATCCATTATTTCAGGTGTGACAATCTCCTGAGGCGATCGCGTCAGAGTAGCGCTTCTGGATCAATCCCCTGTTGGCGGAGGAGTTCAGCTAGTTGGGATGCTCTTTGTTCTGCCGCATCTGCTCGTCGTTTTTCCTGCTCAGCTCTTTCGCTGCCCCATAGAAGAAGACTGCCCTGCGTATCCCACCAGCGGAGCCAATAGCCCGATCGCTCTCCGGGTCGCTCTCCCCGCCAGGGTCCTAGGAACAAGTTCAACTCGGATAGCCAATGACGACCGTTTTCATCCGGCATTTCCAGCTCATAGCGATCGCCCTTGAGCCGATAGAGTTCCAGCAAGCCCCCTTCGGGTTCAAAAATTCCATAGATCGGCACTTGCAAAATACGTTCGTAGAAAAACCATTTACCGATGGGAGGAGTGCGACGGTTGGAATATTCACCCCCGTCGGTTTCTGAAATAAATTCCAACACGATGAGGGGTAAATCGCCTTGCAGGTTGGGGGTATAGCTGCGATTAATTTCAGGTCGAGCGACCCGCAGTGCAGGCACATAAACCC
>JAYKGX010000123.1:0-5026 GCA_035285565.1 Synechococcales cyanobacterium
GGCCGGTGGCCGCGCCGCGGGGACGGTTCGGGGCGGGGCCCGGGGGCCGGCCCGGGGGGCATGGCTTCTACCAACATTTGGATAACATTGGGCACCTTGCTCGTGGCTTCCGTTCCTTCGGCTTTGGCAGCCGCTTCTAGCACCTGATCGGGCAATTTGGCATCTAGAATATTTGCTTTTTGCAGGGTTTGATTGGTGCGATGGGAGAGGTGCCGCAGGGTTTGCCGGAGCGATCGTTCCATTTCTTCCTGCCACTGTAGGATTTGATCGACCGGGGTGCAGGGTTGCCGACTGCTCATCATGGCTGCCACCTTAGCTAACAGCGCTTCTAATTCATGGCTGCCTACTTCCTGCCCGACCAGTTCCTCACTGTTTTCTCCATGACGATCCTCAGTAGGCGATGACAAGCGTTGATGCTGGAAAGAAGGAGGGGGATCCTGCGGTGAATTGAAAGGACTGTTCAAAAGACTAGGGCGATCGGTGAGATCGTCTTCTGTCCAGTGTTCTCCTAACTCTTCACTGACAGCGTCTCCCAGATCTGCGTCTCCCAGATCTATGTCTTCTAACGCTTCTGTATCTTCTGCTGAGTCTCCATCCGCCGCTTGATCAGAATGAATGGGAAGAAAATTGGCGGCAGCTAGTTTGGCGGCTAAATGGGATGGCAGGGTGGTGGTGGGGTTCAACTGGGGAGAGGGCTGAGACGGCAAGGTGAGATTGGGGAGCACAATTGCAGGCTCAGAAGCGGATGGGTTGGGATAGAGTAATGCTTCCAGCCGTTTTTGCCCATCCTGTGCCAGTTGGCGAAGACTGTTTTGTAATGTGGTGCGATCGCTGACAGAGAGCCGCAAAAAACCGTCTGGATTACCTTCGGTGCAGATGTGATAGCAGGCTAGGATGAGCTGACGCTGGAGCGCTTGCTGCAGGGCGGAAACATAGCTCTGATAAAGCTGCTTCAACTGAGACTCTTGTTCTGTCACTTGACGATCGAGTTCCGCCAGAGCTTTTTTCAATTGTTCGACGGATGCTGCCATAGGGTTCCGAAAAAAATCAACTCTCCCTAGGATAACAACCCAGAACCCAGCGTGCAGAAAAAGCCATCTAGGGAATCTATCATTTCACCATACCTGCTCCTCCGTGGGGGAGATCTTTCTCTAAGGCTCCGGTAATTCTGGGGAACCCAGGAAGTAAGCATTATGCACCTCTGTTTAACAGCAAGCTTTTCATAGGCGATTCCTACAGACTTTTCATGGGTGATGCATACAGGCTTTTCATGCATCTAGGGATTTGGATTTTTATTGTTTTTTCAAATTATCTCCCCCTCCTATTGATGTAACTCCATTCGTGCTCAGGCGTTTGTTTATGCTTCCGTTTATGCTGCTCTTTGCCTCCAGATCTGGTGTTTCAAAACTGACCACTTCAAGAGACTGTGCTTCCAGGTATGACAATGCCCTGGCTACAGCTTCTGTTGTGAAATGGGGACGGAGAACTCCAAGAGCGATCGCTCTAGTACTACCCATGACGATGACGGCGACAGCCCCGTTTGCAGAAGCTGCAACTTTGACGAATCCGACGATCGTGCGGTTTGATGATTACCCTGGTGATTTAACCAGTCCGGTGGGAATTGGCGAACTGCAGGGGAATGAGTACCAGCAATATGGGGTGGTGTTAGACAATTGGTATCAATATCGCGATCCTAATGATCAGGCGGATGGGGTAGGAATTTCTCTGGGGCGTGAACCCGTTAATGGACTGGAACGATCGATCGGTGTGATTCAATTTACTCAACCTGTGCGTAATTTATCCTTCCAATGGTGGACTATTTGGGATGAAGCGACTCTGCCACCTGTGGATGATCCAGCATTAAAAATGTCTGTAATTGCGTTGGATCCCAATGGGGTGAAAGTGGATCTGCTCCGAAATTTATCCAACCACCAGATTATTAATAACAATTTTGTCTATTCCATCAGTACAGCGCAGGTGCAAGGTCAAGCGATCGGGTCTTTGTGGGTTTCTGGCTATGTGGGTTATTCTCAAATTACAACGTTGCAGTATGAAGTCGCATCTGAACCGATTCCCACCCCTGCCCTGTTCCCCGGTTTAATGAGCATGGCGATCGCCACTTGGCGAAGAAGAAGAAAATCTCGTTGACTTGCCTAGGGGGCACAATAGGGTCGGTTGAATTCATTTTGGTGCTTTCATACTGATAGTTGAGGTCAGCAAGTTATGATGAAAACAATTTCCCAAAAGCTCTGAGTATGGCTCCAACATCTAATGGAAACGCGACTATTATTCGGACGGAACGTGGGTTGACGATCGCTGGTACGCGCACGAGCCTTTACGATGTGATGGATCTACTGAAGGTTCATTATCCTCCTAAACTGATTCGTGACACATTCAATCTCACGGATGGGCAAATTAATGCAGCTTTGTCCTATATTGAGGTCAACCAAGATCAGGTGGAGGCTGAATATCAAGAGGTTCTTCAAAATAGAGAAGAAATTCGTCAGTATTGGGAAGAACGAAACCACGATCGCCTAGCTCAAATTGCGGCAATGCCTCGTAAGCCAGAACATGAGGCGTTTTGGGCAAAGCTTGAAGAACAAAGAGCAAAGCGAGTCGCCCAACAAAAATGACGTTCTTAATTGACTATAACCTTGATGGTTATGCGCTAATTTTTCTGGGTATATTAGCAAAACGTGGTTGGCTGGAATTCCAATCTGTTCAGTTTATCACCTTTAAAGAGGCTGGTCTGTCCATGAACAGTTCCGATCGCGTGGTTTGGTGTTATGCTCAAGAACATCAGATGATGATCCTCACTGCTAACCGAAATATGAAGAGTGAGGATTCACTGGAGCAGGTTATTCGGGAAGAAAATACGGAAAACTCGTTTCCAGTACTGACGATCGGAAATCTCGATCGTTTGAGTGAAGCTGAATATCGAGAGCGTTGTGCTGAGCGGCTCATCGAAATTGCTGTAGATTTTGATAATTACAAAGGGGTTGGTCGGTTGTTCATTCCATAATATGGGTTGGGTGAGGTCTGGGGAAGGGAAATTGAATCCGATCGAATTACCAACGCAAGAGCTGTGCTGCCGGAGAGAAAAATTGGTAGATGATACTACGGCAGAGGAGGACGATCGTCACTAAGCTAGCAAACAGTCCCATCAGAAACATGAGAATTTGGTAGGCTCCTGCTTCCAACGGTCCCATTCCCCCTAGCATGGCTCCAGACATCAGGGTTGGCAAGGTTCCCAATCCAGCGATCGTCAGGGTATTCAGCGTTGGCATTAAACCCGATCGCACCGCTGCTTTGTAATAGGGGGCAGTGGCTTGGGCGGGTGAGGCTCCTAAGCTGAGATGGGTTTCAATTTCACCCACTTGATAGCTGAGGGCTTTCGTTAATTGTTCTGCTGCGATCGCGGCTCCATTCATCACCGTCCCAATTAACAGACCCGTTGCAGGCACTAACCAAGTTGGTGCATACCAAGGTCTAGCTTGCACGACCAATCCTTGACTATAGAGCAAACTCAGCCCAATTCCCGTAATTAAAGATAGGACTGTAATCGGTAATAGATAGGGAATTGATTGAGAAACTTGATTGCGAATCAAAATAGCTGCTACTACAATCAGACTGAGAATTGCAAAAATGGTAGCGATCGCATGGTTTAACAAAATCACTGCTGCCACGAGATAAGTCAGCACGATCATTTGCAAAAGCAACCGACCTGAAGTCACAATCAGATTACCTATAATCTCCAGCCGTTGCCAAGCTGCTAGGGCGATCGTCAACAGAATAAATCCTAAACCGAACAAAACCTGCGTTGAAGTTTCCACCGGTTTGTCTCCTCCTCTTCCCTCATCAATTCCTATCCATCGTCGCAGATAATCCTAAACATTTGCACCGGTAATCCAAAGTTGTTCGCCATCATGGGCCCATTCTAATTGGATCGATCGCTTTAATAACGATTGCGATCGCAGGGTAAAACAGGCAATTTCCCAAACCATTTTAGGCGGTAACTCTCCGGAACCCCGAATGGCTTCATTATCAGAAAATTCTAGCGATAGTTCAGCCCCTATGGGAACTTGCACATGGTAAGTAGAAGTCACCCGATCATTAGAGAGGACATTCACCCACACTTGCCCCGCATCCCCTGGTAGCCCCACCCCTGCGGTCACAGCCCAAATTTTGGATTGAATCAACAGCACCACGGGCACCCGCGCTGACTCAAACGCCTGGACAATGGCTCCCCAGAGCTGCTCCACGGTTGTGGCTTCCAGTTCCACCATGGTTGTCCCCGTTGCGATCGCGATCGCTTTGACCACTGCTGGCGTTTGCTTTGCAGGTTCCACCAGTTGGGCAATCGCTTCTGGATCATCCCCCGGATACACAATCCAGCCCGCTCGTACCGGAAAACCCGCCTGCTTCAGAATTGCCAAGGTCGCCAACCCCAGCCCCACCCGCTCGGCTCGGAGTGGACGATCTAAACTGGCAACGCCTCGCTCGGTTCGGAAGAGGTGCAAGAGTCCCCGTTGTTTGATCTGAGCTGTGTTGAGGCTGCGATCGGGGGGTAATTTTTGATCCACCCAATAGACCAAACCACAGGTCATCGCGGCTGTCATAAAAAAGGCTCCATTCTTGGGTTGAAACAGGAGCGACATCAGGGGTAACAAGCCCAACAGTAAGATCCATGCCGATTTCTGTTGCCGAAAAATTGTACTACTGATGCCACCGATGATGAGGGCAAATCCAGCAACTCTGGGATCGGCGATCGCCAACCCCGCCACCAAGGTATAGAGAGATGTGCGCCGTTGACGAGCATACCTGCCACAGACGAAGGCGGCTAAGGCAATCCAAATCCATTCCCCCTCCACTGGAAAGAAATACTTTGTCAACCCAGCTATCAGGAGTCCTTTGACAATCGCTTCGATCGCTTCGTACCTCGTGAGAGGGGGAACCATCCCCAAAATGGGACCGAAGATAAAAATGAGGAATGCCCCTAACACCTGTAGCAGCGAAATCTCCACAG
>JAYKGX010000124.1:0-4044 GCA_035285565.1 Synechococcales cyanobacterium
AAGAGCGGAACCGTCCAAGTACTTACCTTGAACGTCAGCAGAATTGATTACAGCGGTAATTGCGTCTTGCATTGTTCGACTTCCTTAAACAATTGAAATTTTGTGTGAAAAACGTAAAAAAGCAGAAATTCGGAGAAGACCCGAAGCTTAGCTCATTGCGCCGATCACATAGTCGAAGTAAGCAGAAGCCTCAGCAGCATCATCAGCCGAGAGCAGGGAAGCAGCAGCACTCTTCATGGCGCGCACGCCTTCCACAACTGCATCAATGGGGGTGCCCAGAGACTTGTACATTTCCTTCACGCCCACGATTCCGATTTCTTCGATCGGGGTCACGTCGCCGGAAACCACACCGTAGGTGACGAGACGCAGGTAGTAGTCAAGGTCACGCAGGCAGGTTGCGGTCATTTCTTCGCCGTAAGCGTTTCCACCGGGAGAAACCACGTCAGGACGCTTCTGGAATAGTTGATCCCCTGCTTGCTTGACGATCCGCTCACGAGCGCCGGTCAAGGTTTCAGCGACCCGCAGACGCTTTTCGCCGCTGGTGACGAACCCTTTGATGCGATCCAATTCACCGGGGCTGAGGTAACGCGCTTCAGCATCCGCGTTCACGATCGACTTCGTGACAATACTCATGGATGGATTCCTCCAAAAGATCTGTAACCGTTTTTTTGTTTAAATTCAGGAGTTTCTGAAAGGCTCCCATGGCCGGTTTAGTCCTGAGCTGGTGAGCCATCTTGCAACCCTGCACCTGAATTCCGTTTGCGAGAATCTGGCATTGATGACCGTTGGCGACATCGAGCTGGCTGGACTGAGCAACCTACCGAAACCAATTTTGCGGCATCCTGCGCCTGTGTCCTGTGAGTCTGAAATATTTTGTAATAATCTTACTCAGATTTGCTCAAATTGGGTTTTGATGGGGATTTGCGGGTTTCTGTCAAGGGATCAATGGCGAATTCATTACAAGTTTTTGACAGGGTTCTGACTGGGCTGACCTGGAAGTGCAGCGCTAGATACAGATGCTCCCAAGGTGCAGCAAGACAGTGATTCGCAGAAATGTTGCTGTTGCAAATGCCTGGATAAACTTCTTTACAATTCCTTATTTTTTGATGCGTGACAGTTCCTGGTACCCCGCAGTCGCTCCTAAGTCGCTCTTACCATTGAGATGACCGACCAGTCTAGGTTTTCTTTACGATTCTTTACGAGAGGCTGATGAAAAGACTGACGATCGCGGCTGCAAAGGGGGGTGATGGACTCTGAGTTAATGGACTCCGAGTTAGTTGAAGTTAGTTGAATTGCTGTGGTTGACGATCGAACTTGAGAGTTATCTAACGGCTAAAAATAAAAAGGACAGGCGAGAATCGCCTGCCTGCCTTCGTCATTCATTCACCTGTGATACCTAATTTAGGGGGGCGACTTGTCAGCCAAATGATGGTCATGTGAACTCTTTGTGACAAGGTGGGCTGGAGTCAATTTAGGGGGCTGAAACCTTTTGAATGGGGCGATCGTCCAGAATGTATCCAATCAGGCAAGCAGCCTTGCGAGAAAAAATGTGACCGAATTGAGACTGGATTGTGACTTTGTTGCCACACGGCTGGGGCAGACTCAAATAGAAATGCATTGCTCGTTTCTGATGATTGAGAGTCGCTGATGACGGTGGTTTTGAATCAGATTCGTTAGACTATACAACAAGAACCCTTAGGACTTTTAAGACATTATGGCTGACCGATCTTCCTTCTTCCGCACAAAGTTGTCCCATCTGAAGGTATCTCGCCCGTGGCAACAAATTGCCCTCTATGTCACTTTGCCCCTTGTGGGCGCTGGAAGTGTGGTGGTGGGAGGTCGGATTGTTGCGCCACCCCAAGCAGCGATCGCTCAGAATAGCCAGTCTCAACCCCAGATGATTGCCCAGAGCCGAACGGGGACTTTGGCGGCGAGTGGGGAGTCGAATTTTATTGCGGCGGCGGCAGAACGGGTTGGGCCTGCGGTGGTGCGGATTAATGCTTCTCGCACGGTGAAAAGCCGCCGGGGAGACCTACCCGAAATGTTTGATGATCCCTTCTTCCGGCGGTTCTTTGGGGATGCGCCCAGAATGCCTCGGGAGCGAGTGGAGCGGGGAACCGGATCAGGTTTTATCATCAGTGGCGATGGGTTGATTTTGACCAATGCTCATGTGGTAGAAGGGGCGGATACGGTGACGGTGACGCTCCGGGATGGGCGGGAATTGGATGGCAAGGTGCTGGGGGCTGATCCATTGACGGATGTGGCAGTGGTGCGGGTGCAGGGTAATAATCTGCCGACGGCACCTTTAGGAGATTCTGATGGGTTGAAGCCGGGGGAATGGGCGATCGCGATCGGTAATCCCTTGGGCTTGGACAATACGGTGACTGCAGGCATTATCAGTGCGACGGGGCGGTCTAGTTCGGATGTGCGGGTGCCGGATAAGCGGGTGAGCTTTATTCAAACCGATGCGGCGATCAATCCTGGTAATTCTGGCGGGCCTTTGCTGAACCAACGGGGTGAAGTGATTGGCATGAATACGGCGATCATTGGTGGGGCCCAGGGGCTAGGATTTGCCATTCCCATCAGGACGGCTCGCCGCATTTCGGATCAACTGATTGCCAAGGGGCGTGTGGATCATTCCTATTTGGGGATTGCCATGCGGACGCTTAATCCTGAGTTGCAGAAGCAAATTAACAATGACCCAGAGAGTAATTTTAACGTCAAGGTGGAGCGGGGCGTGTTTATTTTCCGGGTAGAGCGCACTTCTCCGGCGGCCAAGGCTGGGATTCGTCCTGGTGATGTGATTACTAAAATTAATGGGAAGGACATCACTGCGGCTGATCAAGTGCAACAGGCGGTGGAAGCCACGGCGATCGGTAGTAATATCCAATTGGAAGTGAATCGATCGGGACAGACGCTGAGTATTACGGCGCAACCGGGTCCTTTCCCTGCTCGCACGGCGCAGAATTAAGTATAACGATTGACCTATGGCAAATCGTTTAACGATTCTCACCCGTGAACATCCGACCCTGCGCCAAACTGCACAACGGGTGACGGACATCCACGATCGCCGCTTACAACTTTTCATTGATGATTTGTTGTTGACGTTGAAGGAGTCCAATGGCGTGGGGATTGCGGCTTCCCAGGTGGATCAGCCCTATCAGGTGATGATTGTGGCATCGCGCCCTAACCCACGCTATCCCAAGGCTCCCTCGATGGAACCTACGGTGATGATTAATCCGGTGATTGTGGCGCGATCGCTGGAGCAGGAATCTGGTTGGGAGGGGTGCCTGAGTGTGCCGGGGTTGCGGGGTTGGGTGCCGCGTCATTGTGCGATTACGGTGGATTATTGCGATCGCCAGGGAGTGTTACAACGGCTGGAGATGGAGGGATTCATTGCTCGGATTTTTCAGCATGAGTATGATCATTTTCAGGGGATTCTGTTTTGCGATCGCGTGGAGCGGGAAATGGATTTGATTAGTGAAGAAGAATATCAGGCAATGCTAGAGAAGGAAAAGCAGTTATCGGCTGGATGATTGCAATTGGAATTGTCCGGGGAGATGATTGGGTTGAATGGTGATTACGCCATCGACCCAGGGGCAATTTTGCGTGAGTGGTTGAATAAATAATGCTGGGTGTAGGGCTTTCCAAAAATATTCCACAAAGGATTGAATGGCTGCATCGCTCATGCCAGCTTTGCCTTGGGCGATCATTTTATGTTCTGCTTCCTGTCGCCATTGGATGCTGAGGGTATAGTCTGGGACGTGGAGAATGATGAGGCGATCGAGGCGTTCCCATAGGGGGAGATAGGCGGCTAATGCTTGGTTCATATCGGCGGCAAAGGTGCGATCGGCTGGGGTGGTAATGGGAGCAGGGGCGTTGTGGAATAGATTGGGGGCGATCGGTCTGACCCCAACACACCAGCCTTCAAAGAGTAAAATATCTGCTTGATCGATCGGTTCTGGTTGACTGCGATCGCCTGCGCCCTGGTGGAGGGATTTGTCAAGTCGCGGGAGTTGCAATGGAAAGGCTGACTGATGAAAC